>NZ_JBIEKI010000005.1:0-326971 GCF_043497085.1 Halobacillus sp. B23F22_5 | reverse complement strand
AGTGGTTGTTTATATTATTAGCTACATTAATAAGAGTGGCTCTCACCCCCGCACTTAATGGCTCAGTTGACCGCAAATAGTGGCTCAAATCACCGCACTGATGGCTCAATCTGTCCGCAATACTCAAACAATTAGCTCATCTAGCCCGGTTACATATGAAGAGTCGAAATAAACCAATAAGGATAAATGATCCCTACCCGTTTTATTGGAATGATCATTCAATTGAAAAAATCCTTCATACCTGCCTCATGACATACTGGAACACATCGACATCCTCAAAGAGCTAACACAGACTCTCTTCCACTCGAGTTTTTTAATCTCAGGAGACCCAAACTCGACAAATTGGGGGATCAGAAAAAACGGTGAATTAGTTTTATATGATTTTGAACGTATCGGTTATGGTCATCCAGCTATTGATTTAGCTATCACCATGCCGGGATTTGGTAGTAACGATGGATGGCTTGAGAATGAAATAGCAGTAAAGTACCTTTCTGTATGGAAAGATGCCATATGGTATTCCCTTATTCACGGAAAGAATTAGTCAACCACATATATCTGGCCAAAACATGGAGTGCCATAGATTTCCTTGCAATGAATGACAAAACGATGAAAGAAAAGCAACGAGTTACATTTACTTCCCAATTAACCGAAAATATAAAGGAAACCGTTAAAAAGCTGGGATAGTAGAAGTAGAAATTATCTTAGACCATATAAATAACCAGGGGGGAAATTATGTTTGCTACTGATCGTATTCATTTAAGAAAGCTAACAGAAAGTGACGCAGTTACCTATTATGACTGGAGAAACAATATGGATGTGATGGAAAACACAAACCCAGAGCTGGATGTCCATACTTTAAAAGAAACAGAAGCATTTATACAAAGTATTTGCCATTCGAACTCATCTAAAAGTTATATCATTGAAGTGAACGAGAACGATAAACCGATAGGAATTGTATCTCTTGTCAATATTGATTACAAGAATCGCAATGCTGAATGTATCATCGACATTGGTAATGTAGATTATTGGGGTCAAGGCTATGGCACAGAGGCCATGAAACTGCTTTTGAACTATAGTTTTTCTGAATTGAACTTACATAAGGTTTATTTAAGGGTATTTTCCTTTAACCAAAGGGCCATTAATTTGTATGAGCGTTTAGGTTTTGAAAAAGAAGGAGAACTAAAAGACCACTTATTTAGAAATGGAGAATGGCATGGGATTACCTACTTAGCGATTTTTCAAGAAAAATATTTACGACAACGCTATTAAAGCAATCTATTAAGAGTAACTTTTTCCAAGTATACATTTACTCTAATTCAGATTTTATTACAAATACTGAAGTTTGAAAAAAGGGGGTAGAGTTTTGAAATTTTTGAACAAAGCTATAGATGAAGCTAGTGCTGCAAAGGAAGTAATAATAAAAGAGCGTTTTGCACAAAAGGAAATTGTAATGGATGTACAGGATGTGGTTACAATCGCCTTCATTGAAGATATGGCTAAAAAAGCAGAAACCTTAAAATGTTTAATTGAAAATAAAAGCGATTACATTGATTCAATTTCAAGGAGCATATTCGAACTGTCTGTATATTTGAAATTGCTATTATCAGAACATAACAAAATATATGGGAGGTCATACAATGCATTTGTGAAATATAGAGGTTATAAAATGTATCAAAGTGTAATAGCAGAAAACAAAACTGGAAGAAAGATAAGAGAGTGGTTAGATATTGATAGGGATAAGTTCTTAAATGAAAGTCCAATTAATGAACTAAGTGAAGAATTAGAACAACTTAAAAAGAGGTATGCTGATGTATTCGAATTAAGAAACGAAAATCAAGAATGGTATAATTTAGATGGAAAGACACGGAACTTTCAACAATTATGTATTAAACTTGGAATGCAGGCAGATTATGAAATTTATTATAGATTAATGTCTTCAGAAGTCCATGCTTTAGACGTAATGAATAGGTGGAAGTTCGATCCAAACGAAATTTCTATTCTTGAAAATTTTAAAGATACGAATATGCATATAAATATGGCCACTACTCTGTTGCTAAATACTATTGATGCTGCCTATACATTTTATGGTTTGAAAGCCAGGTTGAAGACTTTCAGGACATTATTATCAGTTAATTATGGATTGGAAAAACGTAGACAACTTTATAAATAATGTACTCCTTTCACTCAACTATTTCTTACTTTGAAATCAACCAAGTGTTCTATTAAAGGGCTAACGGGAGAGTTAGTTTAGAATTTATTTCAAAAAAATATCTCAAACTCGAGTCTTCAAGAATAGGGGGCTTTAATGGAATATTAATTCCCTTTTAAGTACTGTAATAACACGCCCTTTAGCTAAGTATCCCAAACCGGTATTATTGAATAACTCGAGTATATGAATTTCTTTCCTTGCCCATACTAGAATCAAGATTGCTTGATTACTAGTGGGAGAGTGAATAAGGTGCTGCTATCAGAAACTTGGGAGAAGTTCGAATTGGATAAAAAAATTGAAGGATACTCTCCATTAACTTTAAAAACTTACCGCATTCAATACCAGAAGCTATTAAGTCACTTTGGGGATATTGATATTAATTTGATTCAGACGGAACAACTGAAAACTTATCTCTTAGAAGCTGGTGGCCATCTTAAACCTTCGAGCCTGGGGCATCGCATACGTTGTATCCGTTCATTATTTAAATGGGCTTTTGATGAAGGCTTAATTGAAAAAAATACTGCTATGAAATTAAAAGAACCAAAGGATGGTAGGAGAATCCCAAAATTTCTCTCTGAAATAGAAATCGAATACCTGAGAGAAGCTTGTCAGTCACCTGCAGAAAATGCTTTGTTTGAGTTCTTTTATTCAACTGGGTGTCGTATAGGTGAAGTGGTAAAGTTGAATAGGGAAGATATCAACTTTTATAGCAACGCTGTTATCGTACAAGGTAAAGGCAATAAAGAACGAGAAGTTTACTTTAACACTCGCTGTTCCTTATGGTTAAAGCGATATTTAGAAGAACGGACAGATTCCAACCCTTGTTTATTCCTGACAGAAAGAAGACCGCAAAAAAGGATGAGTATTGACTTGATCAGGTATATTATTAAAAGAATTTCCAGTCGAGCGGGCATCAATAAAACCATTCATCCTCATCAATTAAGGCATAGCTATGCAACCCATATGATAAACAACGGAGCTCCTATCGACGTTATCCAAAGTTTGCTTGGTCACGAAAAGAGTGAGACGACAAAGGTTTATGCTCAACTGAGTGGAAAACTAAGACAAGATTTTTATACAAAGTACTTTTAGAAACACACCTTCGATAAGAAGGTGTTTTTTTGCGGGATTGATTGCGGATTCAACGTTGTTTTGAAATAATTGGTAGAGATATAGTAGAAAGGGAGAAATTATGTGAAAAAGATAGATGCAGTTTTTTTAGACAGAGATGGAACAATTGGTGGGGACGATACCGTCCACTACCCCGGAGTATTTGAACTTTTTCCTTACACCGCATATGAGATCAATAGATTAAAAAGAGATGAAATTAGGATATTCTCTTTTACCAATCAGCCTGGGATATCAAGGGGGTTAGCTACACATAAAGAATTTGAAGAGGAGTTAATTGCGTTTGGGTTTGATGATGTTTATATATGTCCCCATGATCATAATGCAGGCTGCATATGCAGGAAACCAAATACAGGAATGCTGACTAAAGCGAGTAAAGATTATGATTTAGTCCTTGAGAATTGCGTAGTGATTGGAGATCGTTGGAGTGATATGGCTGCTGCATCAAAGGTAGGAAGTATATCAATTTTAGTCAGGACCGGAGCTGGCGATTCTTCTTTAATTGAACACTTCGATAAATTAAAGGATATTAAAATAGATTACATAGCAAATGATCTTAAGGATGCCGTAAGCTGGTTATATAAGAATTACCTTGTATGTCGTAAAGCATGATATTTTTGGAAAAGAGGTATGTATGATGGGGATTGATTTCCATAGTAAAAAGAATCGTTTCACATATACTACTCGCACTGCAGACAGCTCATGGAAGAAGACAATAAAACAACTTGTACCTTTCGAGAATGTATCAAAAGCTGTAGATATTGGATGCGGAGGAGGAATCTATTCTAAGGCGTTAGCGGGCATGGGGGTAGCTTCTGTCACTGGCATAGATTTTTCTGAAGAAATACTTGAGGGTGCAACAATAAACTGTAAGGATAATAAAAACATATCTTTCAGATATGGGAGTGCTTACGATACTGGATTACATAGCAACAATTTTGATTTAGTACTTGAAAGAGCATTAATACATCATCTGGATGAATTACAAAATTGCTTTAAAGAAGCCTATCGAATACTCAATGATGAGGGATATTATATTGTGCAGGACCGTACCCCTGATGATTGTCTACTAAAAGGCAACGATAATCATATCAGAGGATATCTTTTTGAATTATTTCCAAGATTAATCGATAAAGAGGTAAGTCGCAGGTATACCAGTCAATTCGTATTGAAGACTTTGAAGAAAGTTGGATTTAGAAAAATTGAGGAAGTAAAGGTGTGGGAAACAAGAAAAGTGTATCCTACCAAAAATCAATTGCTAAAAGATTTAAGTGAGCGAACCGGAAGAAGTATTTTACAAGGACTAGATGATAATGAATTGAGGATATTTATTAATCATGTAGATAAGTCACTTTCATATAATAAGAGCATAATCGAGAAAGATAGATGGACAATTTGGAAAGCGATTAAATAATTAAAAGATCTCCCGATTTCAAGTTTTCAATAAAAGGGGCATACTGCGTAAATGGTTATCTCTTTCCTAAACAGTATTGTAGGACTGTAGTTAACATACATATGAAATTATTGGAGGTATTTTCATTGATTAAAGGTCTTTACGAAGCACATTTGCCAGTAAGTGATTTAACAAAGTCGGTTGAATTTTATGAAGGGCTTGGTTTGGAGTTTGATCATAAAGTGGAAGATAAATTAGCATTTTTATGGATTGTAAAAGACCAGAGTTGGCTTGGATTATGGCAAACCGATAAAGTTGAGGTGGAGTATCATCCTTCGCTTAGACACATAGCTTTTGAAGTATCATTACAGGGGTTAAAAAACTCGGTTAGTTGGCTAACAAATAGAGGTTATAAACCGAGAAAAGCTTTTGGATTTGAGCCTTCCGAACCTTTTGTGATGCCTAACCCTAATGAGGGTTTTGGACATGCAAAGATACATTTTAATGATCCAGATGGAAATAGTTTAGAGTTCATCTGCAAAATTGGTAATCCTAATAATCTGACAGAAAGAATGTATTTAAGTGAATGGGAACAATTAAATGGTTTATCAAAGTAATAAGTACCTTCTATTAAATAGACAGGACTTTAGAAAAGATAACATAAGAAGTATCTTGAATTCGAGTCTTCCGTAATAGGGGGCAATCGTTTAATAAGGATGATCACTAAAGGGGTGGTTTACTTTAATAAATGGAGATGGAATACACTATGAGATGTCTTTGTAAACAACAGGAAACAAATGAATTAAGGGAGCAGACCCTATTTGGTGTAATCGGTGTAATTGTAACCTTGACATAGAAGAGATTTCAATTAAATACGATTTGAAGTTGGAGTTAATAAAATGGATTGGGAAGTATGGTGTATGGATTGATTGGGACAAAGATGGAATAGTACCTAATGCCGTTGAACTTGAAGAAGAGCATAATAAAGAAGGATTGAAACTAACAGAAAAAGTACAGAAAGAACTTGAAGGAAAGTATAAAGTTTCATTTTCACCTTCGACATTTGCAAAGACATATAAATAGAATACAGTCACCCTTATTGTATTAACGGTGCTAAAGTAAAGATTTCTCAAAATATTTCTCGAATTCGAGTATTACAGAAACGGGGGCGATAGCTGAAGATAGTATAGTTGATCTTCAGCTTTTTCTCTTATTTTTAAAACAAGTAGGATAGTGGAAGATTTAACTTCAAGAAAATTTGATAAATGGATAAATATACTAATTAATTTCGAAATCCCAAAAAAAAGATCTTTACAAACTATGTAAAGATCTAAAAACTAAATAATTACTTATATGATTCTAAGATTTCTAAGCTCTTTTCTTTAAATAAACCCGAGACTACAAGCGATTTAACAATAGAAATTATGTTAGTCCTATTAAAGGTCGGGTTAATTTTTATTGCTTTTTGTTCCAAAGCAAAGTTATTACCATCGTAATTTTGAATAAGGTTTGTAAGTTCTCTCAAATCTTTTTTTGATAAATCATACGTAACTACTGTTTCATGTATAGTAGGCTCTTTCATTTTATCGTCATGTAGTAATCCCACAAGTGTAAGGAGACTGCGGTTGTGAAACTTTAATTTCTCTATTTCAGCTAATAATTCTTTATACTGGCTATTTTCCATTATGTTCTATTTCCTTTCTTACAGTAGGAATGCATCTATTGCCCACGCTATATTTCGAGCATAGAAAGTTGGAACCCCAGCAGAGAGGAGAGATTGATAAATCTCACCATGAATCATTGTACTTGCGTCATCTATAGCATCCGCAATCTTACCGGAATTCTTTTTCACGTACTTCGCTGTACTGTCACTAACTACATCCAAAACAGTACTTAAGGCTTTACCTCCATATCGAAAAGCATAGACGATAGCTGTTTTCTTTAATCCTTGAACTTGTACCTGGCTTTCTATTTTGTAGAAAGAAAGATTAGTTTGAGGATTGGTTATTAAAGAAACTACATAACCTTCAGGAACCTCCACAATACCTTCTTTGTATGGTAAGACCAAAGCAAACGTTGATGTTTCTCTTAACTTATCTGAAATAGTTTTTTCATCATAAGCAATACCCTCTTTCTGTTGTTCAACATTTACTGAGGGATTGTTGTCATGTTCTTCAGCAGAAACGACGTTTGTTAAGCTTGGAGAAAATCCAGAAAAAATAATACTTGCACTGATTAAAGAAATCATAGGCTTTTTCATACTACATACCTCCCAAAAATGTAAAATACTTCCTAATAGTAACTTTATTCCTTTTTAAATGCAACATCTAATTCTATGAATTCTCATTTTTAATTAAACTAATAAACTTTATAAAATGTTACCATTAGGCTATTGTCATATAGTGGTATATTATTTTATTTTGAATATATTTGGCAATTAAGAAATATGTAGGAAATGGCAATCGGCAATATAAGGGTTGAATTATATTTATTCTTTGCCTAAGTAACTTGACATGGGGCCTATGTGGCTAAGTGATCCTTGAAGTGTAGCCAGTAAGGTCATGCAGGGCTACACAGTCTATCTTAACCACTTGTCCAGGGTTATGCAGGAATTGATGTATAGCCCTGATTGCAGAAAACTACAAATTTAAAATCTATAGCTTTGAGTGAATTTCTATTAAGTAGTTGATTTCTTTAGGAAGTAAATAAGAGTGAGGGGGTTGCAGAGTGATATTGAATAAAGACAATCAGTACCTTAAAAGACTAAACCTAAAAACAGAAAGTATAAATTCATATGAGGCTTTTCCATTTAATTTATCTGTTATTAGGAATTTTAAAGAATTGCTATTTCATCCTAATGTTACCTATATTATCGGAGAGAACGGAATGGGTAAGTCAACACTGTTAGAAGGTATTGCCATTAAGTTTGGCTTTAATCCCGAGGGTGGAACTCTCAATTTTAATTTTTCCAATTATGATTCTCACTCTATCTTAGAACAATATTTACTATTGTCCAAGGGGGCTAGTAAGGCAAGAGATAATTTTTTCTTTAGAGCTGAAACTTTTTACAATTTAGCTACGAATATTGAAGAGTTAGATAGAGCCCCGTCTTTTGGTCCAAAAATTGTTGATTCATTTGGTGGAGATTCATTACATGAACAATCACACGGGGAATCTTTTTTTGCAGCATTTACTAACCGTTTTCAAGGTAACGGTCTATACATCTTAGATGAACCAGAAGCTGCTTTATCTCCTTTAAGACAAATGTCTATGCTTTCACGAATACATGAACTTGTTAATAAAGGTTCTCAATTTATAATATCTACCCATTCTCCAATAATCATGGCTTATCCAAATTCAAAAATTATTCAACTTAGTGAAGAAGGAATGAAAGAGACAAAATTAGAGAACACCGATCACTACAATATAATGAAGCAATTTTTTGAAGACAAGGATCGGCTATTACATCACCTTTTTGAACAAGACAGTTAATTGATATCTAATAAATAATGAAAGATCTTTTGAACTATCTTGAATTCGAGTCTTCAAGTAAAGGGGGCAAAAGTGGAAGACGAACGTCTAATAATTGAGTAGTTTTGTCAAGGGGGACTTATCATTCTAAGGGGTGACCATTTGTTTAAGCGTATATGCAATGGAGGGAGAGAGAAATGGTATTTTCAAATCAGAAACCAATGATTGTGGGAGAGAAAATTTTTCTTAGACCTTTTAAAGAGGAGGATTTTCCTTATATAGAGGAATGTTTAAAAGATTCCGAAGTCATAAAACTAACAGGAAGCACCACAGATTATGATAAGGATGCGGTACAAGAGTGGTATAACACAAGAAATAAACAAACGGATCGTTTAGATCTTGCAATCGTGGATCAATCCCAAAATATCTTAGTAGGAGAAGTTGTCGTCAATTTATATGATGAAAATAGTAATAGTATGAATTTTAGAATACTTATTGGTCCGAGAGGAAGAAATCGAGGTTTAGGGACGGAAGCATCCCAACGAATGATAGATTATGTATTTAATCACACGAAACTAAACCAATTAACTTTGAGTGTGTATGACTTTAACCCAAGAGCTAAGCATGTATATCAAAAGGTTGGATTTGTAGTAGAAAATGTAGATGAAAATGAATTGGAGTTCGAGGGGGAATGGATAGACTCCATAAACATGAAATTAACAAGAAACGATTGGCTGGTTAAGGGTACTGTAATTGGGAAAACGAAAAGAGAATAATCTTTCTATTACAATTTTTAGTTCCCAGACGGTGTATTTAATAGCGGATCTACTTGGTCACTAATACAATTGTTTATATTGAAAGACCTTTCCCCACAGAGTTAACTTTGTTCGATAAAAACAATAATGAAGTTTCTCCCCCTGATGTATTAAACTGATGGGGGCTTTAGTTTAAGTTCTGCTCCAAGATATCTCGAAATCAAGTCTTCCACAATAGGGGGCGTTTGTTCAATATAGACGCTCCCTTTTTTTAACTCATGGGCAGGATTGTGGAAGGTTTGAATTCTTGAATTCGAGATATCTTACTTAATAAAATAACTCTTGCCTGGGAACATTAAAATAAAAAAGTAAAAGGAGTTCCCAGATATGTGGATCAATATAGTGGTCGGTCTAGTTATTCCCTGGGTAACGATCGGTTATTTATTTATAAAAAATCCAGTGGTAATCATATTGATGTATCCACTAGGTGTAGCTATTGCATTTGTGGGCAGTGATTGGGGTTTTGGACTTTTTTGGGAAGTTACTCCGACTTATGAGCAGAACAATTCTTTGTCAGCGTTTCCTTTCAAAGTCGGTTACTTCCCCCTATTGTCCGTTTTGTTTGGTTATATAAAAGCAAAGGAAATAATCAATACACCTCTCCTTATTATTTTATTCACGCTCATTACCGCTTTTATGGAACTTGTGGGGGTTTGGGTGGGTAAAATTATCTATTCACATGGTTGGAACATTTTCTGGACACTTTTCATCTATTTATTTGGGTTTATGGTATCGGCCTTCTATATAAAAATACTTAAGAAGTATAATATTTTAGAGTAGAGATCTATTTCCCTCTATTAGTACAGGGTTAGTGCTCATTTAATGCAGGGTATCTCGAAAACAATTCTTCAACAATAGGGGGCGCGCGACAAGCTCTGCTATAAACGCTTTTCAGCGTGAAAGGCAGGAAGTTTATTTTAATAAACTTCAACGGTACAACGGAGGATGGGAATGATGGATCCATGTTTCCGGAAACCATCCCGTCAACACTCCTGCATGCGCTAAGACGGGCAGGTCTTAGGGTGTGAAGCACAGGTAGATTGGGCAGAACGAAGGCTGAAGCCATTGGGTATGCTGACGGATATGCCCCACGGCTGAAAAACTAGATAAGATGAGAATGGTTCCTTGAGATAGGAACCGACGAACTTCCGAAGGTAAGGGTCTAAAGATTCGAACGTAAGGAAACTTACGTGTCATCTTACGATGACGTGAGTGGTGTGGAGTAAAACTGCCCCCTCTGAAAGACGCTATACCGAACGATGGCGGTATCCAGCTCACAGGCTTAAAGGAAGCATCTACGTTTAGTATGGATAGCTACGTTGTATGGTACTTGGAAAGCAAGGAACGTTGAATCAAGGGCTGTCACCCGAAACGGTTGCTATAAAGTTATGCTGAAAAGCATTTATTCTTGTGAGGGTAGGGGAATGACTGATGAAACTTCTGTAATGGAAGTGGAGGAATAGCCCCAAGTCTAGAGTATGAAACGATTATTTTCCTAACGTGAATGGCACCGATCGGGTAGGAACGTGGGAACATCCCTCCAAAGGAGGGATGCCACAGTGTCAACGCTGCGAAACTGGGATTATTATAATATGACGGAGACCTTTACGGATCTTCATGAAAAAGCGAGTCAGGGAAATACGTTCTCTCAGTTATATGAAACCATCATATCGAGAGAAAACATCCTGCTCGCTTTCCGCATGATTAAAACCAATAAGGGATCAAAAACACCAGGAACCGATGGGAAGACCAGCGATGACATGAAAGAGCTATCCGAAAAAGATCTGGTAAACGAAGTCCGAACCAAACTTAGAAACTATCACCCGAAGAAAGTTCGAAGAGAATGGATTGAAAAAGAGAACGGAAAATGGAGACCCCTTGGGATTCCATGCATCTTGGATCGAGTGATCCAACAATGCTTCAAACAAGCTCTCGAACCGATTGTAGAATCTCAATTCTTTAAACATAGCTATGGTTTCAGACCTCTACGATCTGCTCATCATGCTATGGCAAGGACACAATCATTGATCAATCACGGTCAACTACATTACGTCGTTGATGTAGATATTAAAAGTTTCTTTGATAACGTGAATCATCGTCTATTGAAGAAGCAACTATGGAATATCGGCATTCAAGACCGTAAGGTACTGGCTTGTATTTCTAAAATGATCAAGTCGGAAATTGATGGTGAAGGTGTTCCAGAAAAAGGGTCGCCTCAGGGTGGTATCCTGTCACCATTACTCTCCAATGTCGTCTTAAATGATCTAGACCAATGGGTTGCGGATCAGTGGGAAGTATTTCCTCTGATGAAACCTTACAGCTCAGATGATGCCAGAAGGCGAGCGAGAAAACAAACGAACCTGAAAAAGGGATACCTGGTCCGATATGCTGATGATTTTAAAATTCTATGCAGGGATGGAAAGACAGCGCAACGGTGGTACCACGCGGTACGTCTGTACCTTAAAGAGCGCTTAAAACTGGACATCTCTCCAGAAAAACCTCAAATTGTAAACTTGAGAAAACGGGAATCTGAGTTCTTAGGGTTCACCATTCGTGCGAATAAAAAGGGTAAGAAACGAGTGGCCCATACTGGGGTCATTTCTAAAAAAGTGAGAAAATCAAACAGGAAGCGAAGAAGCTCATTCGAAGAATGAAAGCTTCGCCTTCTGCTGAGAATATTCATCGTTACAATAGCTTTGTTCTAGGACTTCACCAATACTTTAAGCGAGCGACTCATGTAAGTCTCGTGTTTTCACGTCTTGCTTACGATCTTAAACCATTTTTAGTGAACCGCCTTCGACCGATTGGAACGCTAAAACATCCTTTTCAGCCACCGCCTTTTTATAAGAGAACCTTTAGTTTAGGAACGAAAACGATCTATATCAATGGTACGTATCTATTTCCCATCGGAAATGTGAAAACATTTCATGCGATGAGCTTCAGTTCAAAGCTTTCGCTTTACACGAAGAAAGGCAGAGAACAGATACACAAAAGTATCCGCCCAGATATCCAGAAAGAAATTGGACACTTAATGAAGTCTTCTTTACCGAATCGAAGTGTCGAATACCTGGATAATCGTATTAGTCGGTATAGTATGAAGATGGGGAAATGCGAAATTACAGGCGAATATCTTCACGCTTCAGATGTTCACTGTCACCACTATATGCCAAAGAATCTTGGAGGAAGCGACCAATTTAAAAACCTGCGTATTCTTCATAATTCATCGACTGATTCATGTAAAAGATATAGAGAAGATAAAGGTTTATCTCAAACAATTACCACAGAATCGATTGATCTTAGATAAAATCAATCAATACCGAAAGGTATGTGGGGTGGAAGGGATCGACGCATCCAGTCTCGAAAAGTTATAATTTAGTACATATCTTTAGATGGAGCGCCGAATGCTGGGAAACTAGCACGTTCGGTGTGGAGCAGGGGAAAAGCTGGAGATAACTTCAAACGCTTACCTATTGCTAACCATTGTTCAATAAGAGCAATCGCTTTTTTGCTAAGGGGCAGGATTGTGGAAGACTCAGTTTCGAGATAACTCATGTTTTATTTATAAAAAGGCTGAGTAAATAGGTGGTTTTGAAATAATTGGAACTAATTATGAGCAGAGCTTAAAATTTTATTGGAGGTTTTAGAATTTTTCATTAGACTTTTCTGTAGTAATAAGGGGGCTGGCACCATTAAATTAAATCTAAAATCGTAGTTAATTCTTTTAATAGGAATATTAGTTGGTCTTACTATGGTTAATATAATTAGTAATAATGGATAGCAGCAATAACTCTTTTCACTCGTAGGTGGAATATTTGGGAATTGGAAGCTTTTTTGGGTGAGGTCTATCCTTAACTATAAAAAAGTCTAAAAAAAGAGGAAGCTACTGGGGTGTGACTTCCTCCGTTATTCTTACTTAGCCCCTGTATAAATTTGTACAGCGTCACGGAGAAACTTAGCTGTACCGGGTTCCTCATCATCGTAATAAGCTGTGAAACGTTCATCATCCACATACATTTGCGCTATTCCTGCATGTGCTTCAAGGGTATATTTTACCCAAAAGAAGCTTAGCCATTGGCGATGGAGAGCAGCAGCTTTTTGAGCTGCTTCGCTCGCTGGGTTTCCTGTTTTTAACCCTTTGCTCAATTCATCTTTCATTTCTTTTTCTAGTCTCTGAACTTCTTCATATTCGGCTTCAGACATTTTCAGTACTTGTTGATTAGATTTCTCAACAGTATTATTTCCGTACTTTTCCCTAACCTCTTTGCCATATTTTTTCTCGTTTTCATCCACGAGTCTTTGCTTGAATGCGTCAAACTTTTCCTTATCCTGCATAGTGATCCTCCCTTCTGAGGCAGCGATTGTTTTATCCACGCTGTCAATCAATTGATCGAGCTGTGCTCGTTTTGCCAGTAGCTTTCTTCGGTGATCCAAAAGTGCTTGAGCCGGGTCGAAAGAGGAAGAGGTTATAATTTTTTTTATTTTCTCCAGTTCTAAACCGAGTTCACGATAGAACAATATTTGCTGCAGTTGATCTACCTCTTTTCGACCATAGATACGATATCTCGAAGAATTGATTCTTGCCGGCTTAAGAATCCCGATTTCATCGTAATAACGTAAAGTTCTGGAACTGACTCCAGCTAATTTTGCTAATTTTTTCACCGTATATTCCATCTGCTCACCTCCTGACATTCTTAATATACACCTTTACGCAACGTCAAGGTAAAGAGTTTTTTTAGGATGTTTATAAATAAATGTTATTTATATTGTTTATCTTGAAACTGAATCTTTCGCTAAAGCCTAGTGGTATAATGTCAACTGTAAATTGATATCGAATTGGAAATTATTTTGCTAGGTATGCAAGAAGTATCTAAAAAACACATCACTAAAGAAGCTCCCTTCCATCTGTTAAAAAAAGGAAGTGAATGAACCCGTGGATGGCTCTCTTAAATTAAGAGTTCCTCCTTTCGGGTGGAAGATAGAGTTGGTTGGTTTTACGTAGCGAGTAAACCAACCGGATCAATTTTCTTGCGGTTAAGACGAGGGCTCGTTTGTGTTGGTGCTTGGGAACTTCATGAAACTTCTTCAGATAGAAGGCACGATACTCCGAATCATGCTTTCGGATCGTATCGGCAGCTTGAATCAAATAGTATCGCAGATACTTATTTCCGGTTCGCATTCGAGATGTACTTTCCGATTCATACTCACCTGATTGATGTTGATTCCATACCAATCCCGCATATTTAGCGAGGGCATGGTGATCTTTGAATCGCTGAATATCTCCGATTTCTGCGATTAGACCAGCGGAATATACAGGACCAATACCTTTGATAGAGGTCAACGTTTCCGGAATGGCTTTTATCACTTTTTGTATCTCTTTATCCAAACGTTTCACTTGGGAAGTCAAGTGTTGAATCGTACTGGCCATGATACTTAGCGAAACATTCACGGCGTCTTCCATGTTCGGATGGAGACGGAAGGAATCACGAGCGATCTTTTTAAGAAATTTGGCAGCTTCTTCAGGTTCTCGGAATTGATTGTTCCCCTTCTCCTGAATGAAATGCATGAGTTCTTCAAGCGACATTTGTGCGATGACCTCCGGTTCGAGTTCTTGAATCACCGCCATACTGGTAACGCCAAAAGTATTGGAAAACGGGGACTCTTGCGTGATCCCGCTAAACTTTAAGAAGACCTGATTCATGATATAGGTCTTATGGCGAGCGATATCTTTAACGAGATGAAATCGTGTCCTCGTTAATCGCTGGAGGGCTTCATACTGAGCAACTTCTTTCATGGCATGGGGTAGACGTCCGAATCGCAAGTGGTCCGCGATGACCCAGGCATCAATTCGGTCGTTCTTGGGCAGCGTATCATAGCCCTTTTTGAAACGACTGACTTTTCGCGCGTTAAGAACGTAAATAGCTGGAGAAAAGGATTCATCGTCAGATGAACACAAGTGGTCATGAAGGAAATGGGCGAGATGCCAACCGTAATTGGATGTGGCTTCGAGCCCAACCTTCACATCCTTCACCTTTGCCTTTTCTCGATAGGTCATGACTTTCTGAAGCAAGAGTCTCGCCCCTTCTTGATTATTGGGAATCGAGAATTCTTGGAGCGAAGCTCCATCCTCTTTCATGAAATGGACATGATGAGATTTTAAGCTTACGTCTATACCGACAAGCAATTGAGACATACCAATCACCTCCTCATTATCAATAATCAAGGTTCTTTCAGACCTGGGTGCCCACCGGAATCATCGACGTCTTCCTCGTCATCAGCACTCGCTATTGAAGAAGTCCATTCATCGCTACATTCCTTCTTCGATACGGCGCAACTAGTGGTTAGACCTTTCGTGATGAACGATGGGTAGCAGGCTTTTTAAGCAGTCCGTAATGGCCGCAAGGGAGCTTAGCTATCTCCTGAAAAAAACTTGTCCCCTTAATTGTCCGGCAGGCAGGTCTGAAAAGCTAGGAAAAATAAATGCCGGAGGTAACCCATGGATCATCACCCATCCTCCGACATTTCCCTATATGAAGTTTTAGGCATGATTAATAAGCTGGAGGAAGGCCACTTCCTCCAAGAGACGCATTAAGATTCATTAAAGTAGAGAGGCTTCGCTTCCTCATTCACGAGGGCAAACAGCCAAAATCATATCGGATGTGAATGAGGAAGCGAATGCCAACTCAGGGTCCCGATATACTTCCATGGATCAAACATACAAAGAGGCTTTCTGGGATCCGGATCCAACTGGAAATTCCTCTAGGAAGAGCTCTTATAAGTATTATACGAGGGGGCTTTAGTTAAATACGGAGGTCGTTTTTTCTTTTACTGATAGCATACATTTCCAGTGAACAAATGGAAAAGGAACTGTTCATTTGATATGTTTGAATTGAAAATGTTGGGAGGGATTGAAATTAGACAAGTTATTTCATTTGCTAAATCGCTAATGCCTCATGCAAAGTCTAATAAGGTATAGCGATACTTTGCGTGAGGATATAAGAAGTCGCTCGCTATTAGTAACCATTTCTACCTTTTTAGGCTTTGCACCTTGTGATATCTAATTTAAATATCTTATAAGGGGCAAAAGAAATGAGTTATGTTAAAGCTGAAAGTATACTACCTCCAGAACTATTGGAAGAGTTACAAAAATACGTTCAAGGTAAGACGATTTATATACCTAAGGATAAAAGTGACTATCAGAAGTGGGGGACACATTCTGGTAGTAGAAGAAGGTTAGATCAAAGGAATCGCATTATTAAAGAAAAATTCAAATTGGGTATAAATATTGATGAGATATCTGAGGAATATTTTCTTTCTGCCGAAACAATCAAGAATATTGTTTACCAAAGAAATTAAATGAGGTTGAAATAGAGGGCTACATTGTTAAAGGTAGCCCTTTTCTATGGTGAGTTTTTTTCATAATCATTTTGAGTATTTAACCGAAGCTCTAAGAAGCGTAAACTGTAATTAACTTAATAGTTGAAATTGCGAAACAATGCGGAGGGGAAAAATGATGGGGAACAGTGAATTAAACAATATAATCACTAACATAGGCGATAAGATTGATTTTTCAGGTGTGGTACATGTGAAACATAACGGGGATGTAACGAATTTGTCCTTTGGCTATGCGGACAGGTCTGAAAAAAGGCTGAACAATATGGACACCCGTTTTGGGATAGCGTCTGGATGTAAGTTATTTACGGCTATCGGGATTTCACAGTTAGTCGAAAGAGGTTTAATAAATTTCGAGACTCGTTTAGTTGACTGCTTAGATCTAGAATTTCAAAACTTCGATAAAGAGATTACGATCCATCATCTTTTAACACATACATCTGGCATACCTGATTACTTTGATGAAGAAAAGATGAGTGATTATGAAGATTTGTGGAAGGACTATCCTGTTTATCAAATCAATACTCTTAAAGATTTTTTACCTCTATTTCAAGCTGAACCAATGAACTTCAAGCCAGGGGATAGCTTCCATTATAATAATGCAGGATATATTCTCTTAGGTCTGATTTTGGAAGAACAAACAGGAATGCCTTTTACAGAATACATAGAAAAAGAAGTCTTTTTTAAGTGCAATATGTTAGATTCAGGGTATTTCTCTTTGGACCAACTACCCGAGAACACAGCAAAAGGATACATTGATAACAATAAAGATAATACCTGGAGAACAAATATTTATTCTATTCCTAAAAAAGGTGGGTCTGATGGTGGTGCATTTACTACAGCAGCCGATATGATTAAATTGTGGGAATCGTTATTTAACTTTAAACTTTTGAATGAAGAGACGACAATGAAAATGCTTAAACCGCATGTTCATGTAAATGGAGAAATCCATTATGGTTACGGTGTATGGATGAACAAAAGGATGCAGCAAATATATAAATATCATGTGATGGGGTATGATCCAGGTGTCAGCTTTAGATCTTCTATTTACCCTGAATCTAATTTGAAGATGGTTATACCTTCCAATATCGAATCTGGTCCTTTCGATATTACGAAAAAAATTGAGGAAGTACTTTTAAAATAAACTCGCTGGGTAAAGTATCTCGAAATCAAGTATTCAACAAACGGGGGCGATAGCTGAACAGTTTTTATCGCTTATCGTGCTAACGGAGCAGGATTGTGGAAATATAAAATACAGGGGGATATATATGGATGACTTAGAAATTGTGAGAAAATTTTACGACGAAACAGTAAATTATGAGTGGGAGCGCCTTGAACGTCATAAAGTGGAGTATGAACTTAGTAAACGCTTTATGAACCGTTATATTAAACCAAATGATAAAGTGTTGGACCTTGGCGGTGGACCAGGTAAATATTCACTTTATCTTGCTGAACGTGGATATGATGTGACTTTAGCAGATCTATCCCAAAATAATATTGATTATGCATTGAATAAAGCAAAGGAGCTCGGTCTTTCATTGAAAGGTTTGTGTTTAGACGCACGTGACTTATCATCTTTAGGCAACAGTAGATTTGACCACATTCTTTGTATGGGACCGATGTATCATCTCAAAAGTGAGGATGACCGAAATAAAACTAAAACCAAATGGAACTATATTTGTGGCATTTGTTTCTTCCTATTCTTTCGTATGGGATTATCTCATACGAAATCCCGAATTAATATTAGATGAAGAACGGAAATCTCAGCTAAATAGTTTGGTGGAAGATGAAAACTTTGCGGGACAAGGGTTTTCGGATAACTTTTTTATATCACCAAAAAATGTACTTCCTTTATTCAGTCAATTTAACCTAGAAAAACTTCACTTGCTTAATTGCGAAAGTTTTTTGTATCTACGTGAGCCTGAACTTCTAAGACAACGCCCTAAAGTTATAAATGCTTGGCTGGATTTAGCTGAGCAGGTGTGTGAACGAGAAGATTTACTCAGTATGGCAGAGCATATAATTTATATCGGTAAAAAAACTAAATAAAATCCTTATAATACAAACGGGTGCTAAAGTAAAAGACTCCCCAAGATATATCTCGAACTCGATTGCAGCTATTACTAGCTGATACGTAGGTTATAAAAATAGAAAATTACCTACAAAAACTTTGTTAATGATAAAATTAAAAGTAGACCTTACAATCATTATAAAATATCGGTATGGTTAAAAAAGGAAGATGCGTTGACTATACTAGGTATCAATTTATCTTAGTTTTCCAATTATTCTGTAGTATCCTTTTTATTGATTACCCTCTTTAAACCTCCATCTTGAATTCACATTCTCTCATTAGCCCAGTATCAATAATTAGAACATGTTAGTGTCAGAGCTTCTTAAAACTACATAGAAAGGAATGAGCTTTTTGACCGTAATAGTCTCAAAGTTAAAAGAAGTATTATATGCAGTCCTTCCCATTACAGTAATGGTCTTGATTTTGAACTTTACATTAGCTCCGTTGGAGTCTTCATTAATTGTCAGTTTTATAATCGGCGCAATATTCATCATTATTGGATTATCTATATTTTTATTTGGGGTTGATATCGGAATTACACCTATCGGAAAAGCGATGGGGAAAACAATAGCCAAAACCAATAAAATTTGGGTGGTTGTGATCGCTGGGCTGTTACTTGGCTTTTTTATTTCAATCGCGGAACCTGATTTACATATATTGGCCCGACAGGTTGATCTAGTCACGTCAGGTCTGATCCCAAAAGCTAGTATCGTGGTTGTTGTTTCAATAGGAATTGGAGTACTTATTGCGACAGGACTTGTTAGAATTGTGTTCAATATCCCATTATATAAAGTACTATCTGTTTTGTATCTGATTATTTTAGTCCTATCTTTATTTACTTCACCCGAGTTTTTAGCTATATCCTTTGATGCTTCTGGAGCAACAACAGGAGCGTTAACGGTTCCGTTCATTTTGGCACTTGCACTAGGGATTTCTTCTCTAAAGAGGGATAGTAAAGCTTCGGAGAAAGATAGTTTTGGACTTGTTGCTATTGCATCAACAGGCGCAATTATAGCTGTTATGATTATGAATATCATTGCTCAGACGGACAAGTTATCGGGGAGTCTTGATCAACATTCGGCTGATTCCGTATCGATTTTAGGTGCTTTTTTACATGAGCTTCCTATAATTGCACAAGAAATCACATTGGCACTTCTCCCCATTTTAATAATTTTTCTTGTATTCCAAAAATTTTCATTTAAAATGTCTATAAAAGCGGTTAGAAAAATACTGACAGGGATTTTATTCACATTTGTTGGGCTTGTTTTATTTTTAGTAGGGGTAAATGCTGGATTTATGGAAGTTGGAACCGCTATAGGACATTCAATCGCATCTTTGGATAATAAATCATATATTGTTATTATAGCTTTTGTTCTTGGGGTCGTTACGATTCTTGCAGAACCAGCAGTTTATGTATTAACACATCAGATAGAGGATGTTACCAGTGGTTATGTAAGGAGAAAGATCGTCATGTTTTCTCTCTGTATCGGGGTTGGTTTTGCCGTGTCATTATCAATCTTAAGAATACTTATTCCCGAACTCCAATTATGGCATTATCTTTTACCAGGTTATATCATCGCCATAGCTTTGACCTATGTGGTACCAAAGCTTTTTGTCGGAATTGCCTTTGATTCAGGAGGGGTTGCCTCAGGACCGATGACCGCAACGTTTATATTGGCGTTTGTTCAAGGTGCAGCTGAAGCGATAGAGGGTGCCAACGTGTTAATAGATGGATTTGGTATGATTGCACTGGTAGCATTAACCCCGCTAATCACATTACAGGTAGTTGGTTTTGTATTTAAATTAAAAGCGAGAAAAGGAGGCGAAGTAAGGGATGTCCAGTAATTCAGATATCGCCGAATTAGAATTAGTTTATGTAATCGTTGATCTGGGACTTGGAAGCAAAGTAGTACAAACAGCTAAAAAACATGGTATTTCAGGCGGAACAGTGTTACTTGGACGAGGGACATTAAAAAGCCGCCTCCTGAATTTATTAGGAATCAACGATGTACGCAAAGAGATTGTAATGATGCTTTCTTATAGAGAAAAAGCCAATCATGTAATTGAACAACTTGCAAAGAAATTCAATTTTATAAAAAAGCATAAAGGTATTGTATTTACCATCTCTGTAGGTAAGGTAGTAGGGGCGAGAAATTATAAAGGACACAAAGGAAAAGAAGAAAGAGGTGTAGATCATAGTATGTATCAAGCAATTACGGTAATCGTTGAAAAAGGGAATGCCGAAGAAGTAATAGGTGCAGCAACCAAGGCGGGGTCAAAAGGAGGCACCATTATTAATGCAAGAGGATCTGGAATCCATGAGACTAGCAAGGTATTTGCAATGGATATTGAACCTGAAAAAGAAATTGTTTTGATTCTGAGTGAAAAAGAAAGTACTGAAGAAATAGTAGCGTCAATAAGGAGTAAGCTTAAGATTGATGAGCCAGGAAACGGGATTATCTTCATTCAAGATGTAAATAATACTTATGGTTTATATAAGTGATTTTTAGAATTTAAAAGGTAATTGATTAGTGCAGGAAATGCGGTAAATGTGCTTTTCCTGTTTTTTGTCTGCTTAGACTTATTGGCGAATATACCACAAAAAAGTTCTTCGATACAATTTTTAAATATATTTCTGAATATATTATTTATAATGGATTATGAAAATTCACAAAAAGAGCAAATGGATAGATAAGCATGCTTTTTACTATTTACTTTTGCTGGTAAAATAAAAATGAGGTATATTTCATTGCTAGCCGAAGGGAGGGGAGAGAGGTTAACTTTTATAAAATTGTTATTTCACTATTCTTATTGTTGGTAACAGTGAATTCATTTCATGAGATAGCTGTAAAGCCATACAATCCCTCCCCCACTGAATTGACGGCTAAACCAGTAGTTTCAACTCAGAAAGCTGTGCATTTTTCAAATGCCACTGTTCTACCGAAAAGTGAGAAAGAGGATTTCCGTCCATTAAAGCTCTCGAAAGAGAGAGCTTACAGTTTGCGGCGCTCTCTCCCTTGTTATACCTATCCCACTTATGTAACTTCAGTGAGATCACTATCACAGTTTATGAAGGTGAAGTTCTTTCAATCAAGCTATACATGATTTTCTCTCTACCTAAGCACAAAGTAGGATAAAAAGGAGAGAAAACATGAAATATTCAAATGATAAAGATACGTTATTGTATTATGGTATGAGTTTCTTAGTGTTAATCATTTTCTTTGGAGGTATTTTTATTTCAGGTATTGTTACAGGTGTTGAATGGGGAGAATATATACCTCGATTTTCCTGGGATATGTTCAATGCTAGGGAATTAAAACAGATAGTGGGTTTGGAATAAAGATAAAATGGTAAACCCATTTATTAAGTCACACCCACTGATGATCAAATTTAGCATGGTGAATTTTGGTGGAAAAAAACAGAATCCTTTTAGCTGGATTCATATATGTCCTGTAAAGCATGATTAAAATTGTACTATAGTGATTGTTTCTGTTAATTGACCGTCTCTTTATTGTCACGCTTTCAGAACCTGAAATACAACATACCTATTCATTAGACAAATTCAAATCTGATATAGTACGAAATCATTCAGCCCTTAATAAATATTAAGGGCTGGTTTTTGTATTTTAATCCTTTAGATGCTTATCTATTTCCTTTGAGCTAACCTTTTGTTCTAATTCTTTTGTTAATTGGTCTTTATACTTTGACTCAACAAGAATATATAAGAAGTCTCCCGGGTGTATTGTGGTTTCTCCATAGGGGGTTATCACATGGTTGTCTCTAATTATTGCATTTACATTTGAACGATTGGGTAAAGAAAGTTCTTTCAGTTTCTTTCCAACAACCGCAGATTCTTTGTTCGTCTGAAATTGAACCATCTCTGCAGCCACTTTTCCCATGGATATCAGTTCAATAGAATGGTGTGGAACATCTTTTTTAGGTCCTACCAGTTTTAATTTTTTAGCTGCCCAGGAGATGGTGGAACCTTGAATTAATGCTGATGTTAATACGATAAAGAATACGATGTTAAAGAGGGTTTGGCTATTCTCAAGGCCCTCGACGATTGGAAATGTGGCAAGAACAATTGGAACGGCTCCACGTAAGCCTGCCCAGGATATTAAGACCTTTTCTTTAACTGAATAATTGAGTTTTATTAAAGAAAGAAAAACTGCAATAGGGCGGGCCACAAGCATTAACAATACAGATAAAATTAATCCACCTAGAATAACTTGTAAGGAAAAAAGTTGCGCTGGAAACACTAACAGCCCCAAGATAATAAACATGATAATTTGCGCCATCCAAGCAAATCCTTCATTAAACTGAAAAATGGAATATCGATAGGTTAATTCCCGATTTCCTATCACTAATGCGGCTATATATACTGCCAATAAGCCACTCCCTCCAATAAGTGCAGTTATCCCATAAATAAGCAGGGCAAAAGCTACTGATAATATAGGGTAAAGCGCACTTGATTCTAATCTTATTCGGTTAATAGAAAAAGAAGCTAACCTGCCAAAAAGAACTCCCAAAATAAGTCCCAGTCCCATTTGTAAAAAGAATGTAGGGACTAGCATCCAAATAGAGCTATCCTGCCGTGAAATTAACTCTATGAGTGATATAGTTAAAAAGACAGCCATAGGATCATTTGTACCGGATTCAGCCTCAAGAGTAGCCCCCATCTTAGCTTTTATATTCCTTTCTTTAAGAGCAGCGAAAACTGCTGCCGCGTCTGTAGATCCAACAATCGCCCCTAAAAGCATTCCTTCTAGGAGAGTTAAGTCAAATAAGAGAAAAGCAGAATATCCAATAATTGTAGAGGTTATTAGTACTCCTACTGTAGCTAGGGATAATGAAGGAATCGCTACCGAGCGAATCGTTGCCCATTTTGCATGTAGCCCTCCTTCAAATAGGATAATCACCAAAGCGAACACACCTATGATCTGGGCTACCTTAGCATTATCGAAAAAAATAATTCCTAAACCATCACTTCCAGCGAGCATACCTACGATTATAAATAAGATAAGAGAGGGGAGTCCCCACTTAGTAGAAAATTTTGAAGCGAATATTCCACTGAAAAGTAATAATGCAGTGAGCATTAAGAAAGTGTCCGTACCGAATGTTTCAAAAAACATTGTGTTTAATTCTCCTTATAAATTATGTAATTTGTATATACTTTTTTAACTGGAATACAATTTTGAAATATTTATGTATAGTCTGATTGGTGTTTTACAGTCACAATAAAACCTATATTCTCACCTTGTTGTTCCTCGAACTTTTCTTTTTCAACCTTATTCGGGTGTTAAAAAAGAAACCGGTGAATTGCATTGTTGAGGTGGATCTGAGTAAGGAAGAGGAATTTTCAAACCGTTGATTTTAACAGCTTTATGGACAGAAATAGTTATAGATGTAATTGTAGGTTTAGGTTAAATAATTTCTCTCAATGGTTGCAACTATTTCAGTTGGACTTTACCAGCGAAAGAAGTACAAGTTAAACCACATAATTGCCAAACTCCACCCCTTTAAGACTATAACTAATTATACCAATAATAGATATAATTTGAACAAAAAAGAAGGAGAATTAGCCGCTAAAGCAAAAAATTGTACTTAAAGATTTCAAGAATATAAGCGCATAGTCAATAGCTTCTTAATTAAGAGAAAAGTTATGGATTAATTAGCAACGGCCTACAGAAGCACTAGCCTGTAGAGTTATGGTTATCAAATTATCTGATATTAAGTCTTCTGATAAGAGGCAAACTTAGAAGACTAGATAATTGTCTTTATGTTACAAGGTCCGCGGAGGAGCATCGGGTGGCTCTTTTCTCTTGACCGGTATCCGTTGACGATACAATGAAATCCTTCTAACCTTTTTAAAAGGCTTGGTTAATACCATATATACCTGTTCCAAAAAACATAATAAAAATGTTAGTCTGTTTTATTATGTTGCCATCCTATTTTAGGAGGATCATTATTTGAGTATCCGGAACCGTCCTAAATTAGGTTCTTTTAACAAATAATCTATTTTATTATGTTCTTTTGTGCTGTATTATCAAAAATGAATAATATTATAGATTAAAGAATTAACAGAACCACTTCATGTTTTGGTTCTCATACTATATACTGGCAAGGAGAAAAGTTTTATCACGGAGAAATAAAACATAAATAAAGGTTTAGGAGGATTGGTATGAGAAAGGTTATTGAGGGGAAATTGTATGATACTGAAAAAGCGAACCTTATTTATGAGTTTCAGAAATATGCCAACATAGATAGTACTTATGGTCATACTAAGACTTGGGTGACAGCGCAATTGTATCAGACAAGTAAGGGAAACTGGTTTGAGTTGGTTGAAGGTAAAAATACATCAGATGTACTAAATAAATTAAATGAAGATAAAGTAAAAGAGATACTTGCCAATGACCCTGAAAAATATCAGGAGTTTTTCGAATTAGAAGATGCCTAGTTATGTTGTAAGTCAATTAACTTACAGAAAAATACGAGCGCTATAAGAATACTGGTGAACTATAACAGCCGTAAGTGGCTGTTATTTTATTTCAATTTCAGTGCTAATTATTCAAAGAAATAAGTTATACTCAATGAAAGGAAGGAGAAGCTATGAACTTTCTTCACCTATGGAATCGGATATAGTCAGCCACTATTTTCACCAGGTCTTTCCCAATTGACATACTTTTTGACATACTATTCGACAGAACTATTTATTTTCTTTTGTTATAGATGTTGAATACGGACCTTATATACACTGCTTTTATCCCTCGGTTTTGATGTTATTTTCCTTTATTAACTTAAGTGAATCCATGGGCGGCATGATGTAATAACGCCCAGTTCCCTTGCTATGTAAGGTTTTGCAATAGTTCCATAAGTGGATGCTATAATATTTGTAAAAACAATAGGGGCTTCTCATTAGTTAATGATACTTTTGAGAAGCCTCTTTTTGTTTTTTGTACTCACTCTTCTAATAAACTTATAAGTAAAAGCATCAGACTTCCTAAAGAACCAAATCCCCGAAATGTGCACTAAAAGTACGGAAAACAAAAGTTATCACAATGCTAATGGGATTATCTCATGTATAGTTAAAGTATAATGTAATGCAGGAAGAATGGACGCAGCCCAAATATAACCAAGGGGGAAATAGAATGAGAAGGATAATCTTATCGACCGAAAGCGGTGCCGACTTACCGGATGATTTAGCTGAAAGGTACGAGGTTCAAGTAGTCCCCATGCACATTATTATGGATGGAAAGGATCACTTAGACGGCTCCTTGCCGGTTCAGGATATTTATGACTATTACAGGCGTACGAAGAAAATACCCTCTACGACTGCCACTAACACTCATGAGTATCAAGAGTTTTTTACAACTATAAGAGAGAATTTCCCGGATTGCATCATTATCCATGTTGGTTATACATCAAAAGCGTCTTCTTCTTTTCAAAATGCTGTCATTGCTGCGGAAGAATTTGAAGACATTTTTCTCATTGATGCTCTGAACGTTACTGGAGGATTAGCTGCGATAGTATTGTATGCCGCTGAGTTATTAGAAAAAGAACCTGACATTGACCCGGAACACTTAGTTGAAAAAATAAAGGCAATCATTCCTACTTCAAGGCTGGCTTTCATCCCAGGAAACCTGGAGTTTCTTAAAGCGGGAGGACGGGTAAGCAATATGGCTTCTCTGATAGGAGCTCTGTTGAAAATAAAGCCATGCATAGAGTTGAAGGATGGGGAGCTTATATCTACAAAGAAGTACCGCGGAAAAATGAGTGGAGCTACTGAAAAACTCTTGAGTAATTATTTAAATGAGTTCAACATCGATAGAGAGCAGCTTTATTTTATCTACTCAATTGGACTAGATGAAAGGATCAAGTTGCGGATGGAGGAGGTTGCCAAAGCAAACGGATTCCAAAATATAAGATGGATCCAAGCTGGAGGTATGATTTCTACTCATTCTGGCCCAGGGGGCTTTGGAGTAGCAGGATTAGAGCAATAGTACGGGCAAGACTAGGAGTGAGCGGATCTTTCCTATAAATTAAATAAACACTACTTGGATTCTGTGAGTGCTGGAAATTTAATATGACATACTTTTTGACATACTAATGGACAATTTTCATGAATAAGTGCCTGCCCCCACTATGCTAAAGTGATAACGCAGTGGGGGCAGGCACTTTCAAAAATTAAGCAATTATATTTTCGCTTCCCAATTCTTCTTTTCTTCCTCTTTCATCATGTCTTCTGCCTCCTGAGGATAGGCTGTTCTGTAAGCATGATGATCAGATTCGATTACTTCTACCATTTTATCGATCATATCTTGCGGATCGTATTGATCGTCTAAAATTTTCTCCGTTTCAGCAATCGATTCTCTTGGTGTAAAGTTTTTATTTTCATCGTACCATTTATGTTTCTCTTCAAACATACGGTCATTAAAGCCGGTTTCAAATGGTCCAGGATTGATCGTAGCTACCTGGACATTAAACTCTTCAAGTTCGGCTTTCATGGTCTTCGCTAGCGCTTCGACTGCATGCTTAGAAGCTACATATGGACCAAGGTACGGCATCCCAACAATCCCTACAATAGAGCTTAGAAACACAATTTTTCCCGCTTTCTTTTCTACGAACTTCTTAGCTGCAATTTGAGCATTTTCCAGTGTGCTGAATACATTAGTTTCAAATATATCCCGGACACGATCTACTGGAACCTCCGCAATGGGTCCGCCTTCACCAATAGCTGCATTGGCTACGAAAATATCATAATCGTACTCATTGATTAACTGCTGATCACGCTTATTTTTAATGTCTAATTTAATTACCTCTAATTCTACCCCAGCTTCTGAAGCTGCTTCTCTTAAACTAGTAATTTGGGAGATAATCTCAACCGCTGCAATTACGTGATGGCCTTTTTTGGCTAATCCGATTGCTGTACCTTTACCTAAACCGCTTCCGGCACCAGTAATGAAAATTGTTTTACTCATATTTTATTTCCTCCCTTCCTATGTCAGAGAAGTTCCCTATTGCCCCTTTGTTAAAACTTCCCATAAGGAGTAGAGCACGTTATCTCTTTTAATATTTCTTTATCATCAGTAAATTAGCTTTCTGTTAATTGATTGTATTTTCAAAATTATTTTAATTTTGTTCCGTATAGAGAAATCTCAATCTTATATTATCAATTACCTGCCAATATAATGGGTTTACGGATAGGAAGGGTTAGAACTTCCACTCAGATGGGTGACGAGCCTTCTTGAACATTTTCCTTAAGACTAACACTTATTCGGCATTACTAGAAAGGAGATTATATGGAAGAGAATCGTTTTCCGACAAATCTAAAAGAACTGCCTCAGAATTTGAATATTAATGCCATTAGTTCGGGTTTAGTGGCAGCCATTTTTGGATGCACTGGGCCTGCATTAATTATCATCGGAGCAGCAACGAATGGTGGATTAACGTATACACAAGCTATCAGCTGGATTTTTGCTGTTTATTTTTTTAGTGGATTACTCGGCATCTTTATCGCATTAAAGTATCGCCAGCCGATATCCGTAGCCCATACAATTGCTGGAGCTGTACTAATGGCAGGGTCCTTAAATCACTTTTCGATCCATGAAGCGGTCGGGGCGTATATCATTGCAAATATTCTTGTTATCCTCCTTGGCTCTACCGGCTTAATCGAAAAGGTCCTGAAATGGATTCCTCTTCCGATTGTTATGGGAATGATTGTTGGAGTGATGATCCAATTTGCGATAGACATGATTACATCGATCACACTTGCCCCGTTACTCGCAGGCTCAGCGATCCTCGCGTTTTTACTTTCATCACGATACCTTAGAAAGGTTCCACCTGTATTGTCTGCGTTAATCGTTTCGGTAGTTGTGGCGACCTTTACAAATGCTTTTGAATATCAAGCTGCCCAGCGTATGTTTGTGCTTCCGGAGCTCGTGATGCCCGCATTTAGTTGGGAGGCGATTGTGTCGATTAGTATTCCACTTACACTCTTGATTATCTGTGCGGAAAATGCTCAAGCGACAGGTATACTAATGGCTCAAGGTTACAAACCGCCAACAACTGGCATGGCGGTATATGGATCTTCCGTTGGACTATTCGCTTCACTGTTTGGTGGGCATGCAATCAGCATCGCTGGACCAATGACGGCCATCTGTTCAGCAGACGAAGTCGGAAAAAAAGATAGCCGCTATGCAGCATCGGTCATGAACGGCGTGTTCTTCGCAAGTTTTGGTCTGTTTGCAGCGTTCGTTGTTCCATTTGTCACTGCCATGCCGAGTGTCATCGTTACGGTGATTGCCGGCCTGGCTATGCTAAGGGTTCTCATCAACTCACTGAAAACGGCGTTCTCCGATAATCAGTTTCAAATAGGTGCATTCTTTGCGTTAATCATCGGAATGTCAGGCGTGAACTTCTTCAATATCGGTGCACCATTATGGGCAATTATAGGTAGTCTGCTTGTCTCCTTACTCGTTGAAAAAAGTCACTTTACATTTAACAAAAAGAAAGAGATGGAAGTGAGAAAAGAAAAAATAGAAACAAGTGCTTAATCATACACACCAAAACCAGGTTTATTCGAAACCTGGTTTTTTAGTACAGTGCTCGGGAAACTTCAGTAAAGAGACTTTCCATTTATCATTTATTGGCATTCATCCCCCACTTCAAATTTCGGAGAAATTAAGTGGGGGTAGTTCAAAAGGAAGTAGTCTCTTTTTTGTTTATGATACTAACTTAGATTAGTTCCGCGTGGGGGACAGGGATTTTAAAAATAAAAAGAGAGAAAAGCACAATTGGCTTTCCTCTCTTGGAAAAAGACTTACTACGAAATAGAAAAACTTTTCTCTTCTTTTACTCCACCATATTCTTCCTTAAACTCATCAAGCAGAGCACGTACTTCATCGGTGGATTTAGTGTTCATCAGTTGATTTCTTAACTCACTTGCTCCACGGAATCCGCGGACGTATATCTTGAAAAAACGGAGGAGCGGTTTGAAGAGACGCGGCTCGAGTTCTTCGGAATATTTATCATGAAGGTCGAGCTGCAGGCGAAGGAGGTCGAGCAGTTCTTCGCTTGTGTGCTCTTTTTTCTCTTTTTCAAAAGCGAACGGGTTATGGAAGACCCCGCGGCCGATCATTACGCCGTCCACGCCGTATTTTTCCACGAGTTCAAGTCCTTTTTGGCGATCAGGAATATCCCCATTAATCGTCAGAAGCGTATCAGGTGCTACTTCATCACGGAGTTTCTTGATCTCGGGGATCAGCTCCCAGTGCGCCGGAACTTTACTCATTTCTTTTTTGGTACGGAGGTGAATGGAAAGGTTGACGATGTCCTGTTCCAGCAGGTGCTTCAGCCAGTCGTACCATTCATCCACTTCCGTGTAACCTAAGCGGGTCTTCACGCTGACAGGCAGTCCTCCCGCTTTGGCGGCCTGGATGAGTTCCGCTGCGACATCCGGACGACGGATCAGTCCGCAGCCTTTCCCTTTCGTTGCTACATTGGGAGCAGGACAGCCCATGTTGATATCAATGCCTCGATATCCCATCTCCGCCATACCGATACTCATTTGGCGGAAGTATTCGGGCTTATCTCCCCAAATGTGAGCGACAATTGGCTGCTCATCTTCCGTGAACGTCAGACGTCCCCGCAGGCTGTCTTTTCCTCTCGGGTGGCAGTAGCTCTCGGTATTCGTAAACTCTGTGAAAAACACGTCAGGTCTTGCTGCTTCACTCACGACATGACGAAAAACGACATCCGTTACTGCTTCCATTGGCGCCAGAACAAAAAACGGTCGCGGCAACTCATGCCAAAAATTATCTTTCATAATATATCTAAACCTTTCCTTAAGGAACGCTGTAGTTCCAAAATTAAAAAAGAAAATGTATCTTCTTATCTATATCCACTTAGGCTGGATTTCAACCAATATATACTTTAATGGTATCAAACGAAAAGTGCAAGAGAAAGTCGCCGTGGAGAGCGCTGGAAATGAGTGGTGCAGGTGCTCGTGGTTCCCAAACTTAAGAATGAACGTGTAATTTTGTGATTATCTGGGAACAAGAAGAAAAAGATGTGATAGAAGGTAGACTGCTTTGAAAAAGGAGAGCAGTAACTGCTAATAATGAGTAGGAGGGAAACATAAATGACTAACCAAACTTCTGAAAACCAGGAAACCATCAAAAAAATTAAAGACTTGATTAAAGATGAAAAGGTCGCGATGCTGACTACGGTGTCTCCAGAGGGCAGGCTGTTGTCCCGGCCGATGCGTACACAGGAAGTAGAAATGGATATGGATAAGGAAGAAATCTGGTTTATTACCGAAAAAGATACCGAAAAATATAGGGATATCGAACGTAATTCTGCCGTTAACCTGGCATATGCAGGCAACTCCTATGTATCGATCAGCGGCACTGCTGAATTTGTCCAGGATGAAGATAAGAAGAAAGACTACTGGAATAAGATTCTCGGACGATTATTGAACACTTCTCCTGATGATCCGAATGTTGTACTGGTCAAAGTGACACCAGAAATCGCCGAATACTGGGAGTCCGGCGTGAACGTCAAGACCGTTAAAGAATTTGTGAAAAAGATGACCAGCAGTAAATCATTAGATGATAGCAATGATTTAAAAGATACAGTTCACTTTGATCAAAACTAACTTTTTGTTGAGATAATCTGAACAAAACTATGTTTACTGCCTGACCTTCACTTAAACGCTTTTATAATGTGGGGTCAGGTAACAAGGATTAAAACTAATGCGTAAAGACGAAGCAGGAACCGATCATAAGGTGCCTGCTTTTTTTGACTTTTTAAAAAGAGAAATGAGTGTTTTCCCTCCCATTCATTATTCACCTATAGTATAATAGATGGGAATGTATGTTCTTTATTAGTTTGAATGTTTTATCCTTCTTGATTAAACTCCAGACACCCCTATTAAATACCTTTATTACCATCCCCCTTCATTAATTAATTTTTTCATCGAACCTCTAACAGTCATTCATCGAAAGGAGTACGAGGACGTGGCAAGAGTAGTCATCTTAGCGGAAAAACCCTCGCAGGCAAAAGCGTATGCAGAGGCATTTACGGTACAGGAGAAGACCAAAACATACATCCAGCTTAAGGCGGATGATACTTTCCCGAATGGGGCTACGATCACATGGGGAGTAGGTCATCTCGTGGAATTGAAAGAACCCCATGATTATAAAAATGAGTGGAAAAAGTGGAAGCTGGATCAATTGCCGATTGTTCCGGATCGGTTTCTGGAAAAAGTAGCGAAAGGGAAATGGGAACAGTTCCAGGCGGTCAAGAAGCTTTTTCAACAGGCGGATATCATCGTCAATGCAGCGGATGTCGATCGGGAAGGCTCAAATATTTTTTACAGTATCCTTCAGCTGACGGGAATAAAGGGAAAGCCGATTCAGCGTTTGTGGATCAATTCGCTTGAAAAGGATGAAGTTCGGAAAGGGTTCAGTCAGCTGCAAAATAATGAGAAGGACTTACGTCTCTTTGATGAAGCGAAAGCTCGTCAGATAAGCGACTGGATGGTAGGAATCAATGCGAGTCGGCTGTTTACCCTACTGCTCCAGAAGAAAGGGTATGGAAGCTACCTTACCATCGGGCGAGTACAATCGCCGACGGTTTATTTAATTTATCAACGGCATAAGGAGATTGAGAATTTCAAGCCGGAACCGTTTTATCAGATCGAGGGACTTTTCAACGCCCAGGCAGGTACATACAAAGGGCTGGCTGAGATAAAGGAAAAGGACAAGGCGAAGGTTCAGGCCGTGCTGGACAAGCATCAGTTACAGGAAAAGGAATCTTTCCCGGGCGTTGTCCAGCGGATTGATAAAAAGACGAAGCGGATAAAGTCACCAAAGCTGCATTCGCTTTCCACGTTGCAAAGTGTCGCGAACAGGCGTTGGAAATACTCTCCGTCGCAAGTACTCAAAACGATGCAGAAGCTGTACGAAAAGCGTCTTGTCAGCTATCCAAGAACGGACTGTAATTTTATCACCGACAGTGAGTTTTCCTATTTGGTTAAGAATTTGCAGGGGTACCAGGAAGCTATGAACGTCTCTTTTACAGCTTCGTCCTTGAAGCCGAATAAACGGTATGTGGACAGCAGCAAGGTGCAGGAGCACTACGCGATCATTCCGACAAAGTCTGTTCCGACCGAAAAGAAGCTGAGTGGGTTAAGCCGGGAAGAGCGCAATATTTATAATGAGATCATGGCGACTACACTTGCGATGTTTCACAAGGACTATGTTTATGAGGAGACGACGATTTTTACCCATGTGCATGATTTACCGTTCAAATCTACCGGAAAAAGAGATGTGGACAGAGGGTGGAAGGAACTGTTTCCAAAGTCAGCGAAGTCGAAACAGGAGAAAGAAGCCGACCTCCCTGGTGTTCAAAAAGGGGAGCAGGTTGAGGCAAAACTTCATATTAAAGAAAGCATGACGCAGCCTCCGAAGCCGTACACGGAAGGTCAGCTGATCAATATGATGAAGACGTGTGGGAAATTGGTGAATGATGAAGCGGATGTCGAGATTTTGAAAGAAGTCGAAGGGCTGGGTACAGAAGCTACCCGCTCGAGCATTATTGAAACGATTAAAGCACAAAAATATATAGAAGTGAAGCGGAACAACGTGTCGATTACCGAAAAAGGGATCATGCTCTGTGAGGCGATTGAAGGAACGCTTCTATCCAGTCCTTCGATGACAGCCAAATGGGAGTCCTATTTAAAGAAAATCGGGAGCGGGGATGGATCAAAGCAATTGTTTATCAAGCAAACCCGCCAATTCATAGAAAAATTGATTCAGGAAACGCCGGAGTCCATCCAGCAGGTTAACGTGCGGAATACTGGTGAGCCTGAGAAACGCAAGTGGAACGAACCGATTGCCAAATGCCCTGCCTGTGAGAAAGGATCAATTGTAGACCGCTATAAATTCTACGCGTGCTCGGACTACAAAAAAGGGTGTAACGTAACTTTTCCTAAGAAACTAGCAAGGAAGACGCTGACGCAGAATATGATAAAGACGTTGTGCGAGAAGAAGCGTACAAAGGTTTTGAAAGGATTTAAAGGAAAGAAACCATTCAGCACGGCTTTAGTGCTGGATGAAAACTATAAGATCATATTTGATTTCGGGAAGAAAACATGACTTTTTCACATTGACTCCTAATTAACTTTGCATCATACTATGTTATTAACAGAAAATTAAAATATATAAGATTTCAGATTCGGCTCCGGTGAAAGAGAGGTAAGGTTTTACAACCTGCATGTTATGGAACCTGGAGATGTGAAAATGGATAGTAATATTGATAAGCCAATGCTCTTCTGCCTTTGTAAAAGGGCGGAAGGGCGTTTTTTACACTTTAACAAGAAGTTGGGTGGTGAATGGAAAATGAACAAGCAAAGGGTCGTTGTCAAAATAGGTAGCAGTTCTTTAACAAATACAACTGGTGGACTCAGTAGTGAAAAGTTACGTGAGCACGTTGATGCGATTTCACGTTTGAAGCAGCTGGGGCATGAGGTGATTTTAGTATCATCCGGTGCAGTAGCTGCTGGCTTTAAAGACCTCGGCTATTCCTCACGGCCTGTAACGATTGCAGGCAAACAAGCAGCCGCAGCAGTAGGGCAAGGCCAATTATTACAAGGTTATACGGAAGCGTTTAAAAGGCATGGCATAGTGGCAGCACAATTACTGTTAACGAGGCAAAACTTCCTGCAAAGAGAACAATATCAAAATGCCCATGCGACTTTATCTGAACTTTTAAAGCGTAACGTCACACCTATTATTAATGAAAATGATTCCGTGGCCATTGAAGAATTGACCTTTGGGGATAATGATATGTTATCCGCGCTGGTTAGCGGGCTCGTGCATGCCGATTTTTTAATGATACTAACGGACATCAATGGCCTATACGATCAAAATCCAAGCACTCATCCAAATGCAAAAAGATATAATTTCCTTGATTCGATTGATGATCATCTAGTAAATGGTGCATCTGAAGCTGGTTCAAAAGTAGGGACTGGCGGGATGAAATCAAAAGTAGAGGCAGCGCGGACAGCATTAGCTTTAGGGGTGAAAGTATTTATAGGTTCTGGGACGGGGGAAGAAAAACTTGTTGATATTCTAGTGGGGAAAGGCGATGGAACTTATATCGGAAGCAGCTCACAGCCCAGTATGAATAATGCTAAACAGTGGCTGGCGCTTCATTCCATTCCTAATGGGAAAATTGAAGTTGATCATGGGGCTGAAGCCGCTATAGTAAGACATGGTAAAAGTCTCCTGCCTGCTGGTGTAACAAACATTATTGGTAGCTTTAGAGCCAATGATGTAGTTGAGGTAGTTAATCTAAAGGGGCAGCTTATTGGGAGAGGAAGTGTGAACTTTTCTTCTAATCAATTGTTAGAAATTAAGGGATTATCAAGCACAGAGGCTATGATCAAAGCCAATAGTGATCAAAAGGTAGTTATCCATAGAGATTATTGGGTCAGTCATCATAAAAGTAAATGAAATTCTATCAAGATTACTGAAGTAGTGAGTAAGTACAAAAAGATACAGATTTATATATTAAAATAAGTGTTAAAAAACTAGAAAAGGATTTGAATAATGGCAAAGAACAAAAAAAGTACGGATTGGGCAGAAGCGAAAAAACGATGCCGCCTGAACCATGAGGATATCCAAATGGCAAAGGAGTTGGGGATGTCTCCTAAAAGTTTGGTGAAAAACATTCCTTCTCCTAAACAACAATGGAAGGCCCCCGTTAAGGTATGGATACGTAACATGTACGATAAAAAGTTTGGTTACACTATAAAAACAAAAAATCAGCATCCTGAAAATTGGAAAGGCCAGGGGAAGAAAAGAAAGTCAGCCCCGAAACAAAATAATTTCTCAGATGAGGAGTTACCATTTTGAAGAAATCAAATAACAGCTACTTGCCGGAAGAAGAAAAAAGAGTGATTTTACGAGCAGCCGATGAAATTATTGCAGAAGGAGGACGAACGCTTCTTGCTAAGATTTTGAAGGGATCACGTGAGAAAAAGATATTACAACTGGAGCTGGATACATGTCCAGTCTACGGTTATTTTAAATCAGAAAAACTGGAAGAGGTCTTGACTAAAATTGATTGGATGATTGATTACGATTTCCTGGATATTCAGTACAGCGGAAAATTACCGATGATTATTTTTACGGAAAGAGGATGGCAGATTGAGGCTGACCAACGGGCAGATGAATTTTTGAGCGAATGGCAGCAGTGGGCAGAACAAGGGATTAGTGATCCAGACATGAATTATTTAAAAGACCGCAATCGTCACATGATCTTTTTGTTCCTTGATAAAGTGAAAGAAACCAGAGACAAAAAGTACATACCATATTTAAAAGCATGGGCGGAAGTGGATTACAAAAAAGTGAAAGCTAAGATTCAAGAGATTGTCGAAGCGGTAGAATCCAATGAACAGACTGATGGTGGAGTAAAATTTAAAAGAGAAGAATCGATCAAAGAAATGCTGGAGGGGGAGGCTCCTCAAGATTTCCTATTAAAATGTTATGAATGTGGGGAACGGTTCGTCTTTACAGTGGGGGAACAGCGGTTTTATAAAGAGAAAGGTTTTGTATACCCAAAGAGATGTGAAAAGTGTCGTCATAAAAGGGATGAAGAATTATTATGGTAATTTGGAGAAAAGATGTAATTGTAGTGCCTGACCCCCACTAAAATACCGCTTTATCGTGGTGGGGGTCAGGCACTATTTAGGAGCCTAAGGTTTAGTAACCTTAAATCAACACATAAAGAGTCTCTCTTAAGATTTTCAATTTTAAGGGAGACTTTTTTTAATGGTAATCCATAAGCCAAGCCTATTTGATGGTAGTCTTCGGTTGTATGTGATCGAAATTCCTGAATGATATAAAAAGAAGTTAATGCCAGCCTTACTTCTAGTTACACTTAATTAAGCATATAACTTGAGAATAGTTGAGCAACTTTTCAAATCTTGGGAAGCAGATGCGTCACGTTGTTTTTCTCATAAAAAATAGTGAATGAGGAAAAATTCAAAATTTTGTGCATATTTGTTTTTAGTAAAGGATTTATTTAGTATAATTTTAATGTAAGAATGGATGTAAATCATTCTTAAAAGATTCATGTAGGGAAAGCTTCTATTCTTCTGGTAATCTTTCAAATTAGAAAGGAGAAAAACGTATGGACAATGAGAACAATGGCAAGTGCCCGTTTACTGGTGCAAGTGGTGAGAGGAAATCTTCCAGTGTGACAACAAACGAAGACTGGTGGCCGAATCAGCTGAATCTCGATCTGCTTCATCAGCATGACACGAAGACAAACCCGCTTGGATCAGATTTTAATTATGCCGAAGAATTTAAAAAGCTGGATTACGATGCACTGAAGAAGGACTTGCATAACCTTATGACAGACAGTCAGGATTGGTGGCCTGCGGACTATGGCCATTATGGTCCTTTCTTTATCCGTATGTCCTGGCACGCTGCTGGTACATACCGTATTGGAGACGGCCGTGGTGGCGGAGGGAGCGGTTCTCAGCGTTTTGCTCCTCTTAACAGCTGGCCGGACAACGGTAACCTTGATAAAGCACGTCGTCTGCTCTGGCCAATAAAACAAAAATATGGCAACAAGCTCTCATGGGCTGACCTGCTTGTTCTGGCAGGGAATGTCGCGATTGAATCCATGGGCGGAAAGACCATCGGGTTTGGCGGAGGGCGCGAGGACATCTGGCATCCGGAAGAAGACGTCAACTGGGGACCGGAGACAGAATGGCTCGGGAATAAACGCTACGCTGGCGAGCGTGAGTTGGAGAATCCCCTTGCTGCTGTTCAAATGGGCTTGATTTATGTGAACCCGGAAGGACCTGATGGCGAACCTGATCCACTCGGAAGTGCCCGCGATATACGTGAAACCTTTAAACGTATGGGTATGAACGATGAAGAAACAGTGGCACTTACTGCCGGTGGTCACACATTTGGTAAAGCACACGGCGCAGGAGATCCTTCTCATGTCACAGAAGAACCAGAAGGAGCTCTTGTTGAACACCAGGGCCTCGGCTGGAAAAGCACGTACGAAACAGGTAATGGTCCCTACACTATCACCAGTGGAATTGAAGGGGCCTGGACACCTACTCCGACAAAGTGGGATATGAGTTACTTCGATATGCTCTTCGGCTATGAATGGCAGCTGACGAAGAGTCCTGCTGGTGCCTATCAATGGGAGCCTGTAGATCCGGAGGAAGATCATCTCGCGCCTGAGGTGAATGATTCAACGAAACGCGTGAAGACGATGATGACTACGGCGGATATGGCTATGCGTATGGACCCTGAATACGAAAAGATTGCCCGCCGTTTCTACAATAATCCGGACGAGTTTACTGATACATTTGCCCGCGCGTGGTTCAAACTTCTGCATCGCGATATGGGTCCTCGTGACAGATACCTGGGACCTGAAGTTCCGGAAGATGAATTTATCTGGCAGGATCCTGTACCAAAGGGTAATTATGACCTCACAGATACAGAAATTGAAGAGTTGAAGGCGAAGATTCTGGATTCCGGACTTACCGTGAGCGAGTTAGTTAAAACGGCATGGGCTTCTGCCAGCACCTTCCGTGGTTCAGATAAGCGTGGCGGCGCGAATGGTGCCCGCATTCGTCTTGCTCCGCAGAAGGATTGGGAGGTAAATGAACCGGAAAAGCTTTCGAAAGTACTGTGGGTTCTTGAAGATATTCAAAATGAGCTGGATAAAAAGGTCAGCCTGGCTGATTTAATCGTGTTGGGTGGCAGTGCAGCTATTGAAAAAGCGGCGAAAGATGCAGGCGTTGATGTAACAGTACCGTTTGCACCTGGACGCGGCGATGCTGCCCAGGAACAGACGGACGAAGAAAACTTTGAAGTTCTTGAGCCGGTGGCAGATGGTTTCCGTAATTATCAGAAAAAAGAATATGCTGTAAGCCCGGAAGAGCTGCTCTTAGACAAGGCACAGCTACTTGGACTTTCTGCCCATGAAATGACGGTGCTGGTCGGCGGCATGCGTGTCCTGGGGACCAACTATCGCGGCACCAGACACGGCGTCTTCACAGATCGTGTCGGCATCCTATCAAACGACTTTTTTGTGAATCTGCTTGACATGGGGGTCGAGTGGAAGGCAAAAGACGACGGGACTTATGAAGGATATGACCGGAAGACCGGTAAGCTTATGCGTACTGCAACGCGGGTAGACCTCGTCTTCGGTTCACATTCCGTTCTTCGGGCTCTTGCCGAAGTGTATGCTCAGGATGATAACAAAGAGAAGTTCGTACGTGACTTTATCGCTGCCTGGGTTAAAGTAATGAATGCAGATCGTTTCGATTTAACAAGTAAACCAGAAGAATTAGCTATAAAACAATAAATGAGATCTTTCTCCCTGCGGGGTAAAGATTTAGATTAATTAGCTGAAAAGCAGGCCCATTACAGGCCTGCTTTTCTCGCTTTAATTCAAGGTTGTAAAAAGATGGCCTCCAGCGGCGGCTGCTCTCCGGCAAGCCCTACAGCTACTGCTGTGTACACTTGATTCGGATTTAACGTTACACCTGGAATCGTCAGTGCTACATTGTCCGTACCAGCAACCCGGACTTCAAGATCGACAGTTGTCGGTGGTAATTGGATGTAACGGGTCGCTCTTCCGAATGAAACATTGCGGAACAGGACATCACCGCCTTTTACAGCAATATCCACAGCTGGGGCATTAGGAGATAAATGCCAGAACCGCACCTTAGCCTTTCTTGGTGCCATGCTTTCACTATCCACTACTGGAATTAGTCGTAGATTATCTACTGTATTGGCAGCGGCAACGGTATACATATTGTTGGGCTCTGTTTCAACCATTTGTGTTAACACAGGCTGTGTCGTTTGACCGGCAGGGTAAATTTCAATTTGATATTGGCCGGCGGGAACATTTAAATAGTCACTGGTTTGTTTAAAAGAAACATTCTGCAGTATCCTTTGTCCGTTCGCATACACGTCTACTGCAGGTGCGTTTGGAGAAGCATGCAACACGCGGACCATCGAATTTCCGCCCATGCTCATCGCCCCCTCCTGGCGGTTATGCATTAATTGCTGCATACATGCAAGGTGTTTTTGATAATAATAAATATGTTTCTCAGGGTTAGAATACTTATAATAGTTTGCCTTCATATCGTATTTCATGGCTTTCCATGCCAGTTGGTCAGCAGAAAACTTTGGATTGTAATACATTGTTCTGCTCCTTTCATACAAAGTACCATCATTAGCCTATTCATTATTATAAAGATGGTGCTTTGTCCTTTATAAGCATGCATTATCCTGGTGACTGGTTACACTTTGATCAACTCTCTAGTGGGGGAGAGGTGCCATTTACCTGCCGGCCTTAGGTAGTATATAATGGAGTGTCAAGGATGAAGAAAGATGGGAAGTGCCTATGAAAAAACGTAAGAACAGCGGATATAGAAAATCGGGAAAAAAAACTGATCGATCAAAAAAACAGAATATAAAACCTAATTCGTCGCGGAATCAAACGGGTGGGAAACCTAAAGGCAAAAAGAAAACCATAACCGCGGAGGTGACCTGCTCAGGTCTTACCAATGAGGGCAAAGGCATTGTCCAGTGGGAAGGGAAAAGGCTGGAGGTAGCACATCTGATGCCTGGTGAAAAGGCTGAAGTGATCGTTTCCCAAAGAGGGCGATATGTTAACGCCGAGCTGAAGCGGGTGATCAAACCGTCTAAAGACCGTATCACGCCACCGTGCGAGTATTACTACGCTTGCGGGGGATGTCAGCTGCAGCATATGAACGAGCAGGCACAAATGCGTTTTAAGCAGGAAACCGTAGATGCCCTCATGGAGCCGTTCGGAAAGCCGGAATCTATTTTGACTATGGACGACCCTTATGATTACCGGAACAAGAGTCATACGACATTCGGTCTGAATAAGGAGCGGCAGGTCATTGGCGGGCTGTACGCCCAGAACACCCATCAGATCATACCGATGGAGCGGTGTCTCATTCATGATCCAAAAGCGGATGAGATTGTGCAAACCATCAAGGGCATGCTTAAGTCCTCTAAAATGCAGCCGTACAACGAAGACACCGGCCAGGGCTTCCTACGGCACGTACTGGTAAAGGTCGGCAAAGTCAGCGGTGAGATCATGGTGGTGCTTGTAGTCGCCTCACCTGTGTTCAAGGGCAAGAATAATTTTGTCAAAGCCTTGCGAAAGGCTCATCCAGAAATCACAACGCTTCTGATGAACGTAAATAATCGGGACACCAGTATGATTCTCGGCGATCAGGAAAAAGTGCTGTTTGGCAAGGGGACGATAACGGATACCCTCTGTGGAATGAAGTTTGAGATCTCGGCGAAATCTTTCTATCAGATTAACCCGGCCCAGACGGAAAAGTTATATGGCAAGGCGATTGAAATGGCAGAGCTGACTGGAAAGGAAACCGTGGTGGATGCTTACTGCGGAATCGGTACCATTAGTCTGATTGCCAGCCAGAAAGCCGGAAAGGTTATTGGCGTGGAGTTGAATAAGGATGCAGTTCGCGACGCCATCCGCAATTCCAAACGCAACGGCGTGAAGAATGCCAGGTTTTATCAGGGAGACGCCGGGGAGTTCATGGTGCAAATGGCAGCGCGGGGTGAGAAAGCTGACGTGGTCATTATGGATCCGCCGCGAAGCGGAAGTGACGAAGCGTTCTTATCCAGCATAGTGAAGCTGCGTCCGAAACGGGTAGTATATGTATCCTGTAACCCCGAGACGCAAGCACGGGATATGAAATACCTGGTGAATAATGGGTATAAGGTTGAAGGTATACAGCCGGTGGACATGTTCCCTCAGACACACCATGTTGAAGCAGTTGCAAAATTAGTATTAAAAGAAGAAGCAGGTAGCCGCTAAAGGGTTCCTGCTTTTTCTTAGTTGAATAAGAGATACTATTTGTAAAACTTAATGGGTGAGCAAGGAGCTTGCGCTTTCGTTATTATTTCTTTCCTTCAAGCTCTTCCCGGTCGGCTATTTTTGCTCTTTCCTGGGCTTTGGCAGCATCTACATCTGTAAATGTCTCCTTGCTTTCTCTTTCAGGCAGGCTTTCTGTAGGTGTCTGATTGTTAGTTAATGCACCATCTCTTAATGCTTTTCGTTTCATTTGATACCCTCCTTCTTACAATTATCTTTTGTCATTAATTGAAATAAAATCCTTAGTAAAAATATCCGTGACAATTGGCCATATTACAGAAGAGGGCTTCTTATCAAGTATGTGATTATTTATTGGTTAAATAATATTGGAGGTTTATAAATGGATAATAATGATATATTAATTAGATTAAGATATGCGCTGGATATAAAAGATCAAGATATGGTAGAAATATTTAAACTTGGTGGCGTTGACTTGACCAAAGAAGAAGTGTTAAAGGTACTTACAAAATCAGATGACAGTTACGAGGATGAAAATGACGATGAGGATGCAGTTGAGCATGAAGACCATATAAAATGCACGAATAGCATGCTGGAGTCATTTTTAAATGGCTTGATTACTTTCAAAAGAGGCCCGCAGGAACCAAAACCCGGCCAGCCGAATAAACCGGATCGGTCTATAAAGAATCATGCAAGTGTCAATAACGTCATGCTGAAAAAAGTGAAAATAGCACTGAAATTAACAAGTGAGGATATCATTGATATTTTAGATGAAGCCGGGGTCACGATAACAAAAGGTGAATTAAGCGCGTTATTAAGAAAAGAAGGGCACAAGAATTATAAAGAGTGTGGAGATAAGTACGCACGGAATTTCCTAAAAGGGTTGACGATAAAATATAGAGGATAAGAGAGCCTGTCAAAACGCGGAATATGTTTCTTTCCCTCAACAATCAGATCCCATGATTTAAAAATAGTTTAACTATCTTCTATATCATGGGATCATTTTTACTCGACTATTGATTACTCAGCTTTCTTTTTAAAATTTGTTTATTAATAGAGTGGCTGTTGATCAGGACAGAGTGGAAACCCATGGATATCCTGTATCATAAACAAGTCATACTGCATTAACGCAAATTGAGCCTGATAGAGGTATTGCATAACGAGAAGTTTTTCATCAGAAACCCCACATAAAATTCCTGAAGTTCCTGTTCCATCTACAAATGAGACTCCTATCGGCTGACCATATAAGTATTGAACTTTCTGCAACCAAGGCATAGATGACACTCCTTCCACTCTATTGTATAACCTTTAGAGAATTTAAGTGCCTGTATGAACTGGTGAACAGGAATGCAGTTGCGTGCATAGGTTATTGCATCAATTTAATTTATGCAGGGAGCCTAATATGAATAGATATTATTTTCACCCAAACATGAGGATATCTGGGGTTGTTGCTTCTGCTACTGGCGATGTGAATGGGGACAATATCCCTGATATGGTATACGTGACCGGTTATAGAGAGTCAGATGTTTCCATAATCCAAAATATGACACTCGGCATCCGCGATGGAGCGACAGGAGTTTCTGTCAGTATTCCCTTGAAGGAAAATATGGGTTATGACCCCATACTGTTTTTAGGGGATTTTACCGGTGATGGAATCAATGACATTTTGATTTCCATTCCTACAGGTGGCAGTGGTGGAACGACAAATGACTATATATACTCTTTTGTAAATAACGAAGCCCGTTTATTGTTCGACTCTGATGCGTTTAACCAGGCGTATACCTATGATGTTACTTACAAAGATAATTACAAGGTCGAAGTATTAAGTAAAAGGAATAATACAAGGTATCTGATCGATTTATCATTGAGAGATCCGGGTTACTTAAATGAAATTTACGATGCAAATGGGAAACTGAGGAAGCCTGTCAGTGGATGGGTAGATCCCATAAGCGGCTTATATCCAATTGATTTTGCATTTGATGATATGTATGATCTCATTGCTTATCAGCAGATTGCTGGAACATATCATGCAGATTCTTTAGGCACTATTCAAAATAGATTAAAATGGAATGGCTATATGTTCGTATTGGACTATCAGGATTTAGCCATTTATGGTTCTCAAGCATAGGTGGGATTCAAATATTCCGTACCTTTGGCTGCATGAGACAGTTTTCTTTAAAGTGATTTTCACCTACTTAAACACTGGATAATAACAGCAACTTTTCTATCATTTTTCAATAAGGCGGGCAGTTATCTAATAACCCGCCTTTTTCGTATGCTATTATAACTATAATCATTCCTATTAAAGGAGGGTGCCTTACCATGTTTACGCTGAGCAAAGCTATATACATGCGGTTAGAGGATATCCAGGAGGAGAAAAAGCAGCTTCGGGAAATGCTGAATCAGCTGACCAAAGAACAGCAGGAACTGATCGCCCGACTGGAGCGGCTGGAGGAGAAAAGGGGGAGCGGCGACGATCCTGCTACCGTTATAGCTACTTTTGACGAAGCTGATAACGATTTGAAAGAAATGAATTCATATATTCCTGAAGAGAAAGTAGTAGAAAAAGAGACACACAAAACCAACGATCATTTACCAAATGCAGTGGCAAAAAATGATTATATTCTTCCGACAGATCCAGAGGCAGTTTCCGAGGATGGAACAAAACGCATGAGTTATAAGGAATTGACCCGTATTTTAATTAACTACGCGAAGGAGCATAACAATCAGGTGGATCACGAAGCATTTGAGCAATATCTGATCGATCACTACAATTTCACCCCTGAAAACTTTTCGCAAATCATTTGGAGGGCGAGAAAAGAGGATTCGCGATTAAGAAGCTTAATCAGTGGAAAGAGAAAAATCACGGTATTGGATACGAGTATTCCAAATCAAAGAGAAAAGCTCTACGATCAATAGACCGGAGAGCTGAGCTGACTCTTTTTATAGACGAACTTATACTATTCTTCTTATATTAATAGCTATACGAAAGGGAACTTCTACACGCTGGAAGTTCCCTTACTATTACTTCACCTCTAAAGTGATGTCTCCAACTCCCATATCTATATCAATCTCCATAACTACATCTGCTCCATTTTCATAAGCTTCATTCACATAGGTACCGTCACCTTTGACGATGAAGTCTTCGATGTTCAAATCACCTACGCCTTTGTCTACTTTAAGTATGACTCCGATTTCCTTAGGAAGGTAAATTTTGTTTTCACCGACCCCGGAATCGATACTTGTGTGAAAGCTTTCTTTTCTTTCCCCGGAAAGATCCAATGTGACGTCTCCGACGCCAGTATCAATATCCAAATCTGTTAAGTTTAACTCACGTAAATCCAAGTAGGAATCGGAGACGCCGGTTTCTACATTAAGGTCAGTTGGGACTTCTTCGTTCAATTGTATGTTCCAATCACTTTTCTTATTGAACCCAAATATATTCACCTGGAACCATTTCCGTTTTTCGCTGATTTCAATATGACCTTCTTTCCCACTTCGCCTGTAGGAGACGACAGCTTCTTTCTTTGAATTATCGTATTCGAATTGACCTTCCAGCCAGTTCTTTGAACCTGGTGAAACGTTCAGGTTTCCAACCCCCATATCCAAATCAACAGTCAAAGCTTCTGCGTCATCTCGTTCTACCACTTGTGTACTTTTTCCTTCTTTAGCCCCCACCATTTGATAACCGGTGAACAACAGGATTCCAGCACTCACCACTGCTACGGATAACAATAGCCCCTTTTTCATAAACATCGCTCCTTTAATCATCTATCTTCATTATAGATATCTTAGGGAGAATAAATAACGGCTTCAGGTATAAATTCATCTAGGTCTAGAGGCGTATCTTTTACAAGTGAGTCTTTTTTGAGTCTTATTTGGAGATTTGAAAAAGCCTCTCCACTTTTAGAGAGGCTGCTCAATGGCAGGAACCTTATAATCCCTTGATCAGCATTCCGTTGAGTTCCCTGACTTTATCATAGGATTCAAGTAAATTTACGGGGACCAACTTTCTTCCATATTCCCAGGCGTTCGTTTCTATTTCAGATTTTAGTTCGGCAATTTCATCATCTTCTCCATACATCAATGTCCTCAAATCGTGTTTGTGTTTCTTGAAGGTCAGGTAATAGCCGATTTCGTGGCATAGCATAATTTTTACAAAGTTTTCTTCGGTTTCCTTAATTTTAATTTTACTGATATACCCATTTACTTCGAGATAATTGAAACTGATCGTATTAGTCGATACGTTATAACTCATTGGTGCAGGCAGGTTTTTGTTCGCTTCATAATTAATATCTAAATCGTGTTCCTGGAGTGTATCTTTTATAATTTCCTCAATATTCCATATATATAGCATTTTATTCATCCCTATCCTTTACTTACTATTTACTCCAGTATAAGTTAAAGACTTTGTTATATAAATTAATATCTTTCATGATTGCAGTCATCTAAGGAATCACAACTTTTTTGGGGTTATAAATGGAATATTTCATATATTTCTTTTTCGTTAATTTTTTTGGTTTTAGGGTACTAGGATAAGGGAACCATTAGGAGGCAAAGGAAAATAGAGGAGGATTCGATGAATAAGAAGAAGCTGATTGACTACTCAATATTTGTTCCAGCATTACTAGTCATCATTGCTATCAGTATTCCATTTGCTTTGTACGAAAAAGAGTCCTTAGAGTTACTCAACTCTATTTTTGACTATATCGTCGAAGTATTCAGCTGGGGTTATCTCTGGTATGGAATTCTCTTAGTAGCAGCAGGGCTGTACTTATCATTTTCTAAATATGGACAAGTCGTACTGGGGGATCCGAAAGAAAAACCCCGGTTCACTCTCTTTGAATATGCATCCATTTTAATTGCAATGGGTGTCGGTTCGACAATCATGCGGACCGGAATGCTGCAATGGACATCTGTAGCGAATGACCCGCCTGCAGGGGTGGACCCTGGATCAGCAGAAGCGTTGTTATGGGGGAATTCCTACAGTATGTTCTTGTGGGGCTTCCAGGTTTTCGCTATCTTCGTTATGGCTGCGCCAGCCATGGGTTATATTCTTCATGTGAAGAAACGTCCGTTAATGCGTATCTCAGAAGCATGCCGTGACATTTTTGGTGATAAGTTTACAGATGGATGGGGAGGAAAGTTCCTTGATATCTTATTCCTCATCAGTATTCTGGCAGGTGCTTCCGTAACATTAGGCCTTGGTGCGCCAATTATTACGCATAATTTATCCAACTTGTTAGGCATGGAAGTGTCATTCACAATGACCATCATAGTTACAATCATCTGGGTATTTTTATTTTCACTAAGTGCCTATTTAGGAATCGAGAAAGGGATCAAACGCTTAAGTACATGGAATATGTATATAGCTGGCTTTTTCGCTATCTTTATTTTGGTTGCTGGTCCCGGCGTATTTATCTTGAACTATTTCTCAGATAGTGTTTCGTTTCTATTATCTAATTATGTTAATCTTTCATTGAACACGGAGTCGGTACATCAAGGGAAAGCCTCCCATGTTCAAAGCAATACTGTATTCTGGTTTGCCTATAGTGCTACATGGGCTATGCTCCATAGTGTATTTGCAGCCAAAATTTCCAGGGGACGAACAATCAAAGAGATGATTCTTACGTATCTGTTGGCCCCTACGTTAATTTCCTGGGTTGCCACCGGCGTTCTTGGAGGATTAGGTGTCCATCGTTATCTTGAAGGGGACATGGGTATTTTGGATTTTGTCGAAAATGAAGCCAGAATGGCAGCTATTCCAGAAATATTGGGTACACTGCCTCTTGGTAATATAGCTATTGTCATCTTTATGATAGTGGCACTGATTTTCTTGACCACCACACTGGATTCTACAACTTATACCGTAGCGGCTTATACGAGTACGAGGGATATGAGTAAATTTGAACCACCTAAAACACTGCGTATCGTGATCGCCGCTGTCATCACAGGTCTGGCATTGCTATTGATGCGTATCGGTGGCTTACCACCATTAGAAGTAATTTCAGGTCTGATGGGTCTGCCGATTATCTTCATACAATTCCTGCTCATCTATGCTGCGAAGCGGATGATTGATAAAGACCAGGCTTGGAAGCACAATATTAGAAAATCATAAAGTTATAAAATCTCTCATCAGTTCGCTGGTGAGAGATTTTTTTATAAGGCGCTATTAAACATTGTGACTGATTCATCATAAGAGCCCCATTCAATAATAGGGCAGAATCGTGGAAGATTCAGTTTCAAGGTAAAAGGGGTTCTTTACCAAAATAGAGTAAGGGATGGCTGGGAAACAGTTCGCTTTCCTGTGGGGGAGCTGGCAAGCCTCCTCAGTCGTTTCACGACCTGCGGGGTCTCGCCTATCCCCTTCTCCCACGGGAGTCTCACCGTTTCCCCGCCACCCTATCCGTTTATTTGATGAAGGAACCCTACATTGTAAGAGGTATCTTCCACATTCACTGCATGACAAGGCCCAATGATTCAGGAAACAAGCCCTCTTTGTAGCTGTTACTATGTTTGAATGATTCTTCCTACCGATGTTTCCATTTCTCTTATAAACGCAAGGAGGTCCGGGAAATTGCGAGACTCCAATGGGAGGATAGTACATGGTGAGATCCCGCAGGGCTTTAGCCCGAGGAAGCTCACCGTACCCCCATGGAAAGCGAGTGATTTCCCGGACCTCCAAACGCTAACTAACATAACGGAAACAGTTTCTCTCGAAACTGAGTCTTCAATTAAAGGGAGCTTAATTGCAAAATCAACACGGAGGCGTTTCGCTATAAGTCCTTGGTGACAAGCCCGTTTTTCTAATATGGCTTCATTTTTCCTTCATAAATAAAACTTATACTTGATTGATAAAGGAAGCAGGTGATGAAGTTATGTTTATCCAACCATTGTTCGGAGTGAGGGTTGCATCGTTTATAATTGCAATCATCATTTTCTGGTTTTTTACCGAAAAAGCGAAAAGAGAAAAAAAGAAAAGCATGGATTCCTTCATTTCGCTTTTGGCCACATGGTTCGTTTTATTTTTCAGTATCAAGTTTGTGACCAAATGGGAGATCTTCATCGATAATCCGATGGCGGTGCTTGCCTATCCCAGTGGTACGCAAGAATTCTATATCGCTTCCGTTATATTGATGCTTTTCGCTTGGATTAAGCGAGCTGATCATCTACCGCGACTCTATGATTACATACTCATGCTATCCATCGGCATTTTCAGCTATACAGTGATTGCGAGACTTGGTCTTGAAAACGGCCACTGGGTCGACCTTGTCCTAGCTGCAGTATTTCTTCTGGGAACGTTGCTGTTTCGTAATCCTTATTGGCTGGTGGTGGGGATTGGTGTGATATCAGGAGTGACAGGGCTGTTCATTTATACTCCGACAATCCTGGGTTACCGGATGCACGCTGGCTTTTACTTGCTTATGGCTGGCCTTGTGTTGGTACTGACCTTTAGAAAAAAGAGGGAACGACAGGAGAATAATTCAACAGGGCATGCATGATTTCTTTGATGATAAAAACACTACAATTAGATTTGTTTGGAAATCGGAGGAGGAAGGGACGATGAAAAAACTGACATTGATTCAACAAAATGATACCCACGGATGTCTCGAAATGCACGATGAGCTTTATTGGAAGGCGAAAGGGCCTGTCTTGAAAAAGGCTGGCGGCTTTTCGAGGGTTGCCAACTATGTGAAAGAAGTGAAACGGGAAAATGATAATGTTTTATTTTTTGATGGCGGCGATCTCTTCCATGGCACCCTACCCTTAGTGGCAAGTAAAGGGGAAGCAATTCTACCTTTATTGAAACAGATGGAGTTGGACGGTTTCATCCCTGGTAATTGGGATTTCGCCTATGGCAAAGATCAGCTGAAACACTTGGTGGAACGCCTTCCTTTTCCGGCTCTTGCCTGTAATGTCCGCGATGAGGATACGGGAGAACCGTTGCTGCATCCATATCTCATTAAAGAAATGCAAGGGATGACAGCTGGTATCATCGGCTTGACATACCCTTATGTCGATATCACGATGCCTGGGAGTTTTTCGGAAGGGCTCCAGTTTTCCAGAGGGGTCGAGGAAGTACGGGAAACCGTAAATAGTATAAGAGGACAAGTCGACCTGATGGTATTGGTGAGTCACATGGGTCTTCCGCTCGACGCAAAGCTGGCGACACTGGTGGATGGCATCGATGTCGTCCTTTCTGGGCATAGCCATGACAGAGTGACAAAACCGATTATTGCTGGTGAAGCGTTAATTGTCCAAGCGGGATCGAGCTCTTCTTTTTTAGGTCGGCTGGATATCACCATGGATAACGGTAAAATAAAAGATGCGGATTATCGATTGGTTGATATGGATGAAACCATTGGGGAAGATGGGGAGATGAAAGAAATCGTTCAGGCAGCCATGGAACCTTATCGTAAGGAAAGAGAAACGATAGCGGGGGAGACGAATTCTATTTTGCACCGGATGACATTGAATGAAGCTCCGATGGATCGTTTTCTTACCGATGCATACCGTCATGCGTTCGAATGTGATCTCGCTTTTTCCCATGGGTGGCGGTATGGCTCGCCGAAGTCTCCTGGTGCTTTATCGATCGAAGATTTGTACAGCATCATACCAACTAATCCTGAGATGTTTACATTGGAAATGGATGGTCATACACTGTGGCAAACCCTTGAAAAAAACCTGGAGCAAGTATTCTCCGATGATCCATTTCAACAGAAAGGAGGCTACATCCTGCGCTCCTCTGGTTTGTTGATGACTTTTAAACCATACAATCCAAAAGGTTACCGTATTCAAACGATGCAGATAGGCGGACAGGATCTTGATCTTCATAAAACTTATACACTGGCAGGGGGAGGACAACAGTTATTCAAAGCGAAAGAGGCCCGGAAAACATACCATGGAACCCATGCCATCGACATGCTGCGAAGTTTTCTTAAGGAAAAAGGTCCTTATGAAACGGGAAAGATGGGAAATATCATCAGTGTTTAAAACGGATAAACGGAGCAGTTCTCGGAAGCTGCTCCTTTTGTTTTATAAAATGGATAGCCGGAGTGTATCAAAAAGATGGAAATTTTCTATTAATTTGATATAATGTCTAGAAAACATCATATTCATTTCAATCGAAAGGATGTTGGCTATGGAAACCCCTGAAGGTCATGAAGCAAATATTGGAGATATCATTTCTTTTAAATTGAACGGCGTAGATGCCAAAGGGAAGGTAGTTACCTCGTCCTGCCAGCGCTGTGTCATGGTGGACCTTAGCGTCATGGAGAACCTGGAAGATACAGGTTTCGAGCACACGCATACCGTAGTAGCTCCAGGCAAATATAAAGTGATCCACGCATCAAAATAATAAAAATAGTAAATGAAACAATCCATGGCTACGGTCATGGCTATACAAGTTAAAATGAAATAAGTCTGTATCCAGCTCTCAGGATGGATACAGGCTTTTTCTTATTCTATCTTCTGTTGGTTTTCTTTGTTGTAGGGTACATATATTTTTTAAATGAATGTAAAAGGTATATAATTGTCATTACAAACGAGGTTAGGTAAGGTGAAAAGTATGAAGGGTAATGGTGAAATTCCTGATAATATATCATTATTAGATACCTTAAACAGCATCGGAGAAAATATTTTAATTGCAGATAAAGATTATCATGTGACATGGATGAATGACAATGCGCTTGGGCTCTTTACTGTAATAGCTCCTTTGTATGGGCTTGAAAGAGCGGAAGACGTCATTGGAATGAACATGGATCAATTTCATGAAAACCCGGCATTGCAGCGGCGGGTCATGGCACATATAGAAAAGACCCATCGTGCCCGGATCAACATCCGAAACAATTTTGTAGCAGATATCGTCGTGACTCCGATTAAAAATGAGGAGGAGTCTATTGATGGATACGTCGTGATGCTGATGGATGTCACCACCAGGGCAGAAGAAGAAGCGAGGAAAGACAAACTGATCGAGGAATTATCGACCCCCTTGATAACAATTTGGGATAAGACAATTGCTGTTCCATTGATTGGGGTGTTCGATAGAGAGCGTTCCGAGCAATTGACTTCTATTATTTTGAAAGAGTGTGCTTCGGCAGATATTGAATATGCCTTGATTGACTTAAGTGGTATGCATACGTTTGATGAAGGGGTAAGTCATCAAATCCAGCAGTTGAACAATAGCTTGACGCTGATAGGCACCGAGTGCATTATTGTGGGTATCACACCGAAGTTAGCGATGACGTTTGAAATACTTAATAATGAAATAGCAACGTTCCGTAACGCACATGCCGGACTGGAGTATATTATCAAAAAGTCTGGTCAAAATTAAGTTTTGTGCTGAAAGAAAGGCATGAACAAGCAGTTTCTCCACCTTGGGGGTTGCTCTGTTCATGCCTTTTCATTTTGCTATAAGGCTAATTTTTCTAGACAATTTGCACGCTGTACTAGAGGATCTTAAAGTTTTACCCGACCACTGTGTGGAGCAGGATGAATTTCTGGTTCATGTTATTATGCAGGGTTGTTCTTTGGTGTATAACCAGGCTGTTTCTTTGTCTGGATACTGAATAAAGCGATTACTACCAGCACGATAAGTGCGCTGATGATGTAAAGCTGTTGATATCCCGCCTGGGCGACGACCAGTCCCCAAATAAATGAGCCTGCAGCTATCCCCGAGTCATAAAACATGAAGAAGGTGGCGGTTGAATGGCCGCTGCGTTTGATGGAAGCCGACTGGACAGCCATCGTCTGGAAGCTTGGCAGCAGGGTTCCATAACCGAGCCCAATAATAGCAGCAGAAATAAGCAGCATCCAGGCTGTGCTGGTAAAGCTGATGAATACAAGTCCGACTGCAAAGAGAAATAGACAAGGCAGAATTACAAACCTCGGTCCCTTAGTGTCAAAAGCCCTTCCTAAATATGGACGTGAGAGCAGCATGGCTACCGCGAAAACCAGGAAGAAATAGCTTGCTGCCGATGATAGTCCGATAGCATTTGCATAAACGGACAGGAAAGAAAGGATGCTTGAGTAAGATAATGCGACCAGGCTGCTGATTAAGGCAATCGGCACTGCTTTTGTCTCTATCAAATCATGCAGGGATAATGTTATCTTGGCCGTTTGCTGGCCCGTTTCAGTTGTTTTTGGTACGTTAACCAGAAAAGCAGATAAGGCTCCGCTAACCATAAATACACTTAACAGGATGAAAAGCACATGGAATGGAGCGAACTGTAGTACCGACAAGCCGATGAACGGACCGGCAACTACGGCAAGGTTCATAGCCATAGCAAAATATCCGATCCCCTCACCGCGGCGCGATGCAGGAACGACATCGGCTGCAATCGCTCCGCTTACAGTAGTAAACAGGCCGAATGACAGGCCGTGAAAAAGCCGTAACCATAACAAAGGTATAAATTCCGTAATCCCTATATAAAGGAAGGTGGTCACAGTGAAAACCATGATGCCGGCGATCAACGTCTTCTTTTTTCCAATCACATCAATCAATTTCCCTGAAAAAGGGCGGATAAGAATCGCTGCCACTAACATGGCGGTGACCGTCAAGCCGCCTTGGGCTTCTGTTCCGTTCATATCCTGGATGACATAGATTGGCAGAGTGGTCAACAGGGCGTAAAAAGCCAAAAAAACCGTGAATTGCGTTAACGAGATACTGATGAAGCTCTTCGTCCAAATCGGTTCCCGCTTGCTTTGTTTCATGATGTGTTACTCTCCTTCTGTAGCAGCTAATTTCCTTAGCAAGTGTTGTAATTGTTGAATTTCCTCGCTGGACAGCGGCTGTGCCATTTCTTTTTCGGCTTGTGCTACTGCTTCATTGACAGCAGTGAATTTTTCTTTGGCCGCTTCCGTCATTTCGATGAGGCGCTCCCGTTTATCTTCGCCGTACTTCCTGCTAACCCAGCCGTTCTTTTCCATCCGGGACAGGGTACGGGTGACGGTAGGGGCTTCTACGTTCAAGTACTTCCATATAGCTGTTTGCGTCATTGGGCCGAATTGGTTCAGACAAAAAATAATGGACCATTGGGAATGGTATAGCCCATGGTCACTCAAAACGGTGTTCATTTCTTTTGTTATCAGTCGGACCCGCTGGTTCAATAAGTGGAATAACTCACGGGTTTCATTATCAGCCATTACATTCACCTCGATTATTTACCTAGCTAACTAATTTATTGCTTCAGTTTAACGCTTTTGATAAAAAAAGTAAACAAAAAGAGAAGCTCCCCTAAAAAGAAGCTTCCCTGCATTCATTTAAATAACTTTCGCAAGATTTTCCCGGTTGCTTTTCCAGCTGCTCTTCTTCCAATTCTGCGGCCGATTTTTCCTTTTCTGACAGCATCGATATCATTCCAGACACGCAATACTTTATAAATATTGGACTTCAAACTCAAGATAGCCCCTCCTTCTTTTTGGAATATGACGAGTAGTTGAGTTAGTCATATGGTATAATTTATGAAGTCTATTGCAAAGGCTTTAGATTGAAAAACTTAGTAAGAGCTTCCGAAAGCAGGAGATAGAGTGAGATATTTTTCAAAAATGAAAATCGGCAGTAAGACCTTTTCCTTAACAGGCGCCTATGTCAGGGAATGTAGTATCATAAAGATTACGGCTTCTTCTCATTCCTTACACAGAATAGGAAAGTTATTGGAAGAACCCCTCCATCTATGGCGACTGGAGTTTGAAGGAGAAGGTTACCGGGAATCCATTCGCGGAAAATTCCGCATAGAAATGTATGACAATTTTATCCTGTTAAAAAATTTTCGTAACTTCAAGCTGAAAAATGTGTGAAAAGCCTTATTTATAAGGCTTTTTTGTATTTTTGCATAGATAGGTCGAAATGCGGTGAACTTTGTCCCATTAGACAGGATATAGTATAGTTGAAATATACGGAAAATTTAATTTTTCTAGGAGTTATCGAAGGTGAGAGGAGTCGACAAATGACCCAGCAATTATCCTTATACGAACCGAAAATTTCGGAAGTGTTGAAGAATGTGAATAAAGTAATGGTAGGAAAAGAGGAGGTCACCCTCTTAAGTATGGTGGCCCTTTTAGCAAAAGGACATGTCCTGTTGGAAGACGTACCAGGTGTCGGAAAGACCATGATGGTACGGACAATTGCGAAATCACTGGATTGTGAGTTCAAACGGATCCAGTTCACCCCAGACCTGTTGCCGTCTGATGTGACTGGTGTGTCTATTTATAATCCGAAAGAAATGGAATTCCAATTCCGGCCGGGACCGATTTTGGGGAATGTCGTCCTTGCTGATGAGATCAATCGTACCTCGCCGAAGACTCAGTCCGCTTTATTGGAAGGGATGGAAGAATCCAGTATCACGGTGGAAGGTTCTCCCGTGCCATTAAAAGAACCTTTCTTTGTCATGGCGACCCAGAACCCGATTGAATACGAAGGAACTTATCCTTTACCGGAAGCGCAGCTGGATCGTTTCCTCCTCAAGTTGAATATGGGGTACCCGACAGTACAGCAGGAACGGGAAATGTTGAGTCGCACCTCAGGAGAACATCCATTGACCACTGTAGAAGCTGTGCTGACCAAGGATGAATTGATTGATATTCAAAATAAGGTAAAAGATGTCTATGTGGACGATACCATCCATCATTATATCGTTGATATCGTAACGGCCACAAGAGAACATGAGGGTGTTTATCTTGGCGTAAGTCCCCGTGGTTCCATTGCGTTGATGAAAGCTGCTAAAGCATATGCCTTCATTCAGGACCGGGATTACGTTATTCCGGATGATGTGAAATATTTGGCCCCGTTTGTGATGCCACACCGCATCATATTGACTTCAGAGGCGAAGTTTGAAGGATATACACCGGAAGGCATCACCAAGACCATTCTTGAAAATATCGCCATTCCTGTACAAAGGACTAAGCATGAATGAAACGCTGGTTAAGTTTTACCCTTCAGTTATTGGTGATTCTGCTACTGTTTGCGGTGGTATATTCCTATGCAATGTTCCAGGGTGGTTTTGTCAGCTGGTTTTTGTTTACGGCTTTCTTGCCTTTTATCCTCTATATGTTGCTGCTATTGGTATATCCGCTTGATAACTGGAATGTTTCCCGGCATTTATCCAAACGGATTGTCCAGGCAGGTGAGTCTGTTGAGGTTGAAGTCATATTGACCAGACGGACCCCTTTCCCGCTCTTTTATTGTGTGCTCGAAGAGTATTTCCCTGATTCCTTGAAAAAGCGTGATACCCATATTGAAAAATTCCACTGGATGGCTCAGCCTCAAAAAGTAATCGATGAACGAGTGATGAAACGGGTGGTATTTCCGTGGTTTCAACGATCGATTCGTTATCGTTATGAACTGGATCATATCCCGAGAGGCGAACATCATTTGAAATCAATCCGGATTAAAACCGGTGATTTTTTTGGTTTCATCAAAAAGGAACACGTTTTTGAATCCGATCACATGCTGATCGCGTATCCTTACCGTCGTGATCTGCAATACAAAGAACAGGCGTACAGCTACCAACAGGGAGCCAGTCCATCATTATCTCTTAGTGATAAGAACACAAACATTGTGGCTGGTGTCCGGGAATATATGCCAGGGGACCGATTCCAATGGATTGACTGGAAAGCGACGGCTCGCAAAGATGCTATAATGACGAAAGAATTTGAGCAAGAAAAAAGTGTGGATATGCTGGTGGTATTGGATGCCAGCAGACGAGCGTCACAAAATATGATTGCCTTTGAAGGGGCAGTGGAATTGACCGATTCACTGCTTGCCACGCTGCAAAAGAAATCTTCCCAATTGATGGTGAAGACGATGACGGATCGGTCCGCTTCGTTTTCTTTTCAGCAGAATAAGATGCAAATGGAAAATATCCGGCGTCACTTATCGACGATCATGCCTGTAGGTCAGGCCTCTTTTTCTAAGCGTTTAGCAAAGGAGCAGCGCCAGCTACCGGCAGGAGTCATAACGATGGTAGTGACCACGGCGCTTGATGACGAGCTCTTAGAAGCACTTGTCCGCTTGCAGCATAAAGCTAAACGAGTGGTTTTGTTTTTTATCAGTCCATCAACAGAAATCACAGCACACACACGCAAGCTGATGAAACAACTGGATTACCGAAACATCATCGTTAATCTTTTAACCGAAGAAGAGCTGAGCAAGAAGAAATTCGAGGTGAAGGTATGACACTCTCTCGTAGTCAACAACAAAATTATTATCAGCTGATCCTGTACCTATGTGGATTTCTGTTATTTTGGGAATGGATGCGTCCGTTAGAAAAAGTGACGGATACCCATAACCTGACGATTTTTGTGATTTATGCAGCCTTCTGTTTTTTTATCTCCTTTTTACATGTCAATTGGTGGCTTTCCATGCCATTGAAATTTCTGGGGCTTGTGTTCATTTTAGATGGATTGTTTCTTTATGAAAGATTGTTCAGTAAAGAATGGTTCATCATTGTATATCAGCAGTTCGCTTATAACTTTGAAGTGATACTGGCTCAGTCATGGGGGGAGATGACGGGGTTCTTCAGAAGCTTTTTGTTCCTGGTTCTGCTTTGGCTGATGAGTTATCTATTATACTTCTGGTTTGTCGTCGCCAAGCGAATCTTCCTTTTCGTGCTGATGACCTTCATCGTCATTACGGTCATGGATACATTTACGGCGTATAACGGCCAGTGGGCGATCGTACGGACATTTTTAATCGCTCTTATCGCCCTTGGGGTTTCTAGCTTTTTCAAAGAAATGGAAAAAGAAGAGGTCACATGGATGGGGATGAACCGGTTACGGCGGTGGGTACTGCCGATGTCAGCGATCATCTTATTATCCACGGTTGTGGGCTATGCCGCTCCTAAACCGGGCCCGCAATGGGCTGATCCCGTTCCTTATCTGGAGAGTGCGGTCGGTGGCAACAGTGGCACAGGTGGTAGCGGGAAAGGCATCCAGAAAATAGGCTACGGTGAAGATGATACCGAGTTAGGCGGGGGTTTCCTACAGGATGAAACACCAGTCTTCCAGGTGGCTGCTAAAAAAGAAAGATACTGGCGGGTAGAATCAAAGAACCATTATACCGGTAAAGGCTGGGAAAATACCCTAGAAGAAGATAGACGTCAGATTAATGGCGGCGATCTCGGAATCAAAACGTTCACGGATGAAGTAGAAACCGAAGAACAATTTACCGTAGTCAACTTCACCAATGAAGCGGACTTGAAAAAAATGGTCTACCCCTATGGTGCCGAAGAAGTGGTAGCCTACCCGGAAGACTTTCAATTTTATGTCAACCAGCCGACAGGAGAAGTCACAACCCGAAAGAATGATAGGGCAAGTCAGATTCCTGGCTACCGGATGAGGATTGATGTGCCTTCTTATGAGTATGACCAATTAAGAGAAGCAGGAGAAGACGATCCGGAGGATATTCGTGCAACCTACCTCCAGCTTCCGGATAACTTGCCGAATCGAGTCGGGAACCTTTCCCGGCAAATCATTAAGGATGAAGATAACCGCTACGATGCTGTAAAAGAGATAGAAGATTACTTTTCTTCCAGCGGGTTTGAATACAATACGGAAGACGTAGCCGTGCCTGGAGAAAGTGATGACTATGTCGATCAGTTTTTATTTGAAACGCAGAAAGGCTATTGTGATAACTTTTCTACCTCCATGGTCGTCATGCTGCGCTCTGTCGGAATCCCGGCACGCTGGGTGAAAGGGTTTACTGGCGGGGAGCTGCATCAGTCAGATGTCGAGTTGGATGACGGCGAGTCGTATAATTTGTATCAAGTGACAAATGGCAATGCTCATTCATGGGTAGAGGTCCATTTTCCTGGAATCGGCTGGGTGCCATTCGAACCAACCAAAGGCTTTTCAAATCCTACCGACTTTTATGTAGATACAGAGGAAGCGGGGGATAGTTCAGAGGAAGAAGATTCAGCGGATACCACCACTCCTGAAACAGGAAATCCCCAACAGCAAATGGAAATTGAGGAAGATTTCAATGAAGGTGAAAGTGGAACGGGAGCTGCTGGAGATCGCGGTAACTTCTGGAAGTATCTTATCTTAGCTATTGTAGTAGTTGGAATAACGATTGTTTTATACCTCACAAGGTTCCGATGGATGTCCGCCTATCTGAAGCGTAGATATAAACATATTGAAGATGCAGCCACTTATCAAAAAGCTTACCAATATCTACTGAAACTCCTTGATTATAAAGGGATGCAGCGGAAGTCGAACCAGACACTCCGGGAATATGCCCGGGATGTAGATATGCGTTTCCAGTCGAATGATATGAAAATATTGACGCACCATTATGAACGGATGCTCTACCGGAATGAACAACAATCCAATCAATGGGACAAGGTAACAGAATTATGGGAAAATTTAATTAACAAGGCATTGTCTTGATTCTTATCATCCCCATTGATAGAATGAATGAAAATTACAACCAAACACACCTTCATATATCCTCGATAATAGGGTTCGAGAGTCTCTACCGGGATGCCGTAAATGTCCTGACTATGAAGGCGGATTTCCATTGATGATAGCGGACTTCTGCCTTCCTATGTCCAGGGGCAGAAGTCTATTTTTTTACGATGATTAAGCTTTTTGGAGAAAAGGGAGCTGAAGAAATGACACAGATGGACGACTTTATTCTTGTGCTGGATTTCGGAAGTCAATACAACCAGTTGATTACAAGACGGATCAGGGAATTTGGAATATATAGTGAGTTGCATTCCCATAAGCTGACCGCTGATGAAGTGAAAGCGATGAATCCGAAGGGAATCATTCTTTCCGGTGGACCGAACAGTGTTTATGGAGAAAATAGTTTCCGTTGCGATGAAGAGATCTTTGAACTCGGTATCCCTGTTCTTGGCATTTGCTACGGGATGCAGCTGATGACGCACCATTTCGGTGGAAAAGTAGAGCGGGCAAACGAGCGTGAATACGGAAAGGCTGCTATTACACTGAAAGAGTCCCAGCCTGTCCTATTTCAGGATACTCCATTGGTTCAAACCGTCTGGATGAGCCATAGCGACAAGGTGATCGAAGCTCCTCCGGGTTTCACTACGGATGCTACGAGTCCTTCTTGTCCGGTAGCCGCAATCAGTGATGAAGAGCGTAAAATGTATGGCGTGCAGTTTCATCCAGAGGTACGCCATTCGGAATATGGAAATAACCTATTGAAGCAATTCGTCTTCTCTGTCTGTGATTGTGAAGGAGACTGGACGATGGAAAACTTCATCGATATGGAAGTTGAAAAAATCCGTGAACAGGTCGGCGACCAGAAAGTCCTGTGCGCATTGAGCGGCGGGGTCGACTCTTCTGTCGTTGCTGCTTTGATCCATAAAGCAATCGGCGACCAGCTGACATGTATATTTGTCGATCATGGACTTTTGCGGAAAGGGGAAGCTGATAGTGTCATGCGCACCTTCCGCGATGGTTTTAACATGAATGTCATCAAGGTGGATGCCAAAGACCGGTTTATGAATAAGCTTGCGGGTGTGTCGGATCCGGAACAAAAGCGAAAGATCATTGGCAATGAGTTTATCTACGTTTTTGATGATGAAGCGGCTAAATTGAAAGATACCCATTTCCTGGCCCAAGGAACGCTTTATACCGATATTATCGAAAGTGGTACCGATACAGCCCAGACTATCAAATCTCACCACAATGTCGGCGGGCTTCCGGAAGATTTGCAATTTGAATTGATTGAACCATTGAATACGCTGTTTAAAGATGAGGTCCGTGTGCTTGGCTCTGAGCTTGGCGTCTCTGATGAAATTGTATGGAGGCAGCCGTTCCCAGGTCCGGGACTTGCGATTCGTGTGTTAGGAGAAATTACCGAAGAAAAGCTGAAAATAGTTCGTGAATCCGATGCAATTCTTCGTGAAGAAATTAGCAACGCCGGCCTGGACCGGGATATCTGGCAATATTTCACGGTTCTTCCGAATTTCCGTTCCGTCGGGGTTATGGGAGACACACGGACTTATGACCACACGATCGGAATCAGAGCGGTTACTTCTATCGATGGCATGACGTCCGATTGGGCTCGTATCCCGTGGGATGTTTTAGAGAAGATTTCAACTCGCTGTGTCAATGAAGTCGATCATATCAATCGTGTCGTCTATGATATAACAAGCAAGCCGCCTGCGACTATTGAGTGGGAATAACGAACATTACCAATATTTGATTTAATAATATTCGGTTTTTGTGTTGACAACTGTCGGAAAGGCTCGTACGATAAAAGAGAAATTAATACCGTTACACCGTCGTATAATTTCGGGGATAAGGCCCGATCGTTTCTACCAGGCTGCCGTAAATGGCCTGACTACGCTGGTGAATTGGACAAGTGGCAAAGGTGTATTATTTTGCTGCTGGTCTAATTCCCCCACGTCAGTTCAGCACTCCTGGAGAAGTTCCGGGAGTGCTTTTTATTTACTTGAACGAAGTGCTGACGCTTTTGGACATACGACTGGTTAAAATAGAGGGGGAGTATTACAATGAAGAAGTTTTTTAGATTCGAAGAGTTCGGAACAAATTACCGGACAGAATTCATGGCTGGTATGACGACGTTTCTGGCGATGGCATATATTTTATTCGTCAACCCGGCGACCCTGGCACTTGTCGGAATCGAAGAGTTGCCTGAAGGCGTGACACGCATTGATCAAGGGGCGGTGTTCACAGCTACTGCTATTGCTGCTGCTATTGGTACCTTGATTATGGGGCTATTCGCCCGCTATCCGATTGCGTTAGCTCCGGGTATGGGATTGAACGCATTCTTTGCTTACACGGTTGTGTTAGGGTATGGAATTCCATGGGAAACGGCCCTTGCTGGTGTTTTGGCATCTGGACTTATTTTTATTGTTTTAACACTGACCGGCCTGCGCGAAAGAATCATCAATGCTATTCCAGCCAATTTAAAAATGGCGGTTGGGGCTGGTATCGGGTTATTCATCGCCTTCATCGGTTTTCAGAGTTCGGGAATTATCCAGGCTAATGAAGCAACTTTGGTTGAACTTGGTGATTTGACCTCACCAACCGTTCTGCTAGCCATCTTCGGTATCTTCGCATCTGTCATTTTATTGTCGCTCGGAATCAAAGGCGGAATTTTTTATGGGATGATTCTGACTGCTGTCGCTGGCATGATCGTTGGGTTGATCGACCCGCCGAGTGGGGCCGGAGATGTCGTAGGAAGCGTACCAAGTATTGCACCTACTTTTGGACAGGCTATCCTCCACTTTGGAGATATTTTCACGATCGAAATGCTGGTAGTCATATTGACGTTCTTATTTGTTGATTTCTTTGATACTGCTGGAACATTAGTTGCTGTTTCGACACAAGCTGGTTTTATGAAAGATAATAAATTGCCACGTGCAGGACGTGCTTTGTTCTCTGACTCTGCTGCAACCGTGGTAGGGGCAGTGGCTGGTACATCAACCACAACTTCTTATATCGAATCGACTGCTGGTGTTGGAGCCGGCGGCCGTACGGGTTTTACTTCTGTCGTAACTGCCGGGTTTTTCTTATTAGCTCTGTGGTTCTCTCCTTTGTTGGGAGTAGTGACTGCGGAAGTAACGGCCCCAGCGTTGATCATCGTCGGCGTGTTGATGGCATCATCTTTGAAAAATGTCGATTGGGATCAATTTGAAATTGCTGTCCCTGCCTTTTTCACCATCATCGCGATGCCGCTGACGTATAGTATCGCTACTGGTATTGCGCTTGGATTCATTTTTTACCCGATTACAATGATTATGAAAGGGCGGATCAAAGAAATCCATCCGGTCATGTACCTATTGTTTGTCATCTTTATTCTTTACTTTATTTTCTTGTCGTAAAAGAGCTGGACGCAAACATTTGCGTTATAACACTAAATAAAAATAACCAATGCTGCACGAAAGTCAGCATTGGTTATTTTCACAAGAGAGATGCATTTATTCTTCTTCCATATTAGTGATTTGAATACGATTCTTTTGGTCGGCATCTGAAATCAAGCGGTGGAGCTGCACGACTAATAACCCTTGTTTATAGGACGCATGAATTTTATCGTCCCGGACAGGGTAAGGCAGGTCGACTTTACGATCAAAAGCCCCTTGAATGATTTCGCCTTTCAGCTGTTGGCCGCCTTTCTGGTTGATTTCGACTATCCCTCTGACTTCTAATGTGGCGTGATTCACGAAAACATCTACCTTATTTAAGTCTTTTAAACCAGGGATATTGAAAATGCACAGCAGTTCATTATCATATTGATATAAATTCATTTGGGGCAGCGGGGGCTTGACCAGTCCTTCAAAATCTCCCCAGAAATCATGGCCAAAAAAACGATCCAGATTCTTTTTCCAATCATCGAATTGATTCATGGTGATCCAGCCTCTCCCTTAAAATGTTAAAAAGATATTGTGCAGATGATTATTCATGTTATATAGTGTATGCATATCTTTTACCTGTGTGAATACCCATGAGGTGGGACGATAAGTTAATAGGTTTGGAGGGGCTGCCATGCTGGATAATGCCTTGGTCATGATCGCCATCATTTTAGTCATCAATATCGTGTACGTATCCTTTTTTACCATCCGGATGATTTTGACCTTGAAAGGACAGCGGTATTTAGCTGCTTTGATCAGTATGTTTGAAATTGTTATTTATATCCTCGGTTTAGGTTTAGTATTGGAAAATCTTGATCAGATCCAGAATGTCATCGCTTATGCAGTCGGGTATGCACTCGGTGTCATTGCCGGTATGAAAATTGAAGAAAAGCTGGCACTTGGGTACATTACTGTGAACGTGATTTCATCCAGCCCGGACATTGAATTCACCCGTAAGCTGCGGGAAAAAGGGTACGGGGTTACCAGCTGGTTTGCCTATGGGATGGAAGGTGACCGGTTAGCCATGCAAATACTGACCCCTCGCAAGTATGAATTGAAGTTATATGAGACCATTCGTACACTTGACCCGAAAGCATTCATCATCGCTTATGAACCGAAACAGATCCACGGTGGGTTCTGGGTCAAACAGGTGAAGAAGGGAAGGTTGAGTAATGGCGAAAAACAAGAAAATACGCTTTGAAGTCCATGAAGGTGAAACCATCGATCAATGCCTGGACCGGATGAAAAAGGAAGGCTACACACCGATCCGAAGGGCAGAAGAGCCGATTTTTCAGGAAATGAAGCGTGACGGCACGAAAGCCTACGAACCGGTTGGGCGAAAAATTGTCTTCCAGGCGATAAAAAACGAACAATGAAAATGAACATGATTTTAAATGTTCGTTTTTGGCGTTGACAGCTATTCGAACAAATTGTTATGATGGATGTAGAAATTGAATAGAGCACCTCATATAAGACGGGAATATGGCCCGTTCGTCTCTACCCGGCAACCTTAAATTGCCGGACTATGAGGAAGATGGATCATTGCTGTCTTGCAATGGTTATATTCGGTATCCGCAAAAAGCGTCTACCCATCTTCTCTCAGTCGTAGAGGAGGTTGGATAGGCGCTTTTTGTTTTATAGGTGAAAATCCGAATAAAAGCTCAAAAAAAGCTGCTAACAGCGTGAAAATTTGAAGTTACGCGCGAATCCGTAAATTTAACGAAAAGAGGGATTTGATGACTAAGGTAGGAGTAATTATGGGAAGCATTTCCGACTGGTCGACGATGAAGCATACATGTGATGTTCTGGATGATCTCGGAATCGCCTATGAAAAAGAAATCATTTCCGCTCATCGGACACCGGAAGATATGTTCCGCTATGCAGATGAAGCAAGAGATAAAGGGTTGAAAGTGATTATCGCCGGAGCTGGTGGTGCCGCTCATTTGCCGGGGATGGCAGCAGCCAAGACGACCCTTCCGGTCATCGGTGTCCCGGTTGAATCCAAAGCACTGAAAGGGATGGATTCACTATTATCGATTGTCCAGATGCCAGGAGGCGTCCCGGTCGCTACGGTTGCTATCGGTACAGCTGGGGCGAAGAATGCTGGGCTATTAGCTGCAGAAATCCTTGGTGCTTTTGATGATGAACTTGCTGGAAAACTGGCAGACTATCGTTCCGATATGAAAGAAAAAGTAAATGAGATGAGGAGAGAGCTTCATGACAGTTAGACTCAAACCGGGCCAGACGATTGGAATTTTAGGAGGCGGACAGCTGGGACGGATGATGGCTGTAGCAGCGAAGCATATGGGCTACAGGATCGCTGTGCTGGATCCGAAACCTGATTGCCCATGTGCCCAGGTCGCTGACTATCATATCGAGGCAGCCTATGATGACCTGGAAGCTGCTGAACAGCTTAATAAGGTCAGTGATGTCATCACCTATGAATTTGAAAATGTCGACCTGAATGTGGCGAACATGCTCGAAAAGACGGGGAAACTCCCGCAAGGGTCACTACCTTTGGAAGTCACGCAAAATCGACAAAAAGAGAAACAAATCGCTGTCGAATCAGGTTTGAATGTGCCGGAATATGAGATAGTTCAAACGTTTGATCAAGTAGAAACAGCTATCCAGACGATCGGTTACCCTGCAATCATTAAAACGATTACGGGAGGATATGACGGGAAAGGGCAGATGAAGCTGAATGAAGAAGGGGATCTCGCGGAAGTAGAAAGCTTTATCGCTCCAGACTCTACTTACATTATTGAAGCGTTCATCCCTTTTGAACAAGAAATTTCGGTAGTATTTACACGAAGTCAAACGGGAGACATAACTTATTTCCCAATTGCAGAGAATACCCATAATAACCAGATTCTTCATCAGACGCAGATACCGGCAGCAATCACCGAAAAAGTGGCAATTCAGGCTAAAGAAGCTGCAAAGACATTAGCAGAGCATTTACAAGTAGTCGGCACATTTACTGTCGAACTGTTTGTAAAAGATGACCACGTGTATATCAATGAAATGGCACCGCGCCCACATAATTCCGGTCATTATACGATTGAAGCATGCAACGTCTCACAATTCGAGCAGCATATCCGTGCAATTTGCGGACTTCCGCTACTCAAAATCCAATCTTTTCCGGCTGCGGTCATGATCAATATCCTCGGGAAACATCAGGAAGAACTTTTTGCTAAGCTGCCTCAACTTTATGATTTTCATCTCCATGACTACGGCAAAAAAGAAGCACGGCCGGAACGGAAGATGGGACATATCACGATGATAGGGGAGAGCTTAGACGAGATTTTTAAAAGGATAGAAGAAAATCAGCTTCCCACATGGTAAAGTGTTGGGTGGGACAGTTTTAGGAGGAGTAACATGATCGATCGTTACACACGTCCAGAAATGGGAGCTATCTGGACAGAAGAAAACAAGTACAAAGCATGGCTTGAAGTTGAACTGCTTGCCTGCGAAGCGTGGAGTGAGCTTGGCATTATTCCGAAAGAAGATGTGGAGAAGCTGCGCCAGCATGCATCGTTTGATATCGAGCGTATCTATGAAATTGAAAAAGAAACACGCCATGATGTCGTCGCCTTTACCCGTGCTGTTTCCGAAACGGTAGGGGAGGAAAGGAAATGGGTCCATTACGGGCTGACTTCAACGGATGTCGTTGATACCGCCCTTTCCTACTTATTGAAGCAGGCGAATGAAATCATACGTAAAGATTTGGTGCAATTCATCGACATCCTGGCGGACAAAGCCCTGGAGCATAAGCATACCGTCATGATGGGACGCACCCATGGGGTCCATGCCGAACCGACGACTTTTGGTTTGAAGCTTGCCCTATGGTATGAGGAGATGAAGCGCAACCTGGAACGTTTGGATCTCGCCATCGACCATATCGAAGTCGGAAAGCTTTCCGGGGCGGTTGGCACTTACGCCAACATCGATCCATATGTAGAGGATTATGTATGCCGCAACCTGGGACTTAAGCCAGCGCCTGTATCGACGCAGACACTGCAGCGTGACCGTCATGCTCATTACGTTTCTACCTTAAGTTTGATTGCGACATCGATTGAAAAAATGGCCGTTGAAATCCGCGGGCTGCAAAAAACGGAAACCCGTGAAGTGGAAGAATTTTTTGCAAAAGGTCAAAAAGGTTCTTCGGCAATGCCGCACAAACGTAATCCAATCGGATCTGAGAATATGACCGGAATGGCAAGGGTGATCCGAGGTGAAATGATGACTGCGTTTGAAAATGTCGCTCTCTGGCATGAACGCGACATTTCCCATTCATCCGCGGAACGTGTCATTTTACCGGATGCGACCATCGCGATTAATTACATGCTCAACCGGTTTGGAAACATCGTCAAAAACCTGACTGTATTCCCAGAGCAGATGAAAGCCAATATGGAGAAAACCTACGGCTTGATTTTCTCACAGCGGGTGTTGCTGACATTGATTGATGAAGGCATGGTGCGTGAAGAAGCTTACGACTTGGTGCAACCGAAGGCGATGGAGGCCTGGGAGCAAGGTATTCCATTCCGAGAGTTAATTGAATCAGACGTAAAAATAACATCAACACTGTCCCCTGAACAAATCGACCAATGCTTTGATTACAATCATCATTTGAAAAACGTAGACCGTATTTTCGAACGAATTGGATTGTAGTCGACTGGAGGGGAGGAACACATGGTGTTTCTCCCTTTACTTTTACTAAACGAGGTGTTCTGAAGATGAAAGGCTCCCTATTATATGAAGGTAAAGCGAAGAAAGTTTATTATGTCGACGGTAAATCTGAGCAATTAATACTCTCTTACAAAAACGATGCTACAGCTTTCAATGGCAAGAAAAAAGACCAATTTGCCGGTAAAGGCCGTTTGAATAATTTAATTACTGCCCGTATTTTCGAGCATTTACACCAGCAGCATATCCCCTCGCATTTTTTGAAAGCACTGAATGATACTGAACAGCTTGTTCAAAAAACAACAATCATTCCGTTAGAAGTAGTAGTCCGGAACATTGCCGCCGGCAGCTTGACCAGACGGCTAGCTATCCCGGAAAGAACAGTGCTTACCCCTCCCATCATCGAACTTTTTTATAAAAATGACGAACTCGATGATCCGCTCATCAATGATGATCATGCCAAACGTTTAGCGGACGTAACGGAACATGATCTTGACCATATCAAAATTCTCGCACTTAAAATCAATGAAATATTGAAACGGTTATTCAGGCAGGCTGACCTGGAACTGGTAGATTTCAAGCTGGAATTCGGCCGTCTGGCAGATGGAACTATTGTATTAGCTGATGAAATATCACCTGATACATGCCGGCTCTGGGATGTCACAACCGGAGAAAAAATGGACAAAGATGTCTTCCGCGAAGATATCGGAGATTTGATTGAAACCTATGAATCTATTTTACAACGACTGGAGGAGAACAAATGCGTAAAGTAAAGGTTTATATCACATTGAAGGAAGGCGTCTTAGACCCACAAGGTAAAGCAGTGAAAAACTCTTTGAATACATTGGATTATACAAATGTCAACGAGGTAAGGGTTGGAAAGTACATGGAAGTCATGATGGAAGACGCTGAGAATCTGGAAGCTCAGGTAGAGGAGATGTGTGAAAAGCTGCTTGCTAACCCGGTCATCGAAGACTACTCCTATCAGATAGAGGAGGTCATCGCGTGAAATTCGCTGTCGTTGTATTCCCGGGATCCAATTGTGATCGGGATATGTACCATGCCGTCAAAGATGGCTTGAACGAAGAAGTGGACTTAGTTTGGTACCAGGATGCAGATTTATCTGAATATGACGCGATTTTACTGCCTGGCGGCTTTTCTTATGGCGACTATCTTCGTTCCGGGGCGATTGCTTCCACGTCGAATATTGTCCAGCAGATCAAAGAAGCAGCAGCTCAGAAAAAGCCGGTCTTAGGTGTTTGTAATGGGTTCCAGGTTTTATTGGAATCCGGCCTTTTGCCAGGTGCGATGCTTCCCAATCGGGATCTTAAGTTTATGTGCCACCACGAAGAATTGCGTGTCGAAAATGCGGAAACGATGTTCTCTTCTGAATATCAAAAAGGCGGACTAATCCGTCTTCCGATAGCTCATGGAGAAGGGAATTACTATTGTGATGATGCTACTTATCAACAGTTGAAGGATAATGAACAGATTGTTTTCACTTACACGAATAATCCTAATGGGTCGACTGGAGATATCGCAGGCATTGTCAATGAAACTGGTAATGTTCTCGGTATGATGCCACACCCGGAACGCGCGGTTGAAAGCCTGCTCGGAAATGCAGACGGTCTGCGTTTATTTCAGTCCATTTTGATGTATTGGAGGAATAATCATGTCATCCATGCTTGAAATAAGTCCACAAGAAATAGAACAGAAACGGTTATACGCAGAAATGGGACTCAGCGACCAGGAATACCAGCAGGTTGTCGAATTGTTAGGGAGACGCCCGAATCATACCGAAATCGGTTTGTTTTCCGTCATGTGGTCCGAGCACTGCAGTTATAAAAACTCGAAGCCGCTCTTGAAAAAGTTCCCAACAGAAGGTCCTCACGTATTACAGGGACCAGGTGAAGGCGCAGGAGTCATTGATATCGGTGATAATCAGGCTGTCGTCTTTAAAGTCGAAAGCCATAACCATCCTTCTGCGGTCGAACCATACCAGGGAGCAGCGACCGGTGTCGGTGGGATTATACGTGATGTTTTCTCTATGGGTGCCCGCCCGATTGCTTTGTTGAACTCGCTTCGTTTCGGCTCCCTGAAGCATCCTCGGATCAAGTACCTGTTTGAAGAAGTAGTACGCGGGATTGCCGGTTATGGCAACTGTGTTGGCGTGCCGACGGTGGGAGGAGAAGTCCAATTCGATGATTCCTATGAAGGCAACCCGCTTGTCAATGCCATGTGTGTCGGCTTGATCAACCATGATGACATTCAGAAGGGGATTGCCGCTGGTGTCGGCAACACGGTGATGTATGTAGGAGCGAAAACCGGCCGTGACGGGATCCATGGTGCTACTTTTGCCTCGGAAGAACTGTCAGAAGAAGCGGAAAGCAAGCGCCCTTCCGTACAGGTCGGCGATCCGTTCATGGAGAAGCTGTTGATTGAAGCGTGCCTGGAGGTCATCCATCATGATGCACTGGTCGGTATTCAGGACATGGGAGCAGCTGGTCTGACTTCTTCAGCAAGTGAAATGGCAAGTAAAGCCGGCACAGGAATGGAAATGAACTTAGACCACATTCCGCAGCGGGAAAAGAATATGACGCCTTATGAAATGATGCTGTCAGAATCACAGGAGCGGATGCTTTTGGTTATTGAAAAAGGACGCGAGCGGGAAATTAGTGAGATTTTCAAAAAGTATGACCTGGAAGCTGTAGCGGTAGGGGAAGTCATCGAAGAGCGCCGGTTCCGTCTGCTTCATCATAATGAGGTAGTCGCTGATGTACCGGTAGATGCCCTGGCAGAAGATGCACCGGTCTATCACCAGCCTTCCAGCGTTCCAGCATACTATAAAGAATTTCAAGCGATGGAAGACTATCAGCCTATTATTGAAAACTACGAAGAGACATTGCTTCAACTATTGCAGCAGCCGACAATCGCCAGTAAAGAATGGGTCTACGATCAGTATGATTCCATGGTGCAGACCAATACGGTCGTCACACCAGGCTCTGACGCGGCGGTTCTCAGAGTCAGGGATACTAAAAAAGCGCTGGCCATGACGACGGATTGTAACTCCCGTTATATCTACCTTGATCCGGAAACAGGCGGGAAAATCGCTGTAGCAGAAGCAGCACGTAATATCGTCTGTTCCGGTGCCCGTCCATTAGGTTTGACGGATGGTTTGAATTTCGGTTCGCCGGAAAATCCGGAAATCTTCTGGCAAATGGAAAAAAGTGTAGACGGAATGAGTGAAGCATGTAAGATGCTTGAAGCGCCTGTAATTAGTGGAAATGTGTCGCTATACAACGAATCCTATGGTAAGGCGATTTACCCGACCCCGATTGTTGGAATGGTCGGTTTGATTGAAGATACTTCCCATATTACGAGATCCGATTTTCGACGAGCTGGTGACTTGATTTATGTGATTGGAAGAGCAGAACCGGAATTTGGCGGCAGCGAATTGCAAGGGATGCTTGAAGGTCGTCATTTTGGTAAAGCACCTCGTATTGATTTAGAAGTGGAAAAAGAGCGTCAATCCAGTTTGTTAGCTGCAATTCAATCAGGTCTTGTTCAATCAGCACATGATATTTCAGAAGGCGGATTTGCGGTTGCTTTGGCAGAGAGCCTGTTTGGTCAGGAGTTTGGTTGTGATGTCAGTTTGACAGGAAATGCAGCAGCGGAGCTTTTTGCGGAAACACAATCTCGTTTTCTTGTTTCTGTACGTCCGGAAGACCATGAGAAATGGGAGCAATTGATGACAGAGGCAGTCTTCGTCGGTACCCTCAATAATGATGGCAATTACCGTGTAAGTCTGGATGGAGAAACTATCCTTCATACACCGACGAAAAAATTGAAGGACGCCTGGAAAGGAGCAATTCCATGCTTGGTGAAATCAAAGGCCTAAATGAAGAATGCGGCATCTTTGGAGTGTGGGGACATGAAGAAGCGGCACAGATTACGTACTATGGTCTTCACGCCTTACAGCATCGCGGGCAGGAAGGAGCCGGAATTGTTGTCAGCAACGGAGAAGAATTGAAGCTGGCCAAAGGGTTAGGCCTTGTAAATGACGTTTTCCGACAGGACTTGCTTGGAGATATGGAAGGACATGCAGCGCTCGGTCATGTTCGGTATGCAACTCAGGGCGGTGGCGGCTATGAAAACGTCCAGCCGTTGTTATTCCGATCACAAAAAAGCAGCATGGCACTCGCGCACAATGGCAACCTCGTCAATGCCCAGGCGCTCAAATATCAGCTGGAAGCACAAGGAAGCATTTTACAAACGACCTCCGATACGGAAGTAATTGCCCACTTGATTAAACGAAGCGGCCACTTGGACATGGAAGAAGCCTTAGTCCAGGCGCTGACGATGATCAAAGGAGCTTACGCATTTTCAGTCATGACAGAAAAACAGCTGTTTGTAGCTCAGGATCCACGCGGGCTGCGTCCCTTGTCGATCGGACGCCTCGGCACCGGTTATGTGGTGGCTTCAGAAACCTGTGCCTTTGATGTCGTAGGAGCTCAATATGAGCGTGACGTGCAGCCGGGAGAATTATTGATCATCGATGAAAACGGAATAGAGTCGAAGCGTTTTTCTGCTCCTATTCAACGGACACTCTGCTCGATGGAACATGTCTATTTTTCTCGTCCGGATAGTGATTTGGACGGCATCAATGTCCACGCTTCCCGCAAACGGATGGGAAAGGCGCTGGCTAAAGAAGCGCCGATTGAGGCAGATGTAGTGACAGGCGTTCCTGATTCCAGTATTTCTGCAGCCATCGGCTATGCCGAGGAGGCTGGCATCCCGTATGAACTTGGGATGATAAAAAACCGATATGTAGGCCGAACTTTCATCCAGCCATCGCAGGAGCTTCGGGAACAAGGGGTGAAAATGAAACTATCCCCGGTCCGAGGTATCGTCAATGGCAAACGCGTCGTCATGGTTGATGATTCGATCGTTCGCGGAACTACCAGCAGACGGATCGTTAAGATGCTGAAGGAAGCGGGGGCGACTGAGGTTCATGTCCGCATTGCTTCGCCACCGATCAAAAACCCTTGTTATTACGGGATTGATACCTCGACATCGGGAGAGTTGATAGCCGCCAATCATAGCCTGGAAGAAATGCAGGAAATCATCGGTGCGGATAGTTTGGCATTTTTATCAGTCGAAGGGTTGGAAGATGCCATTTATGAAGGTAGCCAATCCATGGAGCACGGTGCTTGTGCGGCCTGCTTTACAGGCAATTACCCAACAGAAATCTACCCGAACACCGTGCCTCCTTATGTGAAAGCTTAGAAACTGCTGTTAAGAAGAAACAAAATGAAAAGAGGGGTTAATATGAGCGATCGTTATAAACAAGCAGGCGTCGATGTGGAAGCAGGTTATCAAGCTGTGGAACAGATGAAAAAACACGTGACGCGGACACTGCGTCCGGAAGTGGTCGGAAGTCTGGGCGCCTTTGCAGGTATATTTGATATCAGTAAATTCGACTATGAGCATCCGGTACTGGTCACCGGGACGGATGGGGTCGGGACGAAGCTGAAGCTGGCATTCGATATGGGTAAACACGATACCATCGGTCAGGACGCGGTAGCGATGTGTGTCAATGATATCGTCGCTCAAGGGGCTGATCCGTTATTTTTCTTGGATTATATCGCTTGTGGAAAAAATAATCCCGATCAAATCGAACAGATTGTCAAAGGTATCGCGGATGGCTGTGAACAATCCGGATGTGCTTTGATTGGCGGGGAAACGGCGGAAATGCCAGGAATGTATGACCCACAGGAGTATGACCTGGCCGGGTTTGTCGTTGGTATCGCAGAGAAGAGTGAATTGATTACCGGCGAAGATGTCAGAGCAGGCGATGCAATCATTGGTTTACCTTCATCAGGCGTTCATTCCAACGGTTTTTCGTTAGTAAGGAAAATTATTGCCGAGCATAACCTGGATCTTCAAGAAGCTTTTCCGGAATTACCGGGATCTTTAGGAGAAATGCTTCTGACACCGACAAGACTTTATGCAAGGCAAGTGAAGACAATGAAACAGCATGCAGAAATCAAAGGTATCGCTCATATTACCGGCGGTGGTTTCTATGAGAATATTCCTCGTGCACTGCCGGATGGTTTTGGTGTGGAAATCGATCGTGCCGCATGGAAGCAGCCTGAAGTATTCCCTTTCCTGCAGCAGAAGGGAAATCTGTCTGATGATGAAATGTATGGGGTGTTCAATATGGGCATCGGAATGATCGTCATCGTCTCAGAAGCAGTCCGGGAAGAAGTGATGGAACGATTGGAAGAAAGCGGAGAAACCGCCTATCACATCGGAATGGTAACAGCCCAGGAAGGGATTCAGTGGGCATGATCAAGGCCGCTATTTTCGCCTCAGGTACAGGAAGTAATTTTGATTCCATTGTCCGGGCTGCCGAGCAGGGGGAAATTGCCTGTGATGTCCGTTTACTTGTCTGTGACCGCAGTAATGCGCGGGTGATTGAGAAAGCAGAGAAGAAAAACATCGACACGTTCGTATTCTCACCCAAGGAATTTGATGGAAAGGATGCGTATGAGCAGCAAATTCTATTAGAATGTAGGAAACGGGGAATTGAGTGGATATTTCTTGCTGGTTATATGCGGTTGATCGGGCCTGTTTTATTAGCTCCATATCAAAACCGGATCATCAATATCCATCCATCACTTTTGCCTGCTTTTCCAGGTAAAGATGCCATCGGCCAGGCTTTTGAAAAGCAAGTGAAGGTGACAGGGGTGACCATCCATTATATTGACAACGGGATGGATACCGGTCCGATTATAGAACAGGAAGCAGTCCGGATTACAGCCGAAGATACAAGAGAAAGCCTGCAGAAAAAAATCCAGGCAGTTGAACATTCCCTCTATCCTAAAGTCATCCAAACATTATTAGTCGAGGAGGAAATACATTGAGTGAAAAAAAACGCGCATTGTTAAGTGTTTCTGATAAAACCGGATTACCTGGTTTTGCGAAACAATTAGTGGATAACGGATACGAGCTGGTATCCACTGGCGGGACGAAAAAAGTGATCGAGGAAGCAGGGTTGCCGGTACTATCGGTCAGTGATGTAACCAACTTCCCGGAAATCATGGATGGGCGCGTCAAAACCCTTCATCCAGCTGTCCATAGTGCGTTGCTGGCGAAACGGGACAACGAAGTCCATATGGATCAGCTGCGTAAATTGGAACTCGACACGATTGATGTGGTAGTCGTCAACTTATACCCTTTCCAACAAACGATTGCCAAGCCTGATGTCACAGAAGCTGATGCCATTGAAAATATTGATATCGGCGGTCCTACTATGCTTCGTGCTGCGGCTAAAAACTTCCACGATGTGGTTGTGGTCGTTGATCCAGCGGATTATGAGTCAGTAGCGGATGGGTTGCAAAAAGACGGACTTAGTGTCGATATGCGCAAGCGCCTCGCAGGCAAAGTCTACCGCCATACTGCCAACTATGATGCTGCGATTGCGGCATACTTTACAGAAAGGACAGAAGATGACTATCCGGAAACATACACGGCGACTTTTGAAAAAGTCCAGTCTCTTCGTTACGGTGAAAACCCTCATCAGACAGCGGCATTTTATAAGCAGGCAAATGCGGAAGGTGCCACACTTTCCAATGCTAAGCAGTTGAATGGAAAAGAACTTTCCTATAATAACATCCAGGATGCCAATGCTGCGCTTGAAATCGTTCAGGAATTCAAGAAACCGGCAGCAGTTGCAGTCAAGCATATGAACCCTTGTGGGGTCGGTACCGGTGCTAATCTTTTTGAGGCTTATCAAAAAGCTTATGAAGGGGACCCGATTTCCATATTTGGCGGCATCGTCGCTGTTAATCAGGAAGTCGATTTGCTCACTGCAGAAAAGATGAAAGAGATCTTCCTGGAAATTATCATTGCACCGAAATTCAGCCAGGAGGCATTAGATTTACTAACCACAAAGAAAAACTTGCGCTTATTGGAAGTTGAATGGACGAAAAACAGCAAAAAGGCACATAAGCTTACTTCGGTCAGTGGTGGGCTGCTAGTCCAGGATACGGATGAAGGAAACTTAGATTCCGTTGACTTACAGGTGGCAACAGATCGCGAACCTACGGAACAGGAAATGGAAGACTTGAAACTAAGCTGGCAAGTGGTTAAGCATGTCAAATCAAATGCAATTGTAGTTGCCAAGGCAGACCAGACGTTAGGCATTGGTGCCGGGCAGATGAATCGTGTCGGCGCAGCAAAAATAGCCTTAGAGCAGGCGGCCGATAAAGCGAAGGGAGCTGTGATGGCATCTGATGCGTTCTTCCCGATGCCTGATACGGTAGAAGCGGCAGCTGAAGCAGGAATCAAAGCAATCATCCAGCCGGGCGGTTCGAAGCGCGACCAGGATTCCATTGATGCCTGCAACAAGCATGGAATAGCAATGGTATTTACGGGAATGCGGCATTTCAAACATTAATCCAGACGGGAGTGGAACGTTATGAACGTATTAGTTATCGGCCGTGGCGGGCGTGAGCATAGCATCATCCAAAAGGTTTATCAAAGTCCTCAGGTCAATCAGATTTTCGCAGCCCCTGGAAATGGCGGAATGGAAGCCCTGGCAGAACGGGTGGCTATCAATGAAACAGACAGTGAGGGATTGATTGCTTTCGCTCGGGAACACGAGGTAGATCTTACTATTGTAGGACCGGAAAACCCTTTGATGGCCGGGGTCGTTGACGAATTCCAAAAAGCCGGACTCACCGTCTTTGGGCCAGAGAAGCGGGCAGCGGAAATTGAAGGCAGTAAGCACTTCGCTAAGGCATTGATGGAAAAATACGATATTCCGACAGCAGGGTACCGTGTGTTCACGAATCCGGACGAAGCGAAAGCATATATTGATGCCAAGGGAGCGCCAATTGTTATCAAAGCGGATGGTTTAGCAGCAGGAAAAGGTGTAGTCGTTGCAGAAACCGATGAAGAAGCGAAACAAGCGGTGGATAGAATGCTGATTGAAGAACAGTATGGGGAAGCGAGCAAGGAAATTGTCATCGAAGAATTTTTACAAGGGGAAGAGTTTTCACTGATGGCGTTCGTAAACGGAGAACAGGTATATGCAATGCTCCCTTCACAAGATCATAAACGCGCTTTTGACGGCGATAAGGGACCGAATACAGGAGGTATGGGGGCATATGCTCCAGTCCCCTTTTTATCTGAGGAAGATATAGATACTGCAATCAACCATATTCTGAAGCCGGCAGCAAAAGCATTAGCTGACGAAGGAAGGCCATTTACCGGCATCCTGTATGCTGGACTGATTCAGACAGAGGAAGGGCCTAAGGTCATTGAATTCAATGCCAGGTTTGGCGATCCGGAAATACAGGTTGTGCTGCCTTTATTGAAAAATGACTTAGTTCAAGTGATGGTTGACGTATTGAAGGGGAATGATCCACAACTTCAATGGAAACATGGTTATTGCGGTGGAGTAGTCGTTGCCTCTGAAGGTTATCCCGAAGCTTATGAAAAAGGGAAGCCACTCCCGGATTTACCTATAGAAGAACCTGAAGTGACCCTCGTCCATGCCGGGACGAAGCGGCAGGGAGACCGCTTTGTATCGGATGGAGGACGCGTCCTGCTGGCATATTCTTATGCGATGGAGCTCGAAAATGCGATGCAGAATGTTTATCAAAAACTGCAGGCGTTCGATGATTCGGGACACTTTTTTTATCGTACTGACATAGCCAAGCGTGCACTAAGACCGTCGTTTTTTCATAAAAGCATATAAAAGCGCAATAATACTCCCGATAATGACAGCCAGCACAAATGAAGTGTCCGTAAAATATTCCATGATGTCCATAATATTCACTCCTTTTTATAGGAAAGGGTTACTCCTGATGAGAGTAACCCTTTTTCTATGTTGTTAAGATGGATTGAAGGTCTGTTCCTGTTCTTTCTTGCCATCATTGGCTTTCATCCCTGTTTGGACAAGCGCTGTCACCGGGCAGTACCGCACGATACCTTCCGCAACCTTCATAGCGCCAATCATAATCCACAGTACATTGGTCTCAGAATAAGGACGCTTCAATGCCCGGATCGTGCAATAACTCATCAAAGTGAACCCTGCTGTAATACGCACCATAGCATTCAAGATACCAATATTCGGCTTGATTCGTTTAAACATAAAAAACACCCCTTTCCCTGTCATATTTTCGTCAAATAATACTTCAAAACGTTACTGCGTGAAAACGCTTCCTGTGTTAAGATAGAAAGAAACTCCAAATTGGGGGAAGAGTAATGAACGAAAATCGATTCCGTTGGCGCAATCGGCAGCTAAGGGAGCATGCTTCCATCATCGATGGAAAACAAGCGCCTACCAAAGTAATCAAACATGCGACGTATTTAAATGTATATATGAAACAATGGATGGAAGGCAACATATGGATTGATCAAGACAGGATCGTTTATGTGGGCAAGGAAATGCCTGGCAACACCCAGGGAACTGATATCATTGATGCGGAAGGTCAATATATTGTACCTGGCTATATTGAGCCCCACTCTCATCCATTTCAGTTATATAATCCCCAAAGCCTGGGGCTTTATGCAGCTAAGACAGGGACCACGACCCTAATAAATGACAACTTAATGTGGCTTTTTTTATTAGATGAAAAGAAAGCGTTTTCTTTATTAGAAGAATTTGTAGAACTTCCTTGCTCCATGTTCTGGTGGGGGCGCTACGATTCACAATCAGTCCTCCAGGAAACAGATCAGGAAGAATTCTCAGAAAAAGTATTGCCCTGGCTGAATCATGATGCCGTCATCCAGGGAGGTGAGTTGACCTCCTGGCCGGAAGTGATGAAGGGTGATGATCAGACATTATACTGGATGCAAGAAACCACGAGGCTTCGTAAGCCGGTGGAAGGTCATTTGCCGGGAGCTTCGGAAAAGACGTTGACGAAAATGCGCCTGCTCGGTGTGGACTCGGACCATGAAGCGATCACCGCGGATGAAGTATTGAAGCGGTTAGCACTTGGTTACAATGTCGGGCTTCGTAATTCTTCGATTCGCCCTGACCTGTACGACATGTTAAAAGAGCTGGTCGATCGCGGTCACACGCAGTTCGATCATTTTATGATGACAACTGATGGATCTACCCCAAGCTTCTATGAACAGGGAATCATGGATACCTGTGTTGAATTAGCCATCGAAGCAGGGGTCCCAGTAGTAGATGCCTATTTAATGGCATCCTATCATGCGGCACGGCATTTCGGTGTTGAACATCGCGTCGGGAGTATCGCTCCGGGGAGAACTGCTCATTTAAATTTTCTCCGTGCTCCGGATGACCCGCATCCACACTCGGTTCTGGCAAAGGGAGAATGGGTGAAGCGTGATGGTGAAGCAATCACAACAGATAAGAAGATTGATTTTCCTGCCTTCGGTGTAACTCCACTCCAATTGGACTGGGATTTACAGGAGGAAGACTTGCAATTTTCTATGCCATTAGGAATTAAAATGACTAGTGCTGTCATTCTGCAGCCCTACGCGGTAAGTATTGACGCTTCAGCAGAGAAACTATCGGAAGAAAATGATGAATCATTCCTGATGCTTCTCGACCGTGACGGGGAATGGCGGGTAAATACGATTTTAAAAGGATTTACTAATAAACTGGGTGCCTTGATAAGTTCTTATTCCAATACTGGCGATATTGTCATGATTGGAAAAAGCAAGCATGATATGAGAGTGGCCTTTGACAGGATGAAGGAAATTGGAGGCGGCATTGTCCTCGCCCATGAAGGAGAAATCATCTTTGAAATGCCGCTTAAGCTGGGCGGTGTCATGTCCGATGAAAAAATGGAGCAGGTAATGGCTAAGGAAAAAGAGCTGCGGAAGCACATGGAAAACTTCGGTTATCGTCATGAGGACCCTGTATACACATTGCTTTTCTTATCTTCTGTACATTTGCCTTATATACGCATTACCCCGGTAGGAATATTGGATATCAAGAAGAAAGAGGTACTCTTTCCTGCAATAATGCGTTAAAATGTTAATATAGAGAAATAATGAAATAAGGGTGGGAATCCGTGAAAAAGTATGTAATGGGTGTGTTGTTGCTCTTGTCTCTTCTGCTCGCTGCCTGTACAAATGAAGAAACCGAAGGCAAAGAACCAGCCGATGCTCCTGAAAAGGAGACACAGGACTCGGAAAGTTATGAGAAGAAAGAACCCGAGGAGAATACATATAGCCATGTATTTCCTTTTACCGGGGAGCCGACCAACGAAACGGTGGATCAGCGTGCTATCGCTGTAATGGTGAACAATCATTCGAAAGCAAGGCCACAGACAGGGCTCAGCCAGGCCGATATTGTTTTTGAGTTGCTGGCAGAGGGGGAAATCACCAGATTTTTAGCGGTTTTTCATAGTAACATACCGGATAAAATCGGTCCTGTCAGGAGTGCGCGTCCTTATTATTTCAACCTGGCTAAAGTTCATGACGCAATTTACACCTACCATGGAGCTGCTAAATTCATTGATGACCAAATCAGGAATGATGGCCACGACTATCTGAACGGGGCAACATATGATAATGACGGGAAGCTGTTCCAGCGGGATAATACCAGGAAAGCCCCGCACAATTCATATATGCTGACAGACGGTATATCCCCGGTTATCGAGCGGAAAGGCTACGCGGCAAGCCGTCAAATCGAGCCATACTTCTATACGGATGAGGAGTCGGCGGAGACGAAGAACGGAAAAGATGCTTCTGACTTGAAGATCGTCTACTCGAAACGTTTTGATGTGACCGTAGCTTACGCGTATGATGAGGATAAAGGTCGTTATCTCCGCTATAATGATGGGAAACAGACACTAGAACGAGAGGGGAAAACTCCGATCGAACTCGATAATGTGTTGATTATAGAAACAAGTCATCGAGTTATTGATTCGGCTGGCCGCAGGGATATTGATTTAAACTCCGGCGGAAAAGGGTATTTACTCCAAAAAGGAAAGCTTCATGAAGTGACATGGAAAAATGAAGCAGGCCGTATCATTCCGTATCAGGGAGATAAAAAAATAGGACTGGTTCCGGGACAAACATGGATCAATGTCATTCCGGCTGATCCTGGTCTCGAACATTCCGTGTCATACCGGTAAACAGGAGAATAGGAGGATGAAAGTTAATGCAAATTGATAAGTTGCGAGGGAAGACGCTAGATCAACTTTTTGAAGCTATCCTCGCACTAGAAAATGTAGAAGAATGCTATCGCTTTTTTGATGACTTGGCTACGATGAATGAAGTCCAGTCATTGGCTCAGCGTCTTGAGGTGGCCCGGATGCTTCGCGAAGGGTATACTTATCATAAAATTGAGACGGAAACAGGAGCTTCGACAGCGACAATCTCCCGGGTCAAGCGCAGCTTGAACTATGGAAACGATGCATACCAGATGGCACTGGATCGTCTGGCCGCCCAAAAAAGTGAATAAACAACAACAAAATCGCGCTCCGCATAAGGGGCGCGATTTTTTCATGGTCTAGGAAATTATAAAAAATGAGGGTTTTGGATAACATTTTGCAATGGGCCGCATCCAGCTCCAGCGCCTACCCCCTCGAGGTCTTAAGTCAATCCTCTCTGTGCAAAAAAACGTCACGGCGAGGCTTGACTTAAGCTTGTCGGGGGTGAGCAAGGCGCTTGCGCTTTTGCTCTTTAGAAGCAGGCAATTCGTTCGTATTATGATATTTTTGATTACAAATCTGTATTATTGTTCTCATATACAGGTTTTCGCTCCTCATATCCATCTATCGAAGAAAGGGTTGTGCTGGTTCCTTTCTGCCAGTGATTTTTGCTATAATGAAATAATGGATTATAGGTATTGGAGGATACAATCGTGTACAATGTGAACGAGTGGCAGCATGTATTCAAGCTCGATCCGAATAAAGAAATTTCAGATGAACATTTGGAACAGATTTGCGAATCAGGGACAGACGCTGTCATCGTCGGTGGTACGGACAATATTACCCTTGATGGTGTCCTGAATTTAATGGCGAGAATACGGCGCTATTCCGTCCCGTGTGTGATGGAGGTTTCCAATCTTGATGCCATCACACCAGGCTTCGATTTTTATTTTATTCCAATGGTGATGAATAGTCAGGATAAAAAATGGATGATGGATATCCAGCACCAGGCAGTAAAAGAGTACGGCGATATCATGAACTGGGAAGAGATGCTGGTGGAAGGCTACTGTATTCTTAATGAAAATGCAAAAGCTTTTCAACACACAAACAGCAGCCTCCCCTCAAATGAAGATGTCATCGCCTATGCGCGAATGGCAGAGCATATGTACCAACTGCCGATTTTTTATCTGGAATATAGCGGCGTCTACGGTGATACCGAGCTCGTCAAAGAGGTGAAAGACACGCTTGAAAAAACGTGCCTTTTTTATGGCGGCGGGATCACCACAGCTGGACAAGCAGAAGAAATGAAGCAGCACGCGGATGTCATCGTCGTAGGAAATGTCATTTATGATGATATAAAAGCTGCCCTGAAAACGGTCAAGGCGGCAAAAGCATAAATAATAAAGGATGGTGTCAACATGGCCCAGGCAATTAACGGGTTATTGAAAGGCCTTAATGAAGAACAGCGGAATGCTGTGACACATACAGAAGGACCACTACTGATCATGGCAGGTGCAGGAAGTGGGAAAACACGAGTACTTACACATCGGATTGCCTATCTGCTGCAAGAGAAGGAAGTTTCTCCGCGCAGTGTTCTGGCAATCACATTTACCAATAAAGCCGCACGCGAGATGAAAGAAAGGGTCGAAAGTCTTGTCGGAGCGGAAGGCGATGCGATTTGGATGTCGACCTTCCACTCGATGTGTGTGAGAATTCTGCGTCGCGATATTGACCGGATCGGATTCGACCGCAACTTTTCCATTCTAGATTCAAGTGATCAGTTGTCGGTTATCAAACAGGTGTTGAAGCAGCTCAACCTGGACCCTAAAAAATGGGACCCCCGTGCCATGCTTGGTGCGATCAGTGGAGCGAAAAATGAACTGATGTCCCCGGACGACTATGCGCAGCAGGCAGGAAGCTTTTATGAAGAGCAAGTAGCTGAAGTGTACAAGCGTTATTCAAAAACATTGCAGAAAAATCAGTCGCTAGACTTCGATGACTTGATTATGCAGACGCTAAATCTATTCGACAGGGTGCCGGAAGTGCTGGAATATTACCAGCGCCGGTTCCAATATATTCATGTCGATGAGTATCAGGATACTAACCATGCCCAGTACCAGCTGGTCAACCAGCTGGCGAGCCGCTACCAGAACCTATGTGTTGTCGGGGATTCGGACCAGTCGATTTATCGCTGGCGAGGAGCGGACATCCAGAATATCCTGTCTTTTGAAAGCGACTATCCGAACGCACGCGTCATCATGCTGGAGCAAAATTACCGTTCCACTAAATTGATTCTTGATGCCGCCAACAAGGTGATCGAGAACAATTCCGGCCGTAAACCGAAGCGCTTGTGGACCGATAATGACGGCGGGGAGAAAATCTTTTATCACGAGGCAGCGACGGAGCGGGAAGAAGGACTGTTTGTCACAAATAAAATAGAAGAAATGGTTCACAACAACAAATGCCAGTATAAAGACATTGCGATTCTTTACCGGACGAACGCCCAGTCCCGTACGATTGAGGAAACATTCGTAAAAGCCGGCATCCCTTACCAAATGATTGGCGGTACAAAGTTCTACGATCGTAAGGAAATCAAGGATATGCTTGCTTACTTACGTTTGATCGCTAATCCAAATGATGATTTAAGTTTTACTCGAGTCGTTAACGAGCCGAAGCGTGGGGTTGGTAAAACAAGTATTGAAAAGCTGCAGGCCTATGCGGCTGATCATGATATTTCCCTTTATGAAGCAGCGGCAGAAGTGGACTTTGTCGGTGTCAGCGCCCGGGCAGCAAAGTCGATCATGGATTTCCGTACCATGATCAGGAATTGGACGCAGCAGCAGGAATTTTTATCTGCGACAGACATGGTTCAGGAAGTCATCGATAAGACAGGCTATGAAGAAATGCTGAAAAACGAAAAAAGCATTGAAGCGCAAAGCCGTCTGGAAAATATCGAAGAATTCAAGTCAGTGACGAAGAACTTCGAAGAAAACAGCGAAGATAAAACGTTGATTGCCTTTTTAACTGACCTTGCTTTGATTGCCGATATCGATCAAATGGATGAAGATCCAATGGGTGATAATAAAGTCGTCCTTATGACGCTTCATTCTGCAAAAGGACTGGAATTCCCGATTGTCTTTTTAATCGGGATGGAAGAGAATGTCTTCCCGCACAGCCGTTCCATCATGGATGAGGATGAAATGGAGGAAGAGCGTCGTCTAGCTTATGTCGGTATTACCCGAGCGGAAAAGCAGCTGTACATGAGTCATGCAAAAATGCGCACGTTATATGGAAGGACGAATATGAACCCGGTCAGCCGGTTTATCAATGAAATTCCAGCGGATATGATCGAAGGTAAAGCAGAAAAAGAAAACTTGCCATTTTTCAATAACCAAAAACGCTCTACCGGATTTGAGGCACCTGCTCAGCCGAAACGGGCTGCTCAAAAGATCAAGAAAAAGACAGCGTCTGGCGGTGAAAAGATCACCTGGCAGGCTGGCGACAAAGCTCAACATAAAAAATGGGGCGAGGGAACAGTCGTCAAGGTACAGGGAGAAGGAGAAGCGATGGAGCTTGATATCGCGTTCCCGGCACCAGTCGGTGTCAAACGCCTGCTGGCCAAATTCGCACCAATAACAAAAGGATAAGGTGAGGTGGCTCCTGTGAATGAAAAGGAAGCAAAACAAAAACTGGAAACACTGCGTGAACAACTGAACCAGTACAATTATGAATACCATGTTCAGGATAACCCAAGTGTTTCTGATTACCAATATGATATGAAAATGCGGGAATTGATTGAGCTTGAGGAGCAATTCCCAGAATTGATAACACCTGATTCCCCTTCCCAACGTGTCGGCGGTCCCCCACTGGATGCGTTTGAAAAGGTCCAGCACAACGTTCCGATGCTCAGTCTCGGAAATGCTTTCAATGAAGAGGAACTCCGGGATTTCGACCGTCGTGCCCAGGGTGGTGTCGAGGAAGAGGTCCAATATGTATGTGAGCTGAAAATTGACGGGCTTGCTGTGTCTTTGACATATGAAGATGGCTTGTTCGTCCGCGGGGCCACTCGTGGAGACGGGACAACTGGAGAAGATATTACAAAAAATCTGCGTACCATCCGCAATATTCCACTGCGACTGAAGGAGAACCATACGTTGGAAGTTCGTGGGGAAGCTTATATGCCGAAAAGGTCCTTTATAGCCCTTAACGAAGAAAAAGAAGCGAATGGGGACGAGCCGTTTGCCAACCCTCGGAATGCAGCAGCAGGATCTTTGCGCCAGCTTGATCCGAAAATCGCTTCCAAACGTAATCTCGACATTTTCTTATACGGTGTCGGGGAGTGGGAGGACAGCACACTTGAGTCTCATAGTGAGCGCCTTGAAAAATTAGAAGAACTAGGTCTGAAAACCAATCCAGAATGGAAAAAGTGCCGTAATATTGATGAAGTGATCGATTATGTCAATGGCTGGGTGGAACGCCGTATGGACCTCGATTATGAAATCGACGGTATCGTCATCAAAGTAGACCGGCTGGATCAGCAGGAAGAACTAGGTTTTACCGCTAAAAGCCCCCGTTGGGCAACCGCCTATAAGTTCCCGGCAGAAGAAGCGATCACTCATCTGAAAGATATTGAATTAAGTGTAGGAAGAACAGGAGCAGTTACACCAACTGCCATCCTTGAACCGGTAAAGGTAGCAGGTACAACGGTACAGCGTGCATCCCTTCATAATGAAGATTTGATCAAAGAAAAAGATATCCGTATTGGTGATACGGTAGTCATCAAAAAAGCTGGAGACATCATCCCCGAGGTGGTACGGGTTGTGATGGATGAACGTTCTGGAGAAGAGGAGCCTTACCGGATGCCGGACCACTGTCCGGAATGTGGAAGTGAGCTGGTTCGTTTAGAAGAGGAAGTCGCTCTACGCTGTATCAATCCGAACTGTCCCGCACAATTACGTGAAGGTCTGATCCATTTTGTATCAAGAAATGCGATGAACATCGATGGTCTTGGAGAAAAAGTGATTGCCCAGCTATTTAAAGAAAATCTTGTATCGACAATAGCCGATCTCTATAAACTGGATCGCGAGGAACTGCTGAAGCTTGAACGGATGGGAGAAAAGTCGGTAGATAATCTTCTAAGTGCGATTGATGCTTCCAAAGAAAACTCGTTGGAGCGGCTTTTATTCGGTCTCGGAATCCGTTATGTCGGCTCAAAAGCTGCTAAAACTTTGGCAGAAGCGTTCGGGACGATGGAAAAGCTGCAGGAAGCGACCTATGAAGACTTGACAGCAGTCAATGAAATCGGAGATAAGATGGCTGATTCTATTTATCGTTATTTTGACGAGCCGAAAGTACAGGATTTGCTTACGGAATTAAAACGCCTCGGCCTTAATATGGAATATAAAGGACGTAAAAAGAACGACCAGCCCACTGATTCACTATTTTTGGATAAAACAATTGTACTGACCGGAAAAATGGAAGATTATACCCGTTCGGAAGCGAAAAAATTAGTCGAAGACCTTGGTGGTAAAATTACAGGGAGTGTCAGCAAGAAAACGGATATATTGATTGCAGGGGAAGATGCTGGCTCGAAGTATGATAAAGCGAAAGATCTTGGAGTTGAGATCTGGGATGAAGAAAAGTTCAAACAAGCATTGGATGCTTAGGGAGTGGAAATATGAGAAAGCTGCATGCATTATGGATAAGTACTCTCCTGGTGCTGACCGGGTGTATTCCGGTCTATGATAATGAAGAAGAAATTGTACAAGAGAACTCCGAGGAAAATAAAAACGAGACAGCCATCGTACCGCGCCATAATATTTCCGAGGAACATTACAAAACGATTTTGACCGAAGATGGGCCTAAACAGGCTGAAGCCAGAGGAGCTCTTACCCGCCAAATCAGTAATCGTCTTGATATTGATGCGCTGGAAACTGGGCTGCAACGGCATTCGAAAGAATTTTTTAATCCTGAATCCTTTTATTTTCAGGCCGGCCAGTATTTAGATAAAGGGACAGTGCTGTCGTTGATAGACGGATTGAATCCAAACCGTGATAAATTGGAAGCCGAAGAAGATTACAGAGAAAATCCACGGGTATTGTCCCATATTTTAGAGCAAAATTACTTGAAAGAGGAAGAAGAAGGGGTAGTCAAGGTTGCGGGGATTTCGATTGGAATAGCCCTTAAATCCACCTACTCCTTTCAAACGGAAATCGGGGGACCCACCTACCATGAAGATGTCTCTAACGAAGAAATTTTGGCAGTGGGACAAAAAACAGCTGATCGTGTGCTTGAGGAAATTCGCAGTAATGAAGCATTACAGAATGTTCCCGTTATGATTGCGCTCTATCGTGAGGAAGAAGCAGGTTCAGCTGTCCCGGGTGATTTTGTCAAAAAAACGTATGTAAAAGGCGGGAGCAAATCAGCATCCGGTTGGGAAGACGTTAATGAAGATTACATTTTATTCCCATCAGGCGAAGCGGAAGAAAAGCATTTCGAAGATTCTCAGCTGATTGGGGAGTTTCGAAATGAAGTTTCCAAGTATTTCCCTAACTTCGTAGGCTTCGTGGGTGAAGGTTTTTATGTCGAAGATACCTTAAGGGAAATTTCCATTGAAATCCCGATCCAATTCTATTCTAAAACAGAAGTTGTCGGTTTCACCCAATATGTCTATGGCTTAGTCATGGAGATGTTCAATAAAGGGTACAAAATAGAAGTGAAAATTCATAGTAATAACAAGCCCGAAAGCTTGATTGTAAAAGAGCGGGGGAAAGAAGAACCCACCGTTCATATCTATTAAACTAATATCCACCCAGCTAAATTGCTGGGTGGTTTTTTGTCTGAAACGGAAAAATAGGTATTACGTTTGAAGAGTTGGAAGAGATAGGATAGAATATGTTATGGAAGCGCTTTAATAAGGTTACATAAGTGAGATGAAAGCGGGCTTCTATTTCTATTTCCCAAGGAGGCGTTTTAGAATGGTAGTACCTTACAAGCATGAACCCTTTACAGATTTCAGTGTGGAAGAAAATCGTAAGGCAATGGAAGAAGCGATTTCCAAAGTGGAATCTGATTTAGGTAAAGAATATCCACTGATCATTGGTGGCGAGCGTATCATGACGGACGATAAAATTGAGGTCGTCAACCCGGCCAATCGGAAAGAAGTCATCGGGTATGTATCAAAAACTAATAGAGACCTTGCTGAGAAAGCGCATAAAATTGCAGACGAAACTTTTGAATGGTGGCGCAAAACGGATGCCAGCTTACGTGCCGATATCCTATTCCGTGCTGCTGCAATCGTACGTCGCCGTAAACATGAATTTACTGCGCATCTGATTAAAGAAGGCGGTAAGCCATGGAAGGAAGCGGATGCGGATACAGCAGAAGCGATTGACTTCATGGAATATTATGCCCGCCAGATGCTTCGCATTGATGAAGGTGTGGAAGTGAATTCCCGTCCGATAGAAAACAACCGTTTCCACTATATCCCGCTGGGCGTAGGAGTTGTTATTTCCCCATGGAACTTCCTATTCGCGATCATGTGCGGTACGACAGTGGCATCTATGGTTTCTGGCAACACAGTTCTTCTGAAACCTGCGAGTGCAACTCCTATCATTGCTTATAAAATGATGGAAGTATTAGAAGAAGCAGGCTTGCCTGCAGGTGTCATCAATTATGTGCCTGGAAGCGGTAAAGAAGTGGGCGACTATCTTGTCGATCACCCACGTACAAGGTTTGTCAGTTTTACCGGATCCCGTGAAGTAGGAACTCGTATCTTCGAACGTGCAGCCAAAGTTCAGGATGGCCAAAAATGGCTGAAGCGTACGATTATCGAAATGGGTGGAAAAGATACCATTATTGTTGATAATGAATCTGACCTGGAGCTGGCAGCGGATGCTATCACTTATTCTGCTTTCGGTTTCTCTGGTCAGAAGTGTTCGGCATGTTCCCGTGTTGTCGCGCATGAAGATGTTTATGACGAACTGCTTGAGCGTGTCGTAGAAAAAACTAAAAAAGAAGTAAAATACGGCGATCCGACGGATAATAGCTTCTATATGGGTCCTGTCATCGACCAGGGAGCTTATGATAAGATTCTCGGTTACATTTCAACAGGGAAAGAAGAAGGCCGGTTGATGCACGGCGGCAAAGGCGACAACAGCAAGGGATGGTTCATTGAACCGACTATATTCGCTGACGTCGACCCGGAAGCCACCATTATGCAAGAAGAAATTTTCGGTCCGGTTGTCGCGTTTACGAAAGCTAAGTCATTTGACGAAGCGATCGATATCGCTAACAATACCGACTATGGTTTGACTGGAGCTGTCATTACGAACAACAGGCAGCACCTGGAACAGGCTCGTCAGGATTTCCACGTCGGAAACCTTTACTTTAACCGTGGGTGTACAGCTGCGATTGTCGGCTACCATCCATTCGGCGGCTTCAATATGTCAGGTACCGATTCTAAAGCCGGTGGTCCGGATTACCTTCTGCATCACATGCAGCCAAAAACTACTTCTGAAATGCTATAAAATCAATGCACACTATACAAAAAATTCCTCCATTCGTGGAGGATTTTTTTTGTAGGTTTGGGAAAAATATTAACGTCCTTCGAGAGGGCTTAAGATATGTTAAAAAATGTATGGGTAGATAGTAGTACCGTCTTAATTGGGTGTTTCTGCAAATTTATTAAATTTTTTTTTATTACCTTTTATGAATATATATCGCATATAAAAATTATATGACGTTAAATATAGTGTTTATATGAATAAATATACATCTGTTTGTCGATGATATAATTTTTGCAATGTTCAAATCATTTGTATATGATATAGTTGTACCTGCGTTTGTGATTTAGCACTCCTGTGACTTTTGAATCATTATTTGAAATTTTTAAAAAATTGCATGGGAGTGTATAACGGAGCTACGGACAAAAAACTTGGAGGTGGAAATATGGAAGAATTCGCACTATCCGGGGCAACATGGTTCTGGCTGTTTGTCCCAATGCCAATATTAATCATACTATCCGTCATAACCTTATTTACTGAAAGGAGCGAATAACAAACAATGGGTACAGCAACGTTAATAACGTTTATTATCTATCTTTTAGGTATGCTTGGCATCGGTTTTGCCGCATACAAAATGACAAGTAATTTATCTGACTATGTATTAGGTGGCCGCCGTCTTGGACCTGGTGTTGCTGCATTAAGTGCAGGTGCATCGGATATGAGTGGATGGCTATTGCTAGGTTTGCCTGGTGCTATTTATGCTTCTGGATTCTCAGCAGCATGGATCGGTGTCGGTCTTGCCATTGGCGCATATTTGAACTGGCAATTCGTTGCTCGTCGTCTGCGTGTTTACACGGAGGTTGCGAATGATTCGATCACGGTTCCCGACTACTTAGAGAATCGCTTCCACGATAACTCACATATTTTGCGCGTGATTTCAGCACTTGTAATCCTTCTATTCTTTACCTTCTACACATCTTCCGGTATGGTAGCAGGTGCCAAACTGTTCGAAGCTTCGTTTGGATTAACTTATACCCAAGCGCTTTGGATCGGTGCCATCGTAACCATTTCTTATACTTTCTTAGGTGGTTTCCTAGCTGTAAGTTGGACAGACTTCGTCCAAGGTATCTTGATGTTCGTCGCGTTGATTGCAGTTCCGATTGTAGCAATCAGTCAAATCGGTGGATGGGATGCTACGATTGATGCTGTTGGAAACATTAGCGCGTCGCACGTAGATATGGTACAAGGTGTAGGTATCATCGCCATCATTTCGTCTATGGCCTGGGGACTGGGTTACTTCGGTCAGCCGCACATTCTTGTACGTTTTATGGCACTGCGTTCAGCAAAAGATGTACCGAAAGCCCGTTTCATCGGTATCGGCTGGATGGTACTAGGTCTTTATGGTGCTATTTTTACAGGTATTGCAGGTCTTGCTTATATCAATTCCCAGGATGTTGGAATGTTAAGCCAGTTTGGAATCGAAATTGTCAATGAAAATGGCGTCCAAATGCTTGCAGACCCTGAAAAAATATTTATCGCATTTTCTCAAATTCTGTTTCACCCGATTATTTCGGGTATCTTATTAGCGGCAATTCTGTCTGCGATTATGAGTACGATTGACTCTCAGTTGCTTGTATCTTCTTCTGCATTGGCTGAAGATTTCTATAAAGCCATCATCCGTAAACAGGCGACAGAGCGTGAATTGGTCTGGGTAGGCCGTATCGCAGTTGCGGCAATTGCATTGATCGCAATCCTGCTTGCCGGTAACCCTGACAGCTCCGTGTTAAGTCTTGTTTCCTATGCATGGGCAGGTTTCGGTGCCGCATTTGGTCCGATCATCATCTTGTCCCTATTCTGGAAAGGCATTACTAGAAACGGTGCATTAGCAGGTATTATTGTCGGTGCGGTTACAGTCGTTGTATGGGCTGATTTCCTAAGCGGCGGTATCTTCGACTTGTATGAAATTGTTCCTGGTTTCATTTTGAACACCCTTGTTGCTGTTATTGTCAGTTTAGCAGGGAAGAAACCATCGAAAGAAGTAATCAGTGCATTTGATGAAGCGGCTCGCCGTTAATCAAATAAAAAGGGCTGTCCCATAAGTCTGCAACAGACTTACTGGGACAGCCTCTTTTTTTCTGTATGGAAATGTTTACAAAGCAATAGAGTTTTGAATCTTTTTCTTATGACGATACTGATTGATGAAGTTGATTGCCAACTCATTGAACTTGTCTGCTTGTTCAATATTGCAGACATGACCGCAGTCCGGAATTTCGGCTAACTGGGCATGGGCAACTTTTTGCACTGTCTTGCGAACATCCTTGATACAAAGATGATCCTGTGTTCCCGAGATAAATAACTTTGGAACCTTTGCTGCCTTGTGGATCTTCTTCAATGTCTTTTTCGGGTGTCTGGCTACTTTATACCAGGTCAAAAAATCTTTTCGCTTCATTTTTTTGGCTTCCCGGACAAATGCTTCTCGTCCTGATTTATGATTGGATCTTGGCATCAATATACGCGCGAACAATTTGTATAGTGCGTGGTAAGGCATGAAATTTTTGAGTGCTTCACCCAATACGAGCAATACTTTTGCCATCGCATTCAACCTGACTATAGAGCCGCCAAGTACCGTCGATCTTACTCGTTCAGGAAAATGACTGATCAAGCTCTGGATAACCATCGACCCTAATGAAATTCCAACAAAATGGGCCTTAGGGATCTTCAAATAGTTGAGCAAAGCGATAATTTCCTCGTTTACCGTTTGAAAGCTCATTTTTTCCGGATAAGATGTCGTGCTGGGTGAATCACCATGTCCAGGCAGATGGATGGACAATACATTGAAATGTTTACGGAAAGCTTTAATCTGCTTATAAAATATCGTAGAGTTTCCTCCAATACCATGAACAAAAACAACATACTCAGATGTAGAATCTTTTGTTTTCAAAACGTAGTCAAGCATTGATGATCTCCTTTGTGACAACACATACAAAAATGCTTCCCCTTTGCTCTAGTCCTTAAACTATGAGGGGATAGGGTGTGTTGGTTGTGAAAACGGTTGTACCACCGAAATTATAGCATGATTTGGATAGAAAATCTTGCGGTAATGCTTTCCTTCCTATTTAAGAGTTTCTTATGAGCTATCCGTTGTTTTATGTTAAGATAGGAAAGGTGAAAAACTTGAACATTGCTTATTGAATCAATCATTTGGTATCATCTAATATTATGTGAGTACGAGACTGAATGGAGGTTTGGTTATGTCTAGAATCAGTAAAGATGAAGTGAAACACGTGGCCAATCTGGCCCGTCTTGCGATTAGTGAAGAAGAGGCGGACATGTTTACAAAACAGTTGGACGATATCATTACGTATGCCGAACAATTAAATGAACTGGATACCACCGATGTCAAACCGACGACACACGTATTGGACTTGAAGAATGTCATGCGTAAGGACGAGCCGAGAAAGTGGCTGGAGAAAGAAGATGTAATAAATAACGCACCAGATCATAAAGACGGACAATTCAAGGTTCCATCTATTTTGGAATAAAGGAGGTACACCTATGTCATTGTTTGACTACACATTAAGAGAGCTTCAGGAGAAGCTACATAATAAAGAAATCAGTGTTACGGACCTGGTCGAAGAATCGTACCAGCGTATTGAAGCAGTGGATGGCGAAGTCAAAGCATTTTTGACTTTGAATAAAGAACAAGCATTAAAGCAAGCAGAAGAACTGGATGCATCACGTGGAACGGAATCTGCAGCTTTATTCGGACTGCCGATCGGCGTGAAGGACAACATTGTTACCAAGGGCTTGCGCACGACTTGTGCCAGCCAATTTTTGGATAACTTCACCGATCCGTTATATAATGCAACGGTTGTAGAAAAATTAGCAGATGCTAAGTCTGTAACAATTGGTAAATTGAATATGGATGAATTCGCAATGGGTTCTTCCAACGAGAATTCCAGTTACTATGCAACACGCAACCCATGGAATACGGATTACGTTCCTGGCGGTTCCAGTGGTGGTTCTGCTGCTTCTGTCGCTGCAGGCGAAGTGTTTTTCTCACTCGGTTCAGATACAGGGGGATCCATCCGTCAGCCGGCGGCATTCTGTGGTGTGGTCGGATTGAAGCCGACATACGGGCGCGTTTCACGGTTCGGGTTAGTCGCTTTTGCTTCTTCTCTGGACCAAATCGGACCAATCACCAGAACGGTAGAAGATAACGCTTATTTGCTTGAAGCGATTTCCGGACACGACAAAATGGACGCTACCTCTGCGGATGTTGACGTGCCGAAATTCACCGATGCTTTAACAGGGGATGTCAAAGGGTTGAAAATTGGCGTACCGAAAGAATATCTAAGTGAAGGCGTCGCTCCTGAAGTGAAAGAAGCTGTTATGAGCGCGTTGAGAAAATACGAAGAACTTGGCGCGACATGGGAAGAGGTTTCCCTTCCGCATTCCAAATATGCAGTAGCAACGTATTATTTGCTGGCATCTTCAGAAGCCTCTGCTAACCTTGCTCGTTTTGATGGTGTCCGTTACGGTGTTCGTACACAAAATGCCGAAACCATGCTTGATATGTTCAAGCGTTCCCGTTCCGAAGGTTTTGGTGATGAAGTGAAACGCCGTATCATGCTTGGTACGTTTGCGCTAAGCTCTGGATACTACGATGCTTATTATAAAAAAGCACAGCAAGTACGTACATTGATTAAGAATGATTTTGAAAAAGTGTTGGAAGACTACGATGTCATTATCGGACCGACAACCCCGACACCTGCTTTCAAAGTTGGTGAGATCGTAGATGACCCACTGACGATGTATGCCAATGATATTTTGACGATTCCAGTCAACCTTGCAGGAGTCCCAGGAATTTCTGTGCCATGCGGGTTCTCATCAGATGGACTTCCGATCGGACTGCAAATCATCGGTAAGCACTTTGATGAAACCACTGTGTATCGCACGGCACATGCTTTTGAGCAAACGACAGATTTTCATAAACAACGCCCATCCCTTGGAGGTGCGCAGTCATGAACTTTGAAACAGTAATCGGTCTCGAAGTACACGTAGAACTAAAAACAAACTCAAAAATCTTCAGCCCATCTCCTAATATGTTTGGAGATGAGCCGAATACAAACGTAAACCCAATTGACCTCGGGTATCCTGGTGTTCTTCCTGTATTGAATGAGGAAGCGGTCAATTTCGCTATGAAAGCTGCAATGGCTTTAAATTGTGAGATTGCGACAGACACTAAGTTCGACCGGAAGAACTACTTCTATCCCGATAACCCGAAAGCCTACCAGATTTCCCAATTCGATCAGCCCATTGGGGAAAACGGCCATATCGATATCGAAGTTGATGGGGTAAAAAAGCGTATCGGAATTACTCGTCTTCATTTAGAAGAAGATGCTGGTAAGCTGACTCATAGCGACGAAGGCTACTCGCTGGTCGACTATAACCGCCAGGGTACACCGCTTGTAGAGATCGTATCGGAACCCGATATTCGTTCTCCACAAGAAGCATATGCCTACCTGGAAAAACTGAAGAATATCATCCAGTACACCGGTGTATCGGACTGTAAGATGGAAGAAGGTTCACTCCGTTGTGATGCCAACCTTTCCCTGCGCCCAATCGGACAAGAGGAGTTCGGTACCAAGACAGAGTTGAAGAACTTGAATTCATTCTCCTTTGTGCAAAAAGGTCTGGAGTTTGAAGAAAAGCGACAGGCGCAAGTGCTGCTTTCCGGAGGGGAAATCCTGCAGGAGACACGCCGTTATGATGAACAGACGAAAGAAACGATTTTAATGCGTGTCAAAGAAGGTTCGGACGATTATCGTTACTTCCCGGAACCGGATTTGGTTCCACTGTATATCGATGAAGATTGGAAAGAGCGTATTCGTGCAGAAATTCCAGAGCTCCCGGATGCACGAAAGAAACGTTATATTGAAAACCTTGAGCTTCCGGAATATGATGCAATGGTGCTTACCAATAACAAAGCCATGTCTGATTTCTTTGAAGAAACCATCAATCATGGAGCGGACGTCAAACAAGCCTCCAACTGGCTGATGGGTGAAGTTTCCGCTCATCTGAACAAGCAGCAAAAGGAGTTCGATGAGATAGCATTAACTCCGGAATCGCTTGCTAAGATGATCAAGCTGCTTGAAGACGGTACAATTTCTTCTAAAATCGCCAAAAAAGTTTTTGCCGAACTAGTTGAAAAAGGCGGCGATCCAGAGAAAATCGTCAAAGAAAAAGGGCTTGTACAGATTTCTGATGAAGGCCAGCTGACTGAAATCATCACGAAGATTCTTGATGACAATCAGCAGTCGATTGAGGATTATAAGAATGGGAAAGACCGTGCCCTTGGTTTCCTTGTCGGTCAGGTCATGAAAGAAACTAAAGGACAAGCGAATCCGCCGATGGTCAACAAGATCATTCTTTCGGAAATGGAAAAACACTAAATCATACTAAAGAACAGAACACTGGCTTGCGAAAGCACGCATAGAACTGCGTGCTTTTGTATGTTTAAAATTTTGGACCATACACTATAATAATGGCGAAAAAAATGTAAACAAGCTATGATAGATAATGGAACAAGCCTGGATGAGGGGGAGACCTTATGAAACGTGCTCGGATCATCTATAATCCGACCTCCGGAAGGGAAGTATTTAAAAAAGTATTACCTGATGTACTGCAGCGCTTTGAGCAAGCCGGCTACGAAACATCAACACATGCCACTACCTGTGCGGGTGATGCGACAGAAGCCGCTACCATTGCGGTTCAGCGTGGTTTTGATGTCGTAGTAGCGGCTGGCGGTGATGGAACGATCAACGAAGTGATTAATGGCATCGCTGAACAGAAAAACCGTCCAAAGCTCGGCATCATCCCTGTCGGCACGACCAACGATTTTGCACGCGCACTTTCTGTACCACGTAATAATATCCATAAAGCGGTCGATGTCATTCTGGATGATCATTCTGTAGCGTTGGATATCGGCAGAGTCAATAATCAGTACTTCATGAATATTGCCGGGGGAGGAAAATTGACCGAACTTTCCTATGAGGTACCTAGCAAGCTTAAAACGATGCTGGGTCAGCTTGCCTATTATTTGAAAGGAATCGAGATGCTCCCTTCACTTAGGCCGACCTATGTAGAAATAGAGTATGACGGCAAAGAATTTAAAGGGGAAATCATGCTTTTCCTCGTTTCTAATACAAACTCAGTCGGTGGCTTCGAGAAGCTGGCACCGGGTGCCGAAATGAACGATGGGTTATTCGACCTGCTGATCATCAAAAAGATGAACATGGCCGATTTTATCCGGATCGCTTCATTAGCAGCCCAGGGAAGGCATTTAAATGATCCGCATATCATTTATACCAAGGCAAGTCTGATCAAAGTGCACACCGAAGAGAAGATGCAGTTGAATATCGACGGGGAATATGGTGGATTATTGCCCGGGAAATTTGTAAATTTGTATCGACATATCGACTTTTTTGTCCCTGAAGATAAATTTGTCGCAGAAGAAAAGAAATTAGAAGACATCGATATGAAATAGAGCCGGAGGGGCTGTAGATATGAATATCTACAGCCTTTTCGCTTTCAAAAGGGTATTGTGTTAAACTTTTGTCAGCGAACACCTATTAAATATTTGATATGAAAGTGAATGATGAGGGTGTTTTCACTCTCTCTCATATAATTGGGCGTTATTCTTCTGGAATTGAGCGTTGGCGTTAATTTTGAGAAAACTTAAGAAAAAGGACGATGTAAAATGGCTAAACCAAAGCCGCCAGTACAAAAAAATCAAAGGGTGGAACTGACTTTTGAGGATTTGACCCATGAAGGAGACGGCGTCGGAAAAATTGATGGCTATCCGCTATTTGTTCCCTATGGACTGCCAGGCGAAAAAGCGACAGTGAAAGTTGTCAAAGTAAAGAAGAACTTTGGGTTCGGTAAACTGCTCGACCTGCATGAGAAAAGTCAGGAACGTGTGGAGCCGCCTTGCAATGTCTTTTTCCAGTGCGGTGGATGCCAAATCCAGCATATGAGCTACGATATGCAGCTGGAAATGAAGCAGAAGCAGGTCAAAGATGCGATGCGTAAAATTGGCCATCTCGAACATGTACCTGTTCACCCGGTAAAAGGAATGAAGGACCCATGGCGCTATCGTAACAAAGTTCAGATGCCAGTGGGAGAGCATGATGGTCGCCTGGTTGCTGGATTTTATCAAAAACGGAGTCATAATATCATCGATATGGATACTTGTGTCGTCCAGGATGAATCAAATGACCGGATGGTTGAAGCGGTGCGCCGTATCGCCGAGCGATACGGAATTCGAGCCTATGATGAAGAGAGCAATCGTGGCGTATTGCGCCATATCATGGTCCGTACCGGGCAGAACACCCAGGATGTCATGGTCGTATTGGTCACAAGAACAAAAGAAATACCTGACCAGGACAAGCTGATTGATGAAATACGGGAAGCCTATCCAAGTGTGAAGTCGATTGTTCAAAATGTAAATCCCAAACGGACGAATGTCGTATTGGGTGACGATACAAAGGTGCTTTACGGCGAAGAATATATTTACGATACCATCGGCGATATCAAATTTGCCATATCGCCTAAATCATTTTATCAAGTTAATCCTAGCCAAACGAAAACGTTATATGATCAAGCATTGGACTACGCAGCATTAACTGGAAAAGAGCAAGTCATCGATGCCTACTGCGGAATCGGTACGATATCGCTTTTCTTAGCCCAGAACGCTAAAAAAGTGTATGGCGTCGAAGTGGTGCCCGAAGCTGTTGCAGATGCAAAGGAAAATGCTAAGTTAAATCACATTGATAACGCAGAATTCTATGTAGGCCAGGCCGAAAAAGTGATGCCATGGTGGAAGTCACAAGGGCTGAATCCGGATGTTATTGTTGTCGACCCACCTAGAAAAGGCTGCGATGAGCAATTGTTGCAGTCGATGTTAGAAATGGAACCGGAGCGTATCGTTTACGTATCGTGTAATCCATCGACCTTAGCGCGTGATTTGAAAATTCTCGAAGATGGGGGTTATGAAACGAAAGAAGTGCAGCCGGTCGATATGTTCCCGCAGACTTCTCACGTAGAGTGCGTCTCGTGGTTGGAGAAGAAAATGTAATAGAAGAGCAGGAGCCTTAATCAGGCTGCTGCTTTTTTATATATTAATATACTCTCTCAAGCTATAAGTAGTTAGTTATTACTATATAAGAAAGGGTGAAAGGAATGAAGGTTAAACTGAAAGAAGTGGGCGAAGTCATTGATATGCAAATGGATGAATATTATACGTTATTTGACCGCGAAACTTATACATTCATACATTTAAGTGAACAAGCTTATCAGGATGCTGAAGATGGAGAGCCATTTGACCATTTGCCGGACTGGCAGCAGGAAGAAAGGGAAAGGGCCGATTTATGCCTCGAGTATCCAGATCGCTTTGTAAGTTTACCTGATAAATTTGAGATTAACGAATATATCATGATGGAGGATTTTTGTTTCCAGTTAGGAGACGAAAGAAAGCGAGAGCAGCTGTTGAAAGCTATTCGTGGCCGTGGTGCTTTCCGCAGGTTTAAAGATCAGGTACAGCGCTGGGGGATTGACCAGGAATGGTATCAATTCCGAGATAAGAAGATGGAAGCAATCGCTAGAGAGTGGTGTGATAATAACGATATTAATTGTGAGGCATGATTATTTCACAAAAAGAAGGCATTCTCAATGAGAGAATGCCTTCAGTATTACATGCAGTTGGATTTATCAAGCGTTATTCACCAAAAGCTTCCGGAAGCATCTTGAATCCTTCAATCTCTGCATCCTCTTCGACTTCAATCATAATGTAACGTTTCCCATTATTGTTGACTTGCCTCACAAACTGCAAATCCTGGGGGCTGATAGAAATATTAGCTACTTTTGTATTGATTTTAATGGACTTTGACTTATATTTGGGAACGATGCTGCTTGCTTTCAGTTCGTAGGTTTCGTCATCGGTGATTCTTTGAAAAGCGTCTTTCACTTTTTCGGCTTCGACTTGCGCGCCACTTCTACTCAAAACCCGCTCGACGTCATTGTAATCGAGCTTTGGGGTTTCTCCTTCTTCATTTTCCTCTACAACATTATTGATTTCTCCATAAACAGTAGCCAGGGTAGATGGAGGAAGCTGATCTCCGACGACATCTCTGATAACTTCTTCAAACACCGCTTTGTCTTCTTTTGCTGTCATGATTTCTTCGCCATTCAGAACTTCTTCGATAAATTGGTAGTCAGGCTCATTTGCCTTGCCGGCACTATAGAGTATATGGTTTACATCGGCTGAGTTGTCAGTAAAGCACGGGAAAAGGAATCCAGCCATAGGGGCATTGAGATCGATAACTGGATCCACCTCGATATTGTACTTGAATTCTTTCTCGATATAGTCGAATTGCCATTCTCTTTTAGGCTCCTGCGTTTTATTGATGCTGCAAAGGATAAAGGGATGAGAATAGACAGCGTCCCGTTCGCTTTCTTCCGTTTCTTCATTGCGTCGCTTCATCGGCTTCATATATTCGGCGCGAATGAAGGAGATGACGACATCTTTTTCGTAAGGATGATCTTTAATGATCTTTTCTGTCATTTGCAGCATTTGTGCCTTCCAGTCTTCGAGTTCGCTGCTAAGCAGCCCTCTATGTAAGATGAGTTGGGTGTGGTTGTCAGCATCCCGTTGAAATTTAAGCTCAAACAATTTTTCATCCAGCTGACCTGTCAGTACTTTCTTGAAATTATTGATGAACAGCTCCTGTTGATCTCTATCGAGCATTTCGAACGGCTGACTCTGATAATGAAAAATTTCCGTCGTTTCTTTCATGATATATACATTAAAAAGATCAGAAATCTTCAATAAGTCATTGTCTACTTTAAACTGTCTGCGAATTCCAGCTACATCTTTTTTGTCCATTAATTCTTCACTCCTAAGCTCTTTGGGGTGTGCTTTCTCGTTAAACGATTCTTTCATTTTAACATACCGAACCTGTAATCTTCGTAATGACTTTCTTGAATAAATCTTCCCATTTCGGGTAATGAAAATAGAAGAAGCGAGATTGGGGAAAGTATATGAAAGAGTGGAGGGTTAAGAAATGGATGATAAAATGAACAAAGGAATATTGACAGCTTTAGCTGGAATAGGGATTGCGCAGGGAATAAAGATACTGACACATAAACGTGTGTCAGGAGAATGGGATATAAAACAGGTCGCAACAACAGGCGGCATGCCAAGTTCGCACTCGGCTGGCGTTTCAGCGCTCGCTACTTACATAGCGGCGAATAGAGGTTCACGTCATACGGAAACTGCGTTAGCGGTTGTTTTTGGGGTAATCGTCATGTATGACGCCCAGGGAATCCGCCGTCATACAGGGGAGATTGCCAAACTGGTTAATGAATTAGAAGACAGTTTTGCTATGATATCCGAAGATTTTCCGAGCCTGGAATTCGTTCAGCGGGAAAAGGAATTGAAGGAGCTGCTGGGACACCAGCCACTGGAAGTGCTGGGTGGTGCGATTTTAGGCACTACATTAGGTCTTATTTCAGCAAAATATGAAGATAGAAAATAAATAACGTAGGACAAAAATAGCAACCTTTGGCGAGGTTGCTATTTTGTGTTAAGTAATTAGGGTATACTAAATTTTTTTGGAGGATGGTATGAAGCATATTCGGAACATATGATGTAAAAGTTATAACTTCATATATTTAGAAAGCCGTCTATTGGATGTTACGCAGAAAAAAGCCCTCTCGCATCGAGAGGACTTTCGTGATTTTACTGATCATTTTCATTCCAATCATAATTTTCCTCGATATGATCGATAACCCGCTGATGGCGTTTTTCTTCTGCTTTTTTCTCGGCTTTCCTGCGAGCATCTTTATAATCTTCCCGGATTGATTTCAATAAAGAAATCGCAGCTACCAGCAGTACAAAGGAGAATGGCAGCGCTCCTATCAAGGAAGCCGTCTGTAAACCTTTTAATCCAGCACTGATAATTAAGACAGCAGCCAGAACAGCGATTAAGGAACCCCACACGACTTTTACGATGACAGACGGATTGTTGTCTCCATTCGAGGTCATCATTCCCAGTACGAAGGTAGCGGAGTCGGCTGATGTGACCAGAAATGTAAACAACAAACAGATTGCTAAAACAGAGAGAACAGTGCCTAACGGTATGTTTTGCAACATATTGAATAGTGCAGTGGTTTCATCTTTAGCTACCGCACCTGCAATGTCTGTTCCATGGAAAAGGTCTAGGTTAATCGCTGTGCCACCGAAGATTCCAATCCAGATAATCCCGATAGCTGGAGGAGCTACCATAACACCTAATACAAATTCCCGGACGGTCCGCCCTTTTGAAATCCGGGCGACGAACATACCGACAAATGGCGCCCATGCAATTGTCCATGCCCAATAATAAACCGGCCAATCCTGAACCCAGGTTCCATCTGTATATTGGTCTAATCTTAAGCTTGCCTGGAAAAAGTTTTGTAAATAATCACCAATCCCCATGGTTATGGTATCAAGGATGAACCCAGTCGGGCCGATGAACAAAACTATTACCATAAGCAAGAGTGCAAGTGCCAGGTTGGTATTACTTAAGTATTTGATTCCGCGGTCCAGACCGGAAATAGTCGAGACCATAAAGAATAGAAACATCAATGCAACGATGATAATTTGGGTGGTGGCCCCAGCTGGCACATCAAAAACGAAACCGAGCCCGCCATTGATCTGCAGCACACTTAAGCCTAAGGTAGTGGCAACACCCATTACTGTTGCAATGACCGCGATGATATCAATTGTATTTCGAAGCGGCTTCTTCCCTGAATTGCCGATAACAGGGTTCATGGTATCACTAATCAAGCTTCTTTCGTCCTGCCGATAGATGAAATAAGAAAGAGCCAAGCCTACGAATGTGAAAGAAGCCCATTGGTGGATACCGTTATTGAAAAAGGCGTTCCACATCGCTACTCGAGCAGCTTCAGCAGTTTCAGGTTCGACATTATCAAATGGTGGCGGCGACCCAAAGTGGGTCATCGGTTCGGCAACACCCCAGAACACGATACTGACACCGAAACCGGTACTGAATAGCATAGCGATCCAAGTGAAAATCGGATACTTCGGCTTGGTATTTTCACCGCCCAGTTTAACCTTTCCGTATTTACTGAATGCTAAATAAAAGTTGAAGATGATAATGAAGAGGACAAAAGCTAAATAGAACCAGCCAAATGTATTAGCAATGAAGCCATAGATGGTATTTGCCTGGGAGGCTAGTGCCCCTGGAGCTAAAGCACCCCACAAGGCGAATAAAAAAATGATGGTAAATGATACCCAGAAGATACTGTTCATAAATTTGTACTTCTTCCGTTTGCTACCCATAGTCAGTCTCCTTTGCAGTAATAGATTAAGGGATTTACTCCCAGTAAAAAAAGTTTTGCTCTTAATATACCCGTTTGTACAAGTGAGTAAGCTAGTTATTTTTATGTAGTTTTGAGACAAAAATTGATTACTATGGAATACTTCAGCCTACTTTGGTGAACATTTCGAGTAGCTAAATGTTGAATTTCAAGATAAATTGGGTTAAAATTTCTAAGTTACCTAAAAAAGAAAGAAGGATTACCGTGGAACAATCAAATACCCAAGAAGAGCCAATAAATAAAGTTCCATTGATGATTGTGCTTATTTCCGGCGCTTTCGTCGCTATTTTGAATCAAACATTGCTGGCGACAGCAATCCCTCATATTATGGCCGACTTAAACCTTGATGCGAATACGGCTCAGTGGCTGCAGACAATTTTCATGCTTGTGAATGGGATCATGATCCCCATCACAGCTTTTTTAATTGAACGCTTTACGACACGGAGCTTGTTTCTTACAGCTGTCGGTACGTTCGCATTAGGTACATTAGTGTGTGCGATAGCTCCGAATTTTACTATCCTTTTATCCGGAAGGGTGCTGCAGGCAGCAGGTGCGGGAATTATTCTTCCATTGATGCAGACCATCCTTTTCCTGGTGTTTCCGGTAGAAAAGCGGGGAGCGGCTATGGGGATGTTCGGGATGGTCATCGCATTCGCACCTGCCATAGGACCGACTCTGTCTGGTTATCTGGTTGAAAACTTCCCATGGCGCAGCTTATTTTATGTAATTTTGCCAATTGCTATTATTGATATCATAGTTGCTTACTTCATTTTGAAAAATGTAACGAAGCAAACTTTCCCGAAGGTTGATGTGCTGTCTATTATGTTGTCGACCATCGGCTTTGGCGGAATCTTATATGGATTCAGTGTTGCGGGCAGTGGCAGCTGGCTTCGCGGAGAGGTTCTTGGTGCGATTATTGTCGGGGCTGTCACACTCGTTTTCTTCATACTAAGACAGCTGAAATTAGAGCAGCCAATTTTGGAATTCAGGATTTTCAAAAATACCATGTTTACGGTCACAACCGCGATCGGCATGGTATCCTTCATAGCGATGATCGGTGGTGCTGTTATCTTACCGATCCTCATGCAGAATATGCTCGGCTTCACAGCTCTGGAATCAGGGTTGATGCTGCTGCCAGGAGCAGTCTTGATGGGATTGATGAATCCTGTCACAGGACGGCTGTTTGATAAGTTCGGAGCACGCTGGCTGGCCATTATCGGACTTTCGATTTTAGTGATTACTACATTCATGTTTTCAAATACCACACTTGAAACGACTTTTCTGTATTTAGCCAGTGTCAATGCAGCCCGCATGTTCGGTATTTCGATGGTGATGATGCCAGTGACTACAGCTGGGCTTAATCAACTGCCGAATGAACTGATGCCGCATGGTACGGCTATGAATAACACCATGCGTCAGGTTTCTGGTGCTGTCGGTACAGCTTTGCTTGTGTCTGTCATGACGACACAGGCAATCCCGTCAGATGGGGTGATAGGATTGATCCATGGTGTGAACGTATCGTTCATCGTAGCCGGCCTTATCGCAATTGCCGGGCTGATCATGTCTTTTTTTATTAAAAATTCACGCCCAGGAATCGCTTGATATTAAACAGTAAAGCCCGAGGATGAGAAATGATCCCGGGCTTTTGTGTTGAAGATTTTCGACAACGAAAGTAAACTATATGTTTATACTTTTACTCAAAGAAAGAGATGAAAGCATATGTCTAAATCACTTACTTATACGCTATTATTTTTCATTATGATGATCTGGGGCTTCAATGTCATTGCTATCAAGGTTTTAGTCGAAAGCTTTGCTCCTGTTACGATAACTGCTTTTCGGATATTATTGGCTGGCATTGTCGTGATGCTCTTCCTTGGTATAAAAAGAGAGTTTCGAAAAATCACCAGACAACAGGCAGGATATATCACCCTGGGAGCTCTGTCGGGGATTTTAGGCCATCATTTCTTTTTATCGGTAGGACTTACAGCTACCAATGCTTCTAATGCAGGGCTTATATTAGGTTTGGTTCCGTTGATGACTTCTCTCTTTGCTATTATTTTTCTTGGCGACCGGTTAACGCTTCTCAGAATGATTGGAATCATATTAGGGCTTACTGGTGTCTCCTTCATCGTCCTGAACGGAGAGGGGAGTGTAGGGAGCATTTCACGTGGTGATGTATATATCTTTTTAGCCGTCGTAACCCAGGCAGTCAGTTTCATTGCAATCAAGCGTGCGACAGAAACGATGGATGCCCGCCTGATAACCGGATGGATGCAGATATTAGGCGCTGTGTTCCTATTTGTGGTCAGCATTCAGCTTGAACCGTCAGGCCTTTCCACTTTGACAACTGGTACCCTGGCAGACTGGCTGGTATTTTTAGCTTCAGCTATCCTGGCGACCGGGATCGGCCATATGGTCTACAATAAAGCGATTCACCAGATGGGTGCTGGGGAAACTGCCATTTTTATCAACCTTACTCCGTTTTTCTCCTTGACAGGTTCCTACCTGTTTTTAGGAGAAAGGATTATGGCTGGGCAGTTGTTCGGATTTTTGTTCATTGTAATGGGGGTCATACTCGGTACAGGGGCATTAGAGCAGTCTATTCGTAAAAAAAACAAAAAGCGGATGGCCAGTTAAATATCAACTAAAAAACGATTCATCTTCAAGCGGAGATGAATCGTTTTTTATCTTTTTTCATCTTTAACTTCTGCTTTATAGAGAAGCACGAACGGGAGGATAATGATAATAATAATCAAAGAGTATAAAATCAATTTAGCAAGCCAGTCTATCAATAGCAGGATTGCTATAAAAAAAGCAGCAACCATTATAAGCGGAAGAATATACGCTACAACCACATTATTCCCTCCAATTTCCATCTAACTTACATCTTTCCCTGTCTGGAATAAATTATTCTGTTTTGCAAAGTACTAAAGAGATGAACTATTCGTGGTTATAAGGAGCTTTCTCATGTGGAAATGGAAGAAAGATAAAGGGAATGAATTTCCTAAACAAAACGAGACAGTCCAAGATGTGACAAAGGAACTGGAAAAGTCGAAGGATTTTATGGTCTATCCCTTAAAAGGAGAGACGAAGTGTGTTTTATCGTATTTTGAAACCATGATTGAGCCTAAAACTGTAAATGAAATAATTCTCCCTGCTTTGAAGCAAAATACGTTGCGCTCTCTCGAGGAAATGGAAGATATCATTCCTGTTGAGGGACTGGATATAACGGATGATGTCAACGTTTTCCGGCAGCGGGTCATGCAAGGGCATGTCATCATTCAAATGAAAGAGTACGACAAAAAATTTCTGACAATCCCTGCTGTAGTCGCTGAAACCCGGAAAGTAAGCATCCCGGAAGTAGAGTTCAGTGTAGTTGGACCTAAAGAGGCGTTTGTCGAATCGCTTGATACGAACATCAATCTGGTGCGTAAACGTCTGGCTCTTCCTCAGCTTATGGTACAAGAATTAAATATCGGTAAGCTTACGAAAACGCGGGTGGCGGTTTTATATATCGATGGCATTGCTAATAAGGAGAATGTCAACACGGTCATGCAGCGTTTGCAAGATATCGAATATGACCAGATTAATGATAGTTCCTATATCACCCAGATGATTGCGGACAATTCCAATTCGCCTTTTCCTCAGCTGTTGGATACAGAACGACCCGACCGGGTTACAGGAGCGTTGGTTGAGGGAAAGGTGACCATTTTAGTCGATGGTTCACCTCATGCTTTGACTTGTCCGACAACTGTTGTTGAATTTTTCTCTGCCTCGGATGACTATTTTCTTCCCTGGCATCTGGCTTCAGGATTCCGGCTTATCCGGTTGTTTGCTGTTATATTTTCGGTGTTAAGCTCCCCGTTATATGTCGCGATTTTAACCTATCACCTGGAGATGATCCCTCAAGACTTGCTGGCAACCATTGTAACTTCCAGGGCTGATATACCCTTTCCGCCGATATTGGAAGTTATCATTTTAGAATTGACGATTGAACTGCTCCGGGAAGCGGGTGCACGACTTCCGACGAAGGTTGGTCAGACAATCGGTATCGTCGGTGGTATCGTTATCGGAACAGCAGCTGTGGAAGCGGGTCTGACCAGTAATGTATTGCTAATTATAGTTGCACTGGCCGCACTGGCTTCCTTTACAACGCCCGTCTACCAGATTGGTAATACGATCCGGCTCGTAAGGTTTCCATTTTTAATCGGGGCACAAATGTGGGGGCTTATAGGGGTATCGATCGTGATGGCTTTTTTCATTGCCCATTTGATCAAACTGAAATCAATTGGAAGACCTTTTTTTGCTCCACTTTATCCGCTTCGGTTCCATGATTTGAAAGACGCGTTCATCCGTCTTCCGTTCAACCAGCAATCAATGAGACCAATTCAGACTAGACCGGTGGATTCCAGCCGGTTCAATCAGAAACGGGCAAATGAGAAGAGGGATGTAGATGAATGATGCAAGGGGCGGATTCAACGTACCAGAAAACTTAATGGTCACTTCTACGATGGCATTTTTTTTAGTACATTCCATGCAAGTAGGGGTGGGGATTCTTGGGTTCGAAAAGTATATTGCCAAAGACGCGGGCTATGACGCCTGGATTGCAATTTTGGTGGCTGGCCTGGCCATTCATCTACTATTATGGATGATTTATCGTCTATTGCAGGGCTGTGGTAGCGACCTGGTTTCTATCCATAACTTTCTTTTCGGAAAATATTTAGGCGGATTGATGAATCTTGTATTCAGCATCTATTTTCTGTTACTAACTCTGACGGTATTACGGACATTTGTCGAAGTCATCCAGGTCTGGGTTTTTCCACAATTGAATACATGGCTGTTTACATTAGTCTACCTTCTCCTCGCTTACTACTTTGTGGAGGGGGGACTTCGTGTAATCACTGGGATGTGTCTTCTCAGTGTCATTCTGGCATTGCCATTACTGTTGTTCAAGTTTTTCCCTTTACAGCTTGGGGATGTCAATCACCTGTACCCTATGATTGAGGCTTCGGTTCCGGATATCCTCAGTTCAGCAAAAACAAGTACACTAAGCTTTCTCGGTATTGAATTGCTCCTACTATTTTATCCTTTTCTTAAAGACCAGAAAGCATCAAAGAAATGGGCCCATTTTGGAGCTTTCTATACCACAATGATCTACCTGATCAGCGCGCTTGTTGCTTTCATTTATTACAGTGAGGAACAATTGCAGCATGTAACATGGGGAACGATTTCTTTATGGAAAATCGTGAATTTTCCATTCCTGCAACGGTTTGAATATATGGGTATCGGATTATGGGCGTATGTCGTTCTGCCGAATATATGTCTGGGGTTATGGGCTGCCAGCCGGATTCCAAAGCGGATGTTCAAAATCAAGCAAAAACCTGTGATCTGGATGTATTTGGTTGTTTTGTTAATAACATCTAATTTAATTGATAATCGGTCGATGATTGATGTGTTAAATACATTTGCTAACCGAGTAGGATTTTACTTCCTGCTCTATATTCCGTTCCTATTCCTATTGATGTACATCATGAAAAAGGTGAGATACCGTCATGGAAATTAAAAAACTATTGTCGATCCTAATTTCCGGAATCCTTTTCCTGTCAGGCTGTCTGCCGTATCGCAGTGTTGAGGAAGTCGCGCTAGTCAACCTGTCCGGGTGTGATTATGTTAATGATGAATCTACTAAGTGCACGGTGGCCATTCCACACTATGGTCGTAGTAAAGAACAAGTGCCGACTGAGCAATTTTTATCCTTTCAAGCGAATACGATGAAAGAAATTATTAGTGGTTTGGAAAGCAAATCACCTAGACCGATACGGATGGGGAAACTGACAGTATCCTTATATGGTGAGGAACTGGCTAGAAAAGATATGAGTGGCGTCATCGATATGCTTGCCCGGGACCCACACATAGGAAGAGATGTGCGGCTGGGAATTGTTAGAGGAGAAACAAAAGAGCTGATTAAAACAAAATATAGTGAAAACCAAACGAATGCAGATTACCTGATCGGGCTAATGGAACAGAACGAGAGGATTTTATTTCCAACAACCAATCTTCATAACTTCCTTTACTCCTATTATGCGATGGGGATGGACGGATATTTACCATATCTTTTGTTGGAGGAGGGGGAAGTGAAGATGGATGGATTAGCATTATTCCGAGGGGGAAAAGTTGTTGATCAACTGCCGTTTGAAGATGTGTTCACTTTCAAGATGATGGTGGAAGATTTCAATCAGGGGGTTCAGGGAATTGAAGTGGAAGGGAAAGGTGTTGCTTTTGATAATATCGGATCTAAAGTGAAGTACCAGGTGAAAGGAGATAAATCGAACCCCAAATTTATTATTTCTGTCAACATGAAAGGGGTCCTTAGTGAAATTTCCGATATTAAAACCTTTGAGACACAAGCTCATGTCAAAAAGGTAGAGAAGGCACTAAAATCGTTTTTTGAGAGTAAAAGCGAAAGGATGATCGCACAATTCAAGGAAAAGAACATCGACCCACTGGGGCTGGGACACCTTTTGAAGAACCGTAAAGGGAAAATAACTTATGAAGAGTGGGTAGAACTCTATCCTGAAGTGCCGGTAGAAGTAAAGGTTAATGTAGATATTATTGAGACAGGAATATCAGCATGATGAATGATGGTGAGGCAAATGAAAATATTATGTATCGATGGCGGGGGTATTCGAGGTGTGATGCCCATAGCTGTGTTAAAAGCCATGGAAAAAGAGTTGGGGTGTCCAGTTGCTGAAAAGTTTGACTTGATTGCCGGAACCAGTACCGGTTCTATTATTGCTGCCTCTGTCATGCTACGTAAAAATATGGGTGAATTATTGGACTCTTATCAGAAATATGGCAAGAAGATTTTTATTAGGCAGGCAAAAGTAGGGTTGTTCAAGAGCGTCTACAGTGATCGCTATCTGCGTCGGTTGTTGAAAGAAGCATTTGAAAATAAGAAAATCGGTGAAATGAGTGATCCTTTGCTAATTCCCGCGGTGGATGTTACTAATGGCAGGCCATATATTCATCGGTCTCACGCCGTTAAAGGAGAAAATGATAATTTATCGATACCACTGTGGGATGCTGTCTTGTCTTCGTGTTCTGCACCAATTTATTTTCCACCGAACAATGTTGATAATAATTACTTGTCGATTGATGGGGGTCTATGGGCCAACAACCCTTCGCTCGTTTGTATTACGGAAGTGGTCCATTATTTTGAAAAAAGTTTACAGGACATAGAAATTCTCTCCCTGGGTACGGGAAAACAAAGCATTGATTTCACAATTGACCATGATAAGTTTTGGGGTATCAAAAAATGGATGCCATTCCATCTGCCGGCAATGAAAGTTACACCAAAGCTGTTAGATCTGGCACTGAATCTCTCTTCGGAATCTGTATCCTACCATTGCCAGCTGCTCTTACAGGATAATTATCTTCGTATTAACGAAGAACTTGGAGAGGAAGTCCCATTTGATGAAGTCGAGTTCACCGAAGAACTGATAGCCCTTGGTGAGCAAGTATACGAAGAGAACAGGGAAAGAATATTGAAATTTATCGAGAAATGAAATGTTTGATATTACAGTTAAGCTCCCAATTGCTGAAGACTCAGTTTCAAGATATATTGTTTCCGTTACGGTAGTAACGGTGTGGAGATCCGGGAAAGCGAGTAGTGTCCCAGCCGCCCCTGACTCTTTTATGGTAGAGAACCGTATATATCTCGAAAACAAGTCTTCGACTTTTCGGCACTTTTGATGAATAAGATTTTTATGAAAATCAACGTGTTTAATTCCCTCATTTTTCCTCTTAGAAACCTTATAACACAGAAATTTCACATGTAACCGTTATCAAGACAAAATGCGACAAAACATTTCAGAAAATTAGCATAAAAATAATTGTAATCGCGATAAGAACATCTTATGCTAGTAATACAAGTTCACTTGTACGGTTTTAAAATCAACCAGAAGGGGAGTGGTAGATTGTTAGATTTTACCGCTTTAGAGCATGACGTTTATTTATTCCACCAAGGAAATCTCCGATACAGCTATGAACTTCTCGGGGCACATAGAGACATACAAAACGGAACCCCGGGCACCCGATTCCTGGTCTGGGCGCCGAATGCACAACAGGTCAGTGTTGTTGGCGACTTTAATGAATGGGATGGCAGGGAACATCCGATGAAGAAATTGAACGAAAATGGAATCTGGCATACGTTCATTCCTCACCTTGAAAAAGGGGAAATTTACAAATATGAAATCCTCACTCCCCACGGACATCTGCAGCTGAAAGCAGATCCTTACGCATTTTCCAGTGAGTTGCGGCCGAACACCGCATCGGTCATCTATCCTCTGGATGATTACCAATGGAATGATGATTTATGGATGAAGCGCCGCGATGAGATGAATTTCTATGAATCTCCTATTTCCATCTATGAATTACATTTAGGGTCATGGAAAAATATCGAATCAGAAGTCTATTATAATTATCGCGATTATGCAGATGAGGTTATTCCCTATGTAAAAGAGCTGGGTTACACCCATATTGAACTGCTTCCGATAGCGGAGCACCCGTTTGACCGCTCCTGGGGTTATCAGACTACGGGATATTATGCAGTGACTTCCCGTTATGGTACACCGGATGACTTCCGTTACTTCGTCGACCAGTGCCACCAGCATGGCATTGGAGTTATTTTGGACTGGGTGCCAGGTCACTTTTGCAAAGATGCCCATGGTCTTCGCCGGTTCGATGGCGAGCCACTCTATGAATATGAAAACCCTTTGAAAGCGGAGAAGCCGCAATGGGGGACATTGACGTTTGACTTTGGCCGCAATGAAGTGCAGAGCTTTCTGATTTCAAATGCAATTTATTGGTTGAAGGAATTCCACCTCGATGGGTTACGTGTCGATGCGGTAGCCAGTATGCTTTATCTGGATTTCGGCAAGGAAGACGCTGAATGGGAAACGAATGAGCATGGAGGCAGGGAAAACCTTGAAGCGATCGCGTTCATTAAAAAAATGAATGAAGCGATTTTTGAAGAAGTACCGAACGTTTTGATGATGGCTGAGGAATCCACGTCTTATCCGCTGGTAAGTGCTCCGACTTATATAGGCGGACTCGGTTTCAACTATAAATGGAACATGGGCTGGATGAACGATATGCTCCGTTATATGGAAATGGACCCGGTGCACCGTAAATACAACCATAATCTTATTACGTTCTCCTTGTTCTATGCTTTTTCCGAGAATTTCGTCCTGCCGATTTCTCATGATGAAGTCGTTCATGGCAAGAAATCATTGTTAAACAAAATGCCGGGAGACTACTGGCAGAAGTTCGCCAACTTACGCGCGTTTTTGGCTTTCATGTACGCCCATCCTGGTAAAAAGCTGTTGTTCATGGGTTCGGAATTCGGGCAGTTCGACGAATGGAAGGACTTGGAAGATCTCGATTGGGAGCTGTTGGATTATGAATCCCACGCCTCGGTATTGGACTATGTGAAACAGCTGCATCAATTTTATAAAGACATGCCGGCATTATGGGAACTGGATCACCATGAAGATGGCTTCTCATGGATTGACCCTCATAATTTTGAGCAGAGTGTCCTATCATTCATACGCTGCAGTCGGACACCGAAAGACCAGCTTTTGGTTGTCTGCAATTTTACTCCGGTAGTCTATCACGACTATAAAGTTGGTGTCCCGCAGCCGGGGCATTATGAGGAAATATTCAATAGTGATGCGGAACATTTTGGGGGTTCAGGACAGAGGAACGGGTTAAAAGCAGCCTCTGTTCCAGAACCGTGGCAGGGCCAAAACCATCATATCAAGATGACAATACCGCCGCTTGCGGTAACTTTTTGGAAACGAACCAATGGACCGAAGGGGGATTAAATCATGAAAAAAGAATGTGTAGCGATGCTATTAGCCGGTGGCCAGGGAACCAGGCTGAAATCACTCACGAAGCAGATTGCAAAGCCTGCCGTCTATTTTGGCGGAAAATACCGGATCATTGATTTTCCTTTGAGCAACTGTACCAACTCCGGTATTGATACCGTAGGTGTACTTACCCAGTATGAACCATTAATTTTGAATAGTTATATCGGGATTGGAAGCGACTGGGATCTTGACCGTAAATACGGCGGGGTTTCTGTGCTTCCGCCATACGTCCAGTCGGAAGAAGGGGGAGGATGGTATACAGGTACCGCTAATGCCATCTATCGAAATGTTAAATTCCTCAACCAGTATGACCCGGACCATGTGCTTGTTCTGTCTGGAGACCATATTTATAAAATGGATTATAGCGATATGCTTGATTACCATAAGGCGAGCGGTGCGGACGCGACGATTTCAGTCATAGAAGTTCCGTGGGAGGAAGCTAGCAGGTTCGGTTTGATGAACACCAACGACTCAGGGGTGATCACTGAATTTGAAGAAAAACCGGAAAATCCGAAGAGTAACCTAGCTTCGATGGGCGTGTACATTTTCCGGTGGGACGTCTTGAAACGTTATTTGATCGATGATGCCGGTAATGAAAATTCTTCTCATGACTTTGGAAAAGATATCATCCCGGCGATGCTTGGAGACTACAAGAAAATGATGGCCTACACATTTGATGGCTACTGGAAAGATGTCGGGACGGTTGCGAGTTTATGGGAAGCCAATATGGATTTACTGGAAGAGAAGCCTGAACTTGAATTGAATGACCATTCGTGGCGAATCTATTCGAAAAGTCCGAATCAGCCTCCTCAGTATATCTCGCATGAAGCAAACGTTCATAATGCGCTAATTAATGAAGGCTGCCGTATCCATGGAACCATTGACCATTCCGTCATCTTCTATGGGGTGCATGTCCAGGAAGGTTCCATCATCCGTGATTCGGTCGTCATGCCGGACGTTAAAATCGGAAAAAACGTGACCATCAACCGTGCCATCATAGCAGCAGGAAGTGTTATCGAGGATGGGGCTGTCATCGGCGATCCGTCACCTGACAGCGATATTACATTAGTTGCAGATGAAGACAGTGTTTTAGCAAAAAGCTATTTGGAGCAGATCATTAAATAGGAGGGGGCTAATCGATGGATCGTTTAGCAGGAATCATAAATCTAGACCATGAACAGGATGTATTGGATGAACTTACTTATTTTCGGTGCAGTGCCGCTGTTCCATTTGCCGGACGCTACCGGATGATCGATTTTACCATATCCAATATGAGCAACTCCCGAATCGAGTCGATTGCTGTTTTCGCCCGCAGGAAATACCGGTCACTGATGGATCATTTGGAGCAGGGGAAAGCCTGGGATTTGGATCGTAAACAAGGCGGGCTGTTCATCCTTCCTCCAGACTGGAATGACCCGACTGACATTTCAAAAGGTGACCTCCAGCATTTCCATAATAACATCGACTTCATCACTCGTACGTTTGCCGACTATGTGGTTGTCTCCGGGACACAGAATATCTGCAATATCAACTTCCGCGATGTACTGGAGGAACATAAAGCGTCAGGTGCTGATGTGACGGTAGTCTATAAAAAAGTGGAGGAGCTTTACCCTGAACATAAACGAGCCCATAAACTGACAATCGATGAAAATGGCCGTGTTACGGATATACATAATGATCAACGTAGCAACAATGTCTATATGGACATGTATATCCTGGAGAAGAATTATCTATATGGGATGATTGAAGATTGCATTGCTCACGGCTGTTCTCACTTTTTCCTCGATGGTATAAAAGCGAGACTGCCGCAAATTCATATGCATGCTTATGAATACGAAGGAGCGCATGCACTGATCAATTCGATCGAAAGCTATTATCGTCATAGTTCGAGCCTGCTGAACGGGGCCAACCATGAGGATTTGTTCAAAGAAGAAGCGCCTATTTTCACGAAGGTGAAAAATGAGCCTCCGACAAAGTATTCTCAGGATTCAAAAGTTGCTAATACCCTGGTCGCCAATGGCTGTATCATTGACGGACATGTGGAGGACAGCATTTTGTTCCGGGGTGTAAAAGTGGCCAAAGGGGCAGTAATCAAAAACTCGATCATTATGCAGCGCTGTGAAATCGACAGCAATGCGGTATTAGAAAATGTCATTTTAGATAAGGACTGTCGTATTTCTAACAGCCGGACGTTGATCGGAGTCCCGGAGAAGCCTTATGTCGTAGCAAAACGGGTTTCCATGTAGGAGATTGCCTATAACGGCAATCTTTTTCCTCTTCCTACATGTGATGAAATGAACAGGTAAAAGGAGTGAACAGGATGAAAATATTTATGGTAGGATCCGAATGCACCCCATTCATTAAAACAGGCGGACTTGCAGATGTGTTAGGTTCACTTCCGCAGGCACTGCAGGAACAGGAGGAGGATGTTCGTATTGTCCTTCCGAAATACCAGGACATCAGCGATGAATGGAAAGCACAAATGCAACCATTGCTGGAATTGAACGTGACACTTGGGTGGCGCAATCAGTATGCCGGCGTCGAATACATCGAACATAATGGCGTAACCGTCTATTTTATTGATAACGAATATTATTTCAAGCGCTCGAATTTGTATGGGTACGGAGATGAAGCGGAACGGTTCGTATTTTTCAATCGCGCCGTAATGGAAATGGTCAAAGCCTTGGACTGGACACCTGAGGTCATCCATTGCCATGACTGGCAGAGCGGCTTGATCCCTGTATTCCTTCACACTCATTACAAGGAAGATCCTGTCTTTGCCAATATGAAAACGGTCTTTACCATCCATAATCTGAAATACCAGGGGATTTTTTCTGATGAAGTTTTATATGACTTAATGGAGCTGGACGAGCGCCTGATGTCACCGGAAGGACTTGAATTTTTCGGGGACATCAACTTCATGAAGGGAGCGTTGAATTTTGCTGATCGTATCACAACTGTCAGTGAAACTTACGCAAAAGAGATTCAAACCCCTTATTATGGGGAAAACCTAGATGGAGTATTACGAAGCAAATCCGATCGAATGATTGGAATCGTGAATGGTATCAATACAAAAGATTATGATCCGATGAAAGATGAAGCGCTCGCATTTCCTTACCGAAGTTCATTGACGAAAAAATGCCATAATAAACTCTGGCTGCAAAAAGAACTGGGGCTTCCCGTGCGCAGCGATGTTCCCATGATCAGCATCGTTTCCCGGCTTGTTGAGCAAAAAGGGTTCGATTTGATCGCCCGGGTCATCGATGAACTGCTGGATACCGAGGATATCCAGCTAGTCGTACTTGGCACAGGTGAATACGATTATGAACAGATGTTTCAATGGGCTCAATCCAAGTATCCAACGAAGATGTCCGCGAATATCTTATTCAGTGAATCCTTTTCCCGTCAAGTGTACGCAGCGAGCGACATGTTCCTGATGCCATCACGGTTTGAACCATGCGGCATCGGTCAATTGATCGCACTCCGCTACCTGGCTGTCCCGATTGTCCGGGAAACAGGTGGTCTTGCTGATACCGTACAGCCATACAATGAACAAACAGGGGAAGGGAACGGCTTCACATTTGCGAATTACAATGCCCATGACATGCTGTTCACCATCCGTCGGGCACTTGAATTTTACCAGGATAAAGAGGTCTGGAAACCACTCATTAAAAACATTACGAAAAGTCAATTTCCATGGAAGTATTCTGCACGCCGGTATCGTGAGGTGTATGCGCAGGCAATGGAATAGGGCAGGATGAATTGGAGGAAACCGTAAATGTTCAGCGACAAAGAGGAATTCAAGCAGGCATTTTCCCAGAAGCTCGAAGCTAAGCTAGGCAAGACAGTTGAAACCGCTACAGAGGTGGATGCATATAGAGCTCTTGGTTCGCTGTTGCGTGAAAGAATCGGAAAAAAATGGCTGGAGACGAATCAGCGCTATCAACAAGAGAAGGAAAAGCAAGTCTACTATTTTTCCATGGAGTTTCTGATTGGCAGGTTGATGGGGAATAATCTATTGAACATGCAGATGGTCGATGTCGTCGCGGAAGGTTTGAAAGAGTTAGGATTCGACTTGGGTGAATTGGAGGAAGAAGAAAGCGATGCAGGGCTTGGTAACGGGGGACTGGGCCGACTTGCTGCCTGCTTCCTGGATTCCCTTGCATCCTTGGGACTGGCCGGCCATGGCTATGGTATCCGCTATAAATACGGAATGTTCGATCAGCAGTTCATCGATGGCAATCAAGTCGAATTTCCTGACTTATGGCTGTCGCGTGAATTTGTCTGGGAAGTCCGTCGCCCGGAAGAAGCAGTAGAAGTCCGATTCGGCGGCCATGTGTCTTCGAGCAAGGATGAAGATGGCAACCTGCATTTTGACCACCATGATTATGAGCAGGTCCAGGCGGTCCCCTACGATGTCCCGGTTGTCGGCTATAACAGTGATACCGTCAATACGCTGCGTCTCTGGTCTGTAGAAGCGAACCTGGATGATACCATCAAAAAAGCATCAAGGCTTAATGAATTCGGGAATTTCCTCGGTCACAAGCGCTCTCTTGAAGCGATTTCGGAATTTTTATACCCAGATGACTCCCATGAAGAAGGGAAGCAGCTTAGACTGAAACAGGAATACTTTTTAGTATCGGCAGGGGTACAGAGCGCTGTGCGTGCTTTTGAACAGTTGGAGCTGCCCTGGTCCGCCTTTCCTGAAAAAGTCGCTCTCCATATTAATGACACCCATCCTGCGATGGTGATTCCGGAACTGATGCGGGTTTTGATGGATGAAAAGCAGCTGGGATGGAAAGAAGCCTGGAATATCATTCAATCCTCGGTTTCATATACCAATCATACGACCCTGAGTGAAGCACTGGAATCGTGGCCGGTGGATATGGTCCGTCAGTTGCTGCCGAGAATTTTCATGATTATAGAAGAGGTCAACGAGCGGTTTTGCCAGTCATTATGGGAAAAATACCCCGGAGAATTCGACCGTATCGCTGAACTTGCCATCATCGCTGATGGCCAGGTGAAAATGGCGCATCTATCGATTGTTGGCAGCCATAGCATTAATGGAGTGGCAAGGCTGCATACCGAGATTTTGAAAAAGCGTGAAATGAAAATTTTTTATAATACATTTCCTGAGCGGTTCAACAACAAGACGAACGGTATTACCCATAGACGCTGGCTAATGCATGCCAATAAGCCGCTTGCCGGACTTCTTACAGAAACAATTGGTGAAAAATGGATCAATGAACCTAGGCGCTTGACAGACCTGCTGGGTTATCAGGATGATGCGGGTGTATTGAATAGCTTAGACAATATCAAGCAAGCGAACAAAGAAAAGCTGGCTTCCTGGGTTTACAAAACAAAAGGAATCTCCCTTGATCCGCTATCGATTTTTGATGTCCATATCAAGCGTCTCCATGGATATAAGCGTCAGCTCCTGAATGCGCTGCATATCATGCATCTATATAACAAAATCAAAACAGATCCTTCTCTGGAAATGGCCCCAAGAACCTTCTTTTTCGGAGCAAAAGCAGCACAGGGCTACCATTATGCTAAAAAAATCATCAAGCTGATCAATACGATTGCTGACGTGGTGAATAATGACCCGGTAGTAAGCGACAAGCTTAAAGTTATTTTTCTGGAAAATTATTCGGTTTCCCTTGCGGAACGGATCATCCCGGCAGCCAATGTGAGTGAACAGATTTCAACTGCTAGTAAGGAAGCTTCCGGCACCGGAAACATGAAGCTGATGATGAACGGGGCGTTGACACTTGGAACGATGGATGGTGCCAATGTGGAAATCCATGAACTTGTCGGGGATGATAATATTTACACATTCGGCTTAAGTTCGGAGGAAGTTTTGGAATATTACCGGTCCGGCGGCTATTCCTCGAGGCAGGTGTACGACACAAACGAAGAGGTTCGACTCACTGTCGATCAGCTGATCCATTACAGTCCTTTTTCGAAAGGGGATACAGAATTTCAGGAAATCTATGACTCGCTCGTACATCATAACGATGAATTTTTTGTACTGAAAGATTTCGCAGCTTATGCAGCTTCCCACCAGAAGATTAACTTCGATTATCAGCAAAAACAGGACTGGAGCAGAAAAAGCCTGATCAATATCGCACATGCTGGAAAATTTTCAAGTGACCGGACGATTCAGGAATATGCTTCGGATATCTGGCGGATTGCACCAGTGAACACGTTAAAGTGATTGATGAATGAAGGAGGACGCAGTATGAAATCAAATGACGTTTATCATAACAGCTTTAAAACACAATATCGCGAGCCATTCGGTGCTGCACCGAATGGCTCGAATGTCACACTCACCATCGATATCCATAACCGCTACCGTATTTCGAGCGTCATCCTTCATTACATTTTGGATAACACGGATAAAGAAGAGACGCAGGAAATGGATATCTATGCGGAGCAGCACCAGTTTTCCGGATATGAGACGACAATCGTCATGCCGGAGGAACCTCAGCTGGTCTGGTACTATTTTGAAATCCAGCTTGAGGATGGCAAGTTTTTTTACGGGCGCCGGAACATAGAAGAAAGTGGCGATGGGGTGGTTTACGATCATGTTCCTCCGTCCTGGCAGATTACGGTCTATGATCCTGACTACGAAACACCAGAGTGGTGGAAGCATGGGACCATCTATCAGATTTTCCCTGACCGCTTCTATGCGGCTGGTGAACGTGAGCTTGCCAAAGCCCCGAAGACAAGTTTGATGCACAGCCATTGGGAAAATGACCCGATTTATATCCGTGATGAAAATGGGGCGGTCGTCCGTTGGGATTTTTTTGCGGGGAACATCCAGGGAATTATCGAGAAGCTCGACTATATAGCATCGCTAGGTGTCACGGTGATTTACTTGAATCCTGTATTCGAAGCGGAAAGCAACCATCGCTATGATACCGGTGACTATCATACGGTCGACCAGCTGCTTGGGAGCAATGAAGACTTGGCAGAACTTGCCCGGAAGGCAAAGGAACGCGGGATTGAAATTATGCTTGATGGTGTCTTTAACCATACCGGAAGCAACAGCATCTATTTCAACCAGCGCGGCCAGTATGATTCACTCGGAGCCTATCAATCGAAAGAATCTCCTTATTATTCCTGGTACATTTTCCATAACTACCCTGATGAATACGAATCATGGTGGGGCGTCGGGACTCTCCCCACCGTCAATAAAGACGATGAAAGCTACCAGAACTTTTTAATCCATGATGAAGATAGTGTCCTGAAGTACTGGCAAAAATACGGGTTGAAGCACTGGCGGCTCGATGTAGCTGATGAACTGACCGATGACCTGATCAAGCAAATCTACCAGCAGGTGAAAAAAGAAGATGATTCCAGCGTGTTGCTGGGAGAAGTGTGGGAAGATGCCACGACAAAAATCGGCCATGGCAAGCGGAGGGAGTATTTCCTTGGCGGTGTGTTGGATTCAGTCATGAACTATCCGCTGAGGGGGATGATGCTCGCGTTCATGAGTGGTGATGCTGATGCCCATGATGTCGAACGGCGGCTGTTGACGTTGTCTGAACACTACCCGAAGCAATACTTTTATGCGTTGATGAATATGTTATCCAGCCATGACGTCGAACGAATCAAGACGATGCTCGACATGTTTTTGCCAGAAGAAATGGAAGCAGATGACAAAGCTGTCATTGTCGATGCCCAAGTGAAAGCGCTGAGCTTATGGCTCTATACCTTCCCTGGCGTTCCATCCCTTTATTATGGAGATGAGGCAGGTTTGACCGGCGGCAGCGACCCGGATAACCGAAAGCCGTATCCGTGGAGCAGGGAAGATGATAGTCTCGTAGATTGGTATAAAAAGGTAGGGAAATGGCGCCGTGAACACCCAGCATTACGTACCGGCTGCTGGAAATCTCATTCCCTTCATCCTGACGTCTATTCCTTTGAGCGGTGGATTGAAAATGGGGTCGATAACTTTGGCGGGAGTGCCAGCGATGAACATATGATTTATATGTTCAACCGCCATATTCATGAAGACCGGGAAGTGACCCTAATGATGAGAAAAGGGAAGTGGCAGCATATGGAGAATAAAAAGCGTGTGTTTGAGGCTAAAGACGGTGAGTTGACTGTTACACTAGGGCCGTCTGAAAGCATGCTGCTCCGTCATATGCATTAATAGGGATCACCCTCTGCTCGATGGCGAGCTTAGGGTGGTCTTTTTTGTGTGAAAGTGGACTTTTACGAGATAATCCTGCAGTTTGAGAGAAAGTATGGTGAATAAGAGAGACAAAATCGAACAGAAGAGAGACAATCTCGAGAATAAGAGAGACAGAATAAATGATATAAGAGAAAATACAGCACGTTATAAGACAATAAAATATACAAAAGGCAGCGACTCAGTCGCTGCCTTTCAAGTTTAATAGACATTGAAATACCTGGCATCCGGATGAGCGAATACGATGGCGGTGACGGAGGCTTCCGGCTCCATCATGAATCCATCGGTCAGTTCAACGCCAATCTGCTCAGGTTTAACCAGCTTGAATAATTTCTCCTGATCTTCTAAATCCGGACAGGCAGGGTACCCGAAGGAGTAGCGCTGTCCTTGATACTTGGCCGAGAACCGTTGCTGCATCGTGAAATCGACAGGATCCGGGAATCCCCATTTATCACGCATCAGCTGGTGAACATGTTCGGCCAGGCCTTCTGCGGTTTCGAGCGCCAGTGCCTGCAGGGCATGGCTTTCCAAGTATTCCCCATGTTCCTTTAAGGCCTCCGCGCGGTTGCGAATTCCTTTTCCGGCAGTGACGGCGAAGAATCCGACATAGTCCATTTCACCGCTGGATACAGGACGCAGGTAGTCTGCCAGACATAGGAACGGTTCCCTCGGCTGGCGCGGGAAGGTGAACCGCTCGACTTCGGTTTTTTCATCTGCCGGGTCATAGATGATGACATCGTCTCCGTCTGATTGGGCAGGAAAAAATTGATAGAGAGCAGATGGCTCGATCCAGCGCTCTTTTTTAGCTTTCGTCAACAAATCGTCGACTACGCCCTTCAGATGGACGGCTTTTTCATTATTCTCTGCTATCAACCTGGAAAACTTGCCTTTCAGACCAAGGTGATGGCCAATCAGCATCTGCATATTGATATAGGGCTCAATATGGTCGACGGAATAATTTCGGAGCACATGCTGTTTGTAGTCCTGTGGCTGATAGACAGGTACCTCAGTTGATACAGCAGACTTCGGTTTGACTGCCACAGCAGTTGCCCCTTGAGACTGTTCTCGCTCTGCATTTTTGGCGAGGGCAGCCTGTTGTTTTTCATGGAGTTCGCCGACCAGTGCGTCCCGTTCTTCTTCGTTGCTGAGACGGTTGGACAGCGCCAGACCATCCATCGCATCTTTTGCATAAAAAACCGGTCCTTCATACTGAGGTAAGATTTTCGTCAATGTGAATTTACGGGACAACGCGGCTCCGCCGACAAGGATCGGAATGGAAATCTTTTGCTGGGTTAAGTCCTGTGCTGTCAGCACCATCTGCTGGGCAGACTTTACGAGTAAGCCGGACAATCCTACAAAATCAGGATTTTCCTGATGGATTTGATTGATCAGCTCTGACGGAGTGACTTTAATGCCAAGATCAACCACTTCAAAGCCATTGTTGCTTAAAATGATTTCGACGAGATTCTTTCCAATGTCATGGACGTCGCCTTTGACGGTGGCGAGCAGTACTTTTCCTTTTTTACTCGAGGAATCCGCTACTTCCATGTGAGGTTCCAGGAATGCAACGGATGCCTTCATCACTTCCGCGCTTTGCAGGACTTCTGCAACGATCAGCTGGTTGTCGTTGAACAGGCGGCCAACCTCAGCCATACCGTCCATAAGCGGTCCATTTATGACCTCAAGTGGAGTAGCGTATTCTTCAAGTGCCTGTTCTAAGTCAGGAAGCAGTCCCTCTTTTGTCCCCTCGACGACATAATGAGCAAGCCGTTCGGCAAGCGTCATTGTCTCGGTCGGAATTTTCGTCTCTTTTTTCTTGCCACGGTAAAAGGCAGTAAACGCCGCAAGTGTTTCGTCATTTGTATCAAACAGCAGTTTATTGGCTTGCTCGATTTCTTCTTCCGGAATCGAAGCAAACCGTTCTAACTTTTCCGTATTCACAATCGCGTAATCGAGCCCTGCTTTTGTACAGTGATAAAGATAGACAGCATTCAGCACCTCACGTCCTACCGGCGGCAGGCCGAAGGAAACGTTGCTGACTCCAAGTACCGTCTGGCATTCCGACAAGTCTTCTTTTATCAGGCGAATCCCTTCAATCGTAGCTTCGGCAGAACCGATATACTGCTCATCTCCGGTACCGACGGGGAAGACGAGTGGATCAAAGATGATATCGGCTGGGTCAAGGTCGTATTCGCCAACCAGGATATCATAGGAACGTTTGGCTACCTCGAGTTTCCGCTCAGCAGTGACTGCCATTCCTTCTTCATCAATCGTACCTACAACCACCGCCGCCCCGAACTTCTTCACTACCGGCAGCACTTCTTTAAAGCGTTCCTCTCCGTCTTCGAGGTTAATCGAATTGATAATCGCTTTCCCCTGGGAATACTTGAGCGCCTTCTCGATGACCTCTTCATCGGTTGAGTCAATGACTAAGGGGACCTTCACTTTATTGACGACTTGCTTCATGAAAGCTTCCATATCCTGCGCTTCATCACGGTCAGGATCTGCAAGACAGATATCGATGACCTGTGCGCCTTTTTTTACCTGAGCACGGGCGACTTCCGATGCTTCCTCGAACTTCTCTTCGGCAATCAGCCGTTTGAACTTACGGGAGCCGATGACATTGGTCCGTTCACCGACAAGAATCGGCCGGTCATTTTCATCATCATAAATGAATGGCTCGATTCCGGAAACGGCATGGGGATGGGTATCCGGTGCGGTCCGCGGTTCCAGACCTTCCACAGCTTCAGCGATCGCTTTAATATGGTCCGGTGTCGTTCCACAGCATCCCCCGACGAGATTCAGCCAGCCTTTTTCTGCAAAACCGGCAATTTTTGCAGCGAGTGACTGTGGTGTTTCATGATAGTTGCCTTCTTCATCGGGAAGTCCGGCATTTGGATAACAGCTCGTTGCTGTTGTCGCCAGGTCTGATAAGGAGCGGAGGTGATCGCGCATGAATTCCGGTCCAGTGGCACAGTTCAGACCGACCACAACCGGGTTCATATGCTCCAGTGAAATATAAAAAGCTTCAATGCTTTGACCGGCGAGCGTCGTTCCCATCGGTTCGATTGTCCCGGAAATAATAAGCGGCAGTTCAGTGCCAGTTGCTTCAAAAGCCCTGGTAATCCCCAGGTAGGCTGCCTTTACATTCAGCATATCCTGGGATGTTTCCAAAAGCAGCAAGTCGACACCGCCGGTAATCAGACCGCGGGCTTGTTCTTCATAAGCATCTGCCAAGGCATCGAAGGTCGTTCCCCCTGTGACAGACAAGGTCTTTGTTGTCGGTCCCATCGCACCAGCTACAAAGCGTGGTTTCTCTGCCGTTGTAAAAGAATCAGCTGCGTCTTTGGCTAGCTGTGCTGCTTTGATGTTGATCTCCTCGGCAAAGTGGCCAAGGTCATATTCGTCCAAAACAAGACTGGTCGCCCCGAAAGTATTGGTTTCGATAATATCTGCACCAGCTTCCAGGTATTCAGTGTGAATCCTCTCCAGCACATGGGGGGCGGTGATATTCAGGTATTCGTTGCACCCGTCATAGGCTTCCCCGCCGAAATCTTCCGGTGTCAGATCAGCCTGTTGAAGCATCGTTCCCATCGCACCATCCAATACTAAAATTCTTCTGGCCAGATGTTCCTTAAATGATGTGGATGCCATTGGAAATCTTCCTTTCCTGCTTTTCAGTTTGTTGTTTGATGTATTCCGTCAATTCTACAGTCATTTCATAACGTAGAAAAGGAGTGATCAGATAGATGCCATTAAACAAATCAAGCGCAGCGTCAATCAACGATTTGGCAATCGCAATCCCTTCTGCCTGGGCACGTTCCTTATCGTGGCTGTACTTTTCCATGCTTTCCCGGATTTCTGGTGAAAGCTTGATACCTGGAACTTCATGATGTAAAAATTCCGCGTTCCGTGAACTAGTCAGCGGCATAATGCCAATATAGACCGGTGTTTTGAGGTGTTTCGTAGCTTCATAGACTTCCACCATCTGTTTTTCACAGTACACCGGCTGGCTGATGAAATAGTCGGCACCGTAAGAACTCTTTTTCTCTAACCGGCCGACAGCCCGGTTTAGATTACGCACATTCGGGTTGAACGCAGCAGCAACAGAAAAATCAGTTTTTTCCCCTAGAGATTTACCAGAAAAAGAGATGCCTTCGTTGAGCTGCTTGATGTAGTGAATCAAATCGAATGACGATAAGTCATACACCGAGGTAGCCCCGGGAAAGTCCCCGATTTTCGTAGGGTCCCCAGTCACAGCAAGCACCTCTCTGATGCCAAGCGTGTGCAGTCCCATCAGGTGTGATTGCAGGCCGATCAAGTTCCGATCACGACAGGCGATATGGACCAGCGGGTTGATTCCGTACTCCTGCTTGATAATCGTCGCCATTGCCGTATTGCTGATACGGGGAGAGGCAAGGGAGTTGTCCGCCAGCGTGACCGAATCGACACCGGCATCTTTCAATGCCTTTGCTCCGCTCAGATATTTTTCAGTGTTCAATTTTTTCGGCGGATCGAGCTCGACAATAATAGAACGTCTTTCCTTTGCTATCTCATGGAGGTGTTCCTCTCGATTGCTGTCGTCCGCCTGTTTCGGGACAGAAGGCTGTTTAATAGGGACTACTTTTTCAGTAATCGGCTTTCTGCCTTTCACTTCTTTTGCGACCGCAGCAATGTGTTCCGGGGTAGTCCCGCAGCAACCGCCGATCAGACGTGCACCCTGGCGGTATAAATCCAGCGCGCTCTTTCGGAAGTAAGTTGGATCAGTGGGATAAATCAATCTTCCATCCTCGTAATCTGGCAGACTGGCATTCGGATATGCGGAAAGCACTGCTTTTTCAGGTAATGGAACGTCTTCCAATGATTGAATCATATGATAAGGGCCAAGCCGGCAGTTGACACCGACAACGTCAGCACCTTTTTGTTCCAACAGTTGAAGCGCATCCGCAAGCGGCATGCCATTCTGCATGACGCCGGGCTCATGCATCGATACTTGCGTAATCAATGGAAGATCGGTTTCCTGCCTAGCAATTTCTAAAACCGTCGTCAGCTCTTCCAGGTCATAGAAGGTTTCGAAAATAAGTCCGTCTATATCCTTCATCAACAGGCAATAGAGCTGCTCACGGAAACTGCGTTTCAATTCTTCCATTGTTGGGATTTCTTTTTGAATATCCCGGATACCGCCGATGGTGCCTACCACATAAGTGTCTTCACCGGCAGCCTCTTTTGCCAGCTGAACGGCAGCAGTATTGATGGCTTTGACGTGATCTTCCAGCCCATAGCGGGATAGTTTAATATAATTAGCCCCATATGTGTTTGTCTGAATGACATCTGCGCCGGCACGGACATAAGCTTTGTGCACATTCCGTACTTCTTTGGCATGGGATAAGTTCATTTCTTCGAAACAGCGGTCGACCCCGTAAGAATAGAGCAGGGTCCCCATTGCGCCGTCTCCAATTAATGTTTTTTCCTGAAGTGCTTGATCTAATCTCATTCGTTATCCTCCTAGTTCGACTTCCAGCTTGGTGGTTTGTTGCAATGCCTGGTCAAAATCTTTGATGATATCTTCGGCTTTTTCGAGACCGACGGATAGACGCAGCAGTCCGTCGGTGATGCCGCGTTTCAGCCTTTCCTGTTCAGGCATGGAGGCATGGGACATTTTCGCCGGGTAAGAAAGTATGGATTCTACAGCACCTAGACTTACGGCAAATACCGGAATTTCTACGTGTTTAGAAAATTGTCTAACGGCCGCTTCATCTTTCAGTCGGAACGAAAGGACAGCACCAGGACCGTCTGCTTGATAGTTATGGGTCGAATAGCCGGGATGAGTACTAAGGCTTGGGTGATACACTTCCTCGATCAGCGGATGGTCGGCCAGGTACTGTGTAATTTTTATTGCTGATTCGGTGGACTGTTTCAAACGGCAGTCGAGTGTCTTCAATCCGCGTAAAACGAGCCAGGAGTCATGCGGGCCAAGAATCGATCCGAACGCATTCTGCAAATACGGGAGCTGTTCGGCTATCTCCGGGTGGTTCGTAACTGCAAGACCGGCCACGACATCACTATGCCCAGCAATGAATTTAGTGGCACTGTGCAGCACCAGGTCGGCACCAAGTTCTAGCGGCCGCTGCAAGGCTGGGGTCATAAATGTATTATCTACAAACGTGTAGCAGCGGTGCGCTTTTGCGAGCTTAGCGACAGCGCTGATATCAGTTATGTTTAAGAGAGGGTTAGCAGGTGTTTCGATGTACACTACTTTAGTATTCGGCTGAATGGCTGTAGCTACCGCATGCAGATCCGTCATATCGACGAAAGTATGCTCGATTCCGAAGCGGTGCAGGACATCGTGGACCAGCCGGAATGTGCCCCCGTAGACGTCTTCTGTAATGACCACATGGTCGTTTTTGGACAACATCATGAACGAGGTGGAAATGGCAGCCATGCCGGAGGCGAACGCAAGCCCTTGATTGCCGCCTTCGAGTCTGGCAATCTCTTCTTCCAATGCTTCTCTTGTTGGATTTCCGGAGCGGCTATAATCATATTTTCCCGGATTGTCAAAGTCTGCTTGATGAAAAGTGGACGCCTGCTGGATTGGCACGCTTACTCCGCCCGTAGTCGGGTCAAACTTATGATTTCCATGAAGCACGCGTGTCTGAAAAGAATACGAATGATCGGTCATTTATAATTCCTCCTCGTTGAAAAATCATGGGTAAATATAAAAAAAGCCTTCCCATAAGAAGAAGACTTTGTAATGATAAGTTCCTCTTCTTATCTTCCAAGTTGTTGGCACAACTTGCTGGAATTAGCACCTTTCTGGTATCACCAGTGGTTGCTGAGGCTTCAACGGGCCAGTCCCTCTGCCTCTCTAGATAAGAAATAATCGAGTTAGTATTTAATTGGTTCTCACTAACTTACACTAAAGCGATAAATTTTACAAGGGGGGAGAAGAGAATTTTTCGAATTTTCTAGTAGAAGAGAATGATTGACAACGATGTAATCGGGGAAGGTAAAATAAATGAAGCACTTTTATTGAAAAGGAGAATCAAATGATGAGTGAAGAAAAAAATTATAATAAAAAACTGAAGAATTTCAATCCCGCCAAAGCAGTAGAAACCGGGCGTAAATATTTTTCCGAAAACAAATTTTTTGCCAAAATGGGTCGCTATGCATTATTGCTGGGCTCCAAGATCGCTTACTATAGTTTTCTCTTGTATTACACATTCAAGAGCCCGAATACACCAAAGAAAGACAAGCTTACGATAGCAGGAGCACTTGGTTATTTAATTTTTCCTGCTGATGTTATTCCTGACTTCATTCCGGTCGTCGGTTTTGCGGATGATAGCCTTGCTATCATTTATGCTATTTACAGTGTCGTTTCCCATATCGATGAGCCGATCAAGGCGCAGGCACATGCCAGTATGGTGAAGTATTTCGGCAAAAACTTCAGTAAAGCGAATATTGATGAAAGGTTTATGATGGATGAGTCCAATGATGAAGAAGGAGAAGATCATTCGCAGGCTCAATAAGTTCTTAGGGGCAGTCTCAAATAAAATGCTGGAAGTCGCAAATATATCCAGAAAGCCGCTAATATAAGTGAAATGCAGCATTAAAAATCACTCCTGTCCTCTATTAAACAGGGGTAGGATCGGCCAAATCAAAATCCCCTCCAAAGCGAGGGGATTTTGATTTGCTGTCAGCAAATATTTTGTTATAGGATAGAGCGATAAGATAAAGACTAAACTAACAGTAATACATGTAAAGGGGATTATTATGGCTGAAACAACACACCAACACTTACGAAAATTTCAAGAAGCAAATAAAGATAAAGGACGACTTCTGATCTGCTGTCCGGACCAGCCTGGGATCGTAGCGGCTGTTTCTAATTTCCTTTTTCAAAATGGAGCCAATATTATGGAGTCCAGCCAGTATACGACAGATGCTTATGAGGGTACATTCTTCTTGCGGATCGAATTCGATTCTCCTGGCTTGCAGGGGAAAGAAGAAGAATTGAAGAGCAAATTTCAGGCGGTTGCTGAAAACTTTAACATGAAGTGGGACATAAAATTTGTCTATGAACTGAGGAGAACGGCAATTTTTGTTTCCAAACAACTGCATTGCCTGCGTGAGCTGTTATGGGAATGGCATAGCGGCGAGTTAGTAACTGATATTGCACTTGTTGTCAGCAATCATGATGATGCAAGGGAATTAGTAGAATCGTTCGGTATCCCGTTTCATCATATACCAGCCAATAAAGATATTCGCAAGGAAGCAGAGGCAAAACAGTTGGAGCTGTTGGAAGAATATAACGTCGACCAAATTGTTTTGGCCCGTTATATGCAAATCCTGACACCTGATTTTGTAGCCGCTTATCCATCACGAATCATCAATATCCACCACTCGTTCCTGCCGGCATTCGTCGGAGCGAATCCATACGGGAGAGCTTATGAGAGAGGAGTAAAACTGATTGGTGCGACATCCCACTATGTTACCAATGATCTGGATGAAGGACCGATCATAGAGCAGGATATCATGCGAGTCGACCATCGTGACAATGCAGAAGATATGAAAAAAATCGGACGTAAAGTCGAACGTAGTGTGCTTGCCCGTGGTGTGAAATGGGATTTGGAAGATCGCATTCTTGTGCATAAAAATAAAACAATTGTATTTAATTAATGATAGAAAAAAGGGAGGCCCCGGGGTGTTAGATGAAACACCCCGGGGCCTCCATATTAGGGGGGGAATTAGTTTGGTTGCCGGTTATCGGCATAAACAGCCATGGCATCCGTCATGAATTGGGCAAGGCCTTCACCGAACTGATCGATATTTTTCGTAAAACGTTCGTCGGCGATATACATCTGTCCCAATCCCTTGAAGGCCTCCAATGAATAGCTGCCGATTTCATTTAAGAGGACATACCATTTAGCAATAGCTTCCTGAGCTACCTTAGAAGCAGGGTCCTGGTGACGTATTGATGCCAGTTCCCGGTACAATTCATTGATTTCTTCCTGCTTTGCTTCGCTCATCCCTTTGACTTTCCTGTTGGCATCGTCTACTGCTTTATCTCCCCAGCGTTCCCGAGCTTCTTTTTCATAAGGATTATGACTGAAATCAAATCCCTTGAATTTATCTTCTGCAGTCATTTCAATTTCTCCTTTCCAATGTTGGAGTGTTTTTTCAACCGTATCAATCACCTGATCCAGGCGGCGGCGTTTTGCCACCAGCATTTTCCGATGCATTTCTAACGCTTCCTCCCGATCGAAGGAAGGATCTTCAAGAATCGTTTTGATCCGTTTCAGCGGAAAACCAACTTCTTTGAAAAATAGAATCTGCTGCAGCGTTTCTAGGTTGGCATCGGAATAAACCCTGTAGCCGGCATCTGTGGTCATGTCTGGCTTCAGCAGCCCGATTTCATCATAATGATGCAGCGTGCGCACGCTTATACCAACCAGTTCGGCAACTTCTTTTACTTTCATATTCGGATCCCTCCCATCGCTTTCACTATAAGCTATCACGTAACGTGAGAGTCAATAACTATTATTAAAATCAATGGATGGATTATTATTGTGTGATTGTACACGAATCCAGGGGCGGCCGTTATCCCACTCAAGAGCTAATGGCAGTTCAAAGGTTGCTTGTAAATTTTCTTCGGTTAACGTTTTATATTTTTCACCACTAGCCGCTATACTCCCGTGGTGAAGTAGCAAAGTATGTGAAATGGACGGGATGACTTCGTCTATATGGTGCGTTACGTATATCAAAGTTGGCCCGTCAGATGAACGATTCATCTGATCAATTGTCTGAAGCAGCTCTTCTCTCGATAAGATATCCAGTCCACTGCATGGCTCGTCCAGAATCAACAGTTCTGGTGACGCCATCAACGCACGTGCAATCATGGTTTTCCGCTTTTCACCCTGGGAGAGGGAAGAGAATTTTTGCTCAGCAAGGGTCATAATTCTGAATTGATCCAATAGATGGTTAGCTCTGTTTATATCTTCTGCTGTGATTTCATCATAAATACCGATGGTGGCATGTTTTCCGCTCAACACCACCTCCCTGGCAGTTTCTCCTCCATGATGCTTGAAACGTTCATCCAATGAAGTGCTGACCCAGCCGATAGATTTACGCAGTTCCAGTATATTCGTTTCACCAAACCTATGGCCTAATACATTAACTTCTCCATTCGTTGGCCATTGGTAGCCGGTAATCATATTGAGAAGGGAGGTTTTGCCTGAGCCGTTCAACCCAAGCAGTGCCCAGTGTTCTCCTTTTGCTACATTCCAGGTAACATCTTTTAAAATGGTTTTATCTTTCTGTTTCCACTCAATTCCTTTCAGCGAAATAATTTGTCCACACATACCTGTACCTCCTAGACGTTTTTGTTAAGGTAACACATTCTCGAAAGGATAGGAAAAACCTTTTTCTTGAGTGACAAGGATATTAATGGAAAAAACAATAGTGTTATATGCTAAAGTATTAAGAGGAATAGTTTAATTGAAAAGGGAGAAGACGAATATGAAACTGGTAAAACATAATCAAAAAGCTTGGGATAAAAAAGTGGAAGATGGGGTGGTCTACACAAAACCGGTAAGCAGCAAAGCAATAGAAAAAGCGAAAGCAGGGGAGTGGGAAATAACAGTCACCACTGAAAGACCAGTGCCAAGATCTTGGTTTCCAACCTCTTTAAAAGGGATCAAAGTTCTTTGTTTAGCTTCCGGGGGAGGGCAGCAAGCCCCTGTGTTAGCAGCTGCTGGAGCCGATGTATCGGTGGTCGATATATCCGATATGCAATTGGAACAGGACAGGTTTGTGGCCGATAGGGACGGGTTGTATCTGGAGGCGATACAAGGCGATATGTCTGACTTGCATTTCTTTGAGGATGGCTCGTTTGATCTCATCGTCCATCCGGTTTCAAATGTATTCGTAGAAAATATATTGCCTGTATGGAAAGAGAGTTATAGAGTTTTAAAGAATGGTGGTACGCTTATAGCCGGTTTCACTAACCCGCTTTTGTACCTGTTTGATGATGACCAGGAAGAAAAAGGCATCCTCGATGTGAAACACTCGATTCCATTTTCAGGTCTTACCTCAATTTCCGAAGAAGAACTACAACGTCATGTGGAAAATAACCTGACGGTCGAATTTGGTCACACATTGGAAGACCAGATCCAAGGTCAAATTGATGCTGGATATGCTATCAATGGTTTTTATGAAGATGATTTTGGAGGGAAACGGTTGATTGACCATTATATAAAAACGTTTATCGCTACAAAAGCTGTCAAAATCTGATGGGAAATAGAGGCCATTCACTCGAAATCGAAAATTATTGCGCGGGAAATATTTAAATTAGTCGGCAATATGGGGATTTTGTTGAAAAGGAAATGGTGGTATTTATGAGGAAGAATCGGAGCTGGTATCTGTTTTTAATGATTTTTTTGCTGATTGGATGTAATGACAGCCAGGGGGAAATACAACCCTATCAACTCCATTTCGTCTTGAGTGGTGAAAGTGAACATTGGAAGATAGAAGGTTATGAGCTGCAGTATGACGACAAGCGATATAAGTCTGGAAATGGCACATTGAAAATGAAAAACACAGATGAATATGCTTCTGATTACTTATCCATGGGGATTCAGGTGGTAATGCATGGAGAGGATGAAAGAGTTCAAAGCTATTCCGTATCGGGCAGCGATATGGATATCGTCAATCACCAAATCGGTACGATAGAAGGAAGTAAAATGGACAGCGGTGAAGTTATCAAAAAGGAAGATATTGATCAGGTATATGCAACTATTATTTGGCGGGACAGTCAAGAAGAAAAGGATTTAAAAGAGAGAATATTACTATATGAGAGAGAGGCCGATAGTATTGATTGAACTTCAGTATTTCACGCCTGATGATTTTGAACAACTAATTCGGTGGATAGATTCAAAAGAGTTCATGATGCAATGGGCCGGCCCTTCTTTGCATTTTCCATTAGATGAGCACCAGTTGACAGAATATATTTCAGGGGCCAATCATGACCAGGCAGAAAAATTCATCTACAAAGTCGTACATACAGAAACAGGTACTATGATTGGTCACATTTCCTTGGCAAGTATAGATAGAGATAATCGTACAGCAAGAATCGGCAGAGTTTTGGTAGCCGAACAGAATTGTAGAGGGCAGGGAATCTGCCAGCAAATGATTAAAAGAGTTGTAAGGATCGCATTCGATGATTTAGAGATGCACCGTGTTAGTTTAGGTGTGTTCGACTTCAATGCTTCAGCAATTTCCTGTTATGAAAAGGCGGGCTTCAAAAAAGAAGGGCTGCTTCGTGACTACAGGAAAGTCGGAGATGAATATTGGAGTCTGTGGGAGATGAGCATTCTTGAACACGAATGGGCGGGCTGATATATATAAGTAAAATTGGTAAGGGAGGTCATCAACATGCCAGTGTGTGATAATTGTAAAAAGAATTGGACCTGGAAAGAAACGGTTTTCAGTAAGTTAATGCTGAGCAGTAGTGCACTATGTCCTTACTGTGGAGAAAAGCAGTATGCATCTGCAAAAACACGGAAGCGGGGAGGCTTTATGGTTTTATCTGTAATCATACCGATGTTTATCGTGTCATTATTTGATTTCTCCATGTTGTTTTATATTTTATTTGGGCTGATCGTATTCTTAATTGTTATGGGACTATTACCATTGTATTACGAGCTTAGCAGCAAAGAGGAACCATTATGGTAATTATAACGGCCGACGGTTATATAAACCGTTGTACAAGTGAAGTGGAGTAATTAGAAAAAGTTTCATTGATCAGGAGGAAAAACAAGTGAAAGTCACATTTTCGTTGGCTATGTTTCTCACAATAGGTTTGTTGCTTACTGGCTGCACTTCAAAAGATAAAATGGATTTTTATGATCAAATTTACAGCAGTGATTTAACTGCAGAAGGAATCCAAGAAGTGTCTTTAGGTGCCTCTGAGCAAAAACTTGGAGAAATTTTCGGTACACCTGAGAAGGTGGAGGAGGTGGATACCCCACCGAGTCGCCACTATGTCTATGATAATTTAGAATTCAAGGTAGAGGGGGGAAGTGTCACTGGCTACATTCTTTCGCATGAGCGCTATGCTACCGCCCGCAATGTAACCATTGGGGATACAAAAGAACATATCATTGAAGCCTATGGTAAAAATTATTATGAGCGGACAGATACAGGAGCTGCAATAATTGGATACTTTGATAAACAACTGGAGCGGAATATCGAATTTACATTTAATGAGGAAGTTTTGACTGGAATCATGGTTTCTGCAATAAAAAGCGGAGCACAGTAAGATTCAGCTCCGCTTAGATTTAAAATGGGGGTTAAATATCACGTGAGGTCATGGTATCGTTTTTCATTGGACCGCCAGCTGACCCAGCCGTACAAAGCTCCGGCAATCAACCCGATGACAATTCGTTGTACAACATAGTCGAAAGTTATGCTGTCTTCCCGATATGCCTGGAACAGAAGGGAAACCAGTACAAATACGCCTCCGAACCCAAGCACACCATAGAGGGCGATGTATTTCCCTTTTCCTGCTTGTCTTGTTTTCTCCCATTTAGCTTTTCTACGATCTTCTGTCATTTTGTCACCACTCTCTATGAGTTGTTTTCTTATAAGCAAGAATTCTATGAACAATTATACCAAAGTGATAAAGTGATATAATATTCATCAACGGTTTGTTTTAGTTTTGACACATCCTTTTGAAAGAAAACATAGGATCGATTAGCTGTAAAAAATTCTATTAGGGGCAGGTGATCCGATGTATTTGACGATACAGGAAACCGCTGAATACCTGGATGTCCCGGTATCTTATCTTCATAAATTGGTTATAGAAAATAAAGTGAAAAGTATTGATGATGGTCAACAGGTATTGATCAATAAGGATCAGTTTTCGAATTATTTTGAGCAAGTGGAGAAGTACCGTGCTAAGCTCCAGGAATACTTGAGTGAGCCGCTTCCTCCTGATCCGGACATCAAAGATGAAGACTGAAAAGCAGAGCCTGCGTGCTCTGCTTTTTTGCTTATAGTAATTCCACCCAACAAAATTGGAACTTTATCACATTAACGTGAAAAACTAAGGATAAGCAAGTATAACCCTCGCTATTTGAGCTAGAAGCGGTTATTCCTAAAATGTTACCGCTTTATTGCGGTTTGAGAAATTATTTCTCATCCCTAATAATCAGAATAATCCAATTTTGAAGGAGTGGTACATTATCAGCATGACAGTGGAGAAAGAAAAAGTAGTTTATTCTGTAGCAGGAGAAGAAGCAATCGGGTCATTTTCATTGATGTCTCAAGAAGAAGTCAATCAGGCAATTACAGAGGCCAGTGAATCTCAACAGGGCTGGGCCGAAACAGAAGTATATAAGCGAGCGGACATTCTACATAAATGGGCCGATCGTTTACTCGAACAACAAGAAAAAATCGGTACGATGATTTACAAAGAAGTAGGAAAAAACAAAGCTTCTGCGATGAAAGAAGTCAAACGAACGGCCGATTTGATCCGATATACTGCTGAGGAAGGATGCCGTATTCATGGCGACATGCTCCGTGGCGATTCATTCCGAGGAGGAAGTTCTAACAAAATAGCGTTGGCGGACCGAGAACCCCTCGGTGTCGTTTTAGCAATATCCCCATTCAACTATCCAGTTAATTTAGCCGCATCAAAAATTGCCCCAGCATTGATTTCTGGAAATTCAGTGGTTTTTAAACCAGCATCTCAAGGCGCATTAAGCGGCCGTCTCATGGTTGATGCCTTGCTTGAAACTGAAATTCCAGAAGGTATTGTCCAACTGGTCACAGGAAAAGGCTCTGAAATCGGAGACTTTATTGTTACCCATCCAGAAATCAGCATGATCACGTTTACAGGAAGCACGGAGGTCGGTCAGTCCATCTCTGAAAAAGCGAAAATGATTCCTGTTGTTCTTGAATTAGGCGGAAAAGATCCAGCAATCGTTTTGGATGATGCTGACCTTGACCTGGCTGCCGACCAAATCGTAAGTGGTGCATATTCTTATTCCGGTCAGCGCTGTACAGCCATCAAACGTGTGTTAGTCGCTAATTCAGTCGCCGACCAGCTTTCTGAAAAAATCAAACAGAAAGTGGAAGGTCTGACAGTTGGGAATCCGGAAGACGACGCAGCTGTCACCCCTTTGATCGATGACAAAGCAGCAGACTTTGTACAAGGGTTGATTGATAACGCTCTGGAAAAAGGTGCGACATTAGTGACGGGCAACAAGCGGGAAGGCAACCTGATTTACCCGACATTGATTGATGATGTAACATCCGCTATGGACATTGCCTGGGAAGAGCCGTTCGGCCCAGTGCTTCCAATCATTCGAATCACTGATGAAAAAGACTTTGTATCCTTGGCCAATGAATCTCAATATGGCTTACAGGCAAGTATTTTCACAGCAGATGTCCAAAAAGCCATGGACATCGGAGGGAAGCTCCATGTCGGCTCTGTTCAGTTGAATGCTAAAACAGAGCGCGGACCAGATCATTTTCCATTTATTGGAGCGAAAAACTCCGGACTGGGTGCGCAAGGCATTCGCCGAAGCATCGAGTCCATGACCCGCGATAAGCTATTTGTTCTAAATATGTAAATTCGTTAAAAAGCGCCAGCCTTGGTAACTTACGGCCGGCGCTTTTTCGTCGTTTACCCAATAAAATGAGGGACTAGCTAATATATTTAAAAAACAGCCAATAAATCTAAGGTTTAGCCAATAAAACGGAAGCAGAACCCCTCGAGATCTCTGCTTCCGTTTAACTATCCTGCCAAGTTATTTGTGCTGCACGTTTCCGTGGCCGTGCCGACTGGTACCAATGAAGGCAAAGCAGGAAAATGATGATGATATCAATCATATCACCACCATAATACATTAACTTACCTCCAGCCTGTGCCTGGTCAGCAGGCACCCCGGAAGGCGGATTGGCATAAATGAATTTTGATAAAATGCCGTGACAAGCAAGAGCAATCACCAGCACAATAGCCCGATAAAGGTAGCTGAAACGGTGCGGGATCGGGTCGATGTAGATCATCGAGATAGTAAATAAGTATCCAGCCAAAAACACATGAATGTGTATGAAAACATGTAAGAGTATACTGTGGTGCATCATCATATAAAGATCAGTAGTGTAAAGCACCCACAGGCCACCGATATTAAGAATTGTCGCTGTCACCGGGTTGCTAAGTACACCGACTGGCCTACTCCGAAGCAGTCTTGTCAGTCGACGTGCAGATTTTACAGGCAACGTTCTAAGGAGCAGAGACATAGGAGCGGCAACCGTCATTAATAAAGGAGCCAGCATCCCTAAAAATAAGTGGCCGAGCATGTGTACAGTGAAGTCAGTGTGCGCGCGCTCTGCTAATGGTCCGGCAACAGATAGAATGGCAAAAGAGACCCCAACCGTCCATAAGGCACTACGGTATAGGGGCCAATGTCTGTGATGGCGGTTGGAAAGGTAGACTGCAACAATGTAAAGTCCTAGCAATAACACAAAAGGAACACTTAATATGAAAGCTGCGAGCGTATTATTCATTGGAAAGTGGGTTGGTCACTCCTCCCGTACCGGCCTGCCGCCGTGTCTTGAACAAGATAATCGAACCGGCAATGACCATAAGAATCGCCGTGATATTCCAAACCAAGTCATAAGGCAGAATGTCTACGTTGTAACGGATTTGGTGCAGCTGCATAAGTTTGTGCTGAATGGTCCCATCATACAATTGGAAGGCGCCCATTCCGAGTAATACGCCGCCCCACCATCTGGTTTTCCATAGCGCCTGTCGTCTTCGGAGGTCGGCATACATGAAGAGGCCGCCGATTGTCGCAAACCAGCTGAACGCATGAAAGAAACCATCCGATACGATACCAATTTGGGTAGTTGATTTATCATAAAAATGATGCCAATTGAGCAACTGGTGGAAAACAGATTCGTCAAAGAAAGCGACGAGCCCAAGCCCGAATAAGAAACCTGACCATAGGTTGCGAGAATAATAAGGATTTCGTGCACCGTTGGCCATAGAATCCTCCTTTTTAAAATGATCTGTAATGGTTTATATCCCAATATTGGAAAGATAAAACAATCGCATGAAAGAACAACTTCCGGATGCCATTGTTATGCATATACTTTTAGGAGAGTGAAAAAGAAGGGGAGGACAAATTAAGATGTATCCGATCTATTATCCATATGTACCGTACTATCAGTCTGGATATGGGTATCTTCCTTATGTTCCAGTCAGGTATCCGCAAGAACCGGTCTATCCACCGGTGGATTCTGCTATGTTTTCTGATTCGGCAGCAGCTATGGAAAAATTATTGGATGAAGCGAGCCTTGTCCTGCGCCGCCTTGCTGAATCAGAAACGTTTGCCCATGATGTGATGGCAGCAGCCCAGGTCAATGATATGAAAAAAGTCGATGCCCTATTGAAGTCGACAGGCATTCATTCCGGTGTCCAAACAAAAGTGAATCCCGATGGGCTCAATCTGCAGCTTTCCTCTGAAGTAGAAGGGGTCGATTGCTGTCATTTGACAATTGCGCTCAGGTGGAGGGTTTGACTCAGAGAGGGGCCAGGTTGTACGGCTGGTTCCTCTAAGCTTGATAAAATCTATTAGAAAAATTTGAAACTTTTCTCTAGGAAACTCGTATAACATATGGACAAGCATTTGTAACATGGTAGAATTTAAGAGAGTACATAAAAGGGAGTAATTCATATGAAGCTCTGGTTTAGAAAAGTTTCTGTCGTATTAATCGCAATTCTTACCCTTGGTTTATATATACCGCCGACTTATGCTGATGCGGAGACCCCTGCAAAAAAAGAGATAGCATCTCCGAAGGAAAAAGAAGATGCCTACATACCAGCTGAAGCAGTCATACCGGATGAAGAAATAACCCCAGAACCTCCATCGAGTGATTATTTGATCGATGTCCTGACTGAGCGTGCCAAAGAGCAGGCGGTCACAAAGTTAGGACCAAAAATTGCTACTAAAGTAGAAGATGAGTTTGCTGCTGTCATCCTGCCTGGAATCGAAGAAGTGGTAACAGCCCTTTTAGAAGAAGCAGAAGAACAAGTACCATATTATGAAATCTCAGAGCAGCCGGCGGCAGGGTATGGAGAGAAAATTTTCCATCTTTCCGACTACCGTACAAAAGGAGAGATTGCAAGATTTGATGTACGCCGGGAAAAACGTCCCGGAGAAGGATATTGGTTTAATTTCCACTATCACTTAAGCAAGGATGGATTTGAAAAACATCACGATATTGGGGAAATCTATTGGGATAAAAATACACCACCAAAATGGATGGCATAAACACCTTCTTTTTAAGAGGGTGTTTTTTATATTTTCCTTCTCTCTCTTGCCTAATAAAAGTATTCTTCCTCTAATTCAAATGAAGCAAATAAAAAGCCGGACCCACAGGCCCGGCTTCATTATTTATTTTTCACGGCTATCGCTTCAATCTCAACTTTCGCACCCTTTGGCAGTTTGCCTACTTCAACCGCTGCACGGGCAGGGTAAGGCTCGCTCAAAAAGCTGGCATACACGTCATTTACAACAGCAAAATCGTCCATGGAATCAAGATAGATGTTCGCTTTTGCGATATGGCTGTAATCGAGGCCCGCTTCTTCCAGGATGCCTCCGAGATTTTTCATTACCTGTTCAGCTTGCTCCTTCACATCGTCTGAGACGAACTTCTGTGTGGATGGGTCGAGTGGGATCTGGCCGGAAATATAAATGACATCTCCGACATCGACTGCCTGTGAGTAGGGACCGATAGCAGCAGGTGCTTTATCAGTAGCGATTGGTTTCAACATGCTTTGTCACTCCTCCTATGTATGATTATTTCTATCCTAACACGAGTATGGAAAATTCGGAATCGATTGACTTTGGTCCTTTAAACTCTTGTAGTGGGAAAGACGAAATGATATTTTCATATACAATAGTGTGATAGGAAGTGATTTTTGTGGGGCAACAAAAGCGTACATATAAAAACGGCTACACTTCAAAGGATAAACCATTCTGGATGGCGATCATCGCACTTGCGGCGGCCTCGATCATGACTTTTTCCAACATCTATATGCTGCAGCCAATCCTGCCGATATTCACACGGGAATTTGATGTATCGCCGACAGCATCCAGTTTATTAATCTCGCTTACAATAGTTTCCTTGATTATTGGGCTGCTTGTTTTCGGCTTGATGTCTGATCGCTGGGGCAGGGTGAAACTGATGAAAGTCACCATACTTCTCTCGATCATCCCCCTGTTCATCATGCCTTTCCTGGAATCTTTCGCGCTTCTGCTAGTACTAAGGTTCATCCAGGGTTTTTTTGTTGCTGGATTGCCGGCAGCAGCAATCGCCTATATCGGAGAAGAATTCGAACAGCGCAGTGTCCGAATCGGGATTTCCTTTTATATCGCGAGCAACGCAATTGGCGGCATGTTCGGGAGGGTATTCGTTGGCTATATAGCCGAGTATGCCTCCTGGCAAATGTCCTTATGGCTGCTGTTTGTGTTAGAAGCATTATTTTTCATAGCTTTCCTAATCCTTCTGCCAAAATCGCGGAACTTTGAAACAAGCGAACTTCCAATCAAAGAAGATCTGGCGGGAATGTTCATCCATTTGAAAGATAAAAACCTTATTCCGGCATTTTATATGGGGGTTGTCATCCAATTGGCGTTTACCGGTATATGGACTTATCTCCCATTTTACTTGAGTGACGCACCTTTCTATTTGTCGATCGGTACCATTACATTCGCTTATTTTGCTTATGGATTGGGACTGGTAAGCTCACCGGTTGCCAGTAAACTCTCTCTTTCGTTTGGTATGGGGAAAGTTGTAGTCACGAGTGTTTTCGTCATGCTTACAGGAGTTGTCCTGACTGCGGTACCGGTAGTAGCGCTTATTTATACTGGTCTCGGACTGATGTGTTTCGGTTTTTTCGTCGTCCATTCTATGGTGGCAGCTTCTGTCAATCAGACTGCTACCCATCATAAAGGTGGAGCCTCCAGTATTTATCTCGTAAGCTATTATATTGGTGTTGCATCAGGCGGGACATTGACCGGATTTCTCTGGGGAGCAATCGGCTGGCTCGGAGTCATAGCACTGGCTGTGTTGCTGATTCCAGGGGTGTTATGGGGACGACAGACATACCTGCGTACAGCTTAATTTAAAGGCACTAAGATTTTTGACTCAATCTAATAAAATGCTCAGGTATTATGCCTGGGCATTTTATTGTTGACCAGACAGCTGGTATTATATATAATCAATATCGGAATTCGATATTGAAAACCGATATCGGGAGGGTAATCAAATGGATAATAAAATTTTGAGGAAGTTATTTTTAGGGTTCATCCACATCCATATCCTGCACCATGCAAAAGAAGAAGCGATTTATGGCTCATGGATGCTGGAAGAACTTCATGAGCATGGATATGATATCAGTCCTGGAACTTTATATCCGATTCTCCATCATATGGAAGTGGATGGCTTGTTAGATAAAGAAGAAAAAAATGTGAACGGGAAAATCAGAAAATATTATCAGATTACCACAAAGGGAGAAACCATTCTCGAAGAGGCGCGAGCCAAAGCGTATGAATTGTTTAAAGAAATCAAGTGAAAGGCGGGAAATAAAGGACGATGAAAAGACTTTTAGAAATCTTAGCTGTATCAACGAAACTTGGGCTTACTTCCTTCGGTGGGCCAGTCGCTCATCTGGCTTACTTCAAAGATGAGTACATCGACCGCAGGAAATGGCTAGACGATAAAACATATGCAGACATCATTGCCTTGTGCCAGTTCCTCCCTGGACCAGCAAGCTCGCAAGTAGGTATATCCATCGGCATGCTGCGGGGAGGTATCCTGGGTGGTTTTGTCGCATGGTTTGGTTTCACTGTACCTTCGATTATTGTGTTAGTTATTTTTGCAATGCTGTACCAGACTTTTACGTTAGGGGATGCAGGGTTCATCCACAGCTTAAAAGTAGTTGCGGCAGCGGTGGTACTACATGCATTAATCGGATTAGGGAAAAAGCTGACTCCGGACAAAACACGAATAGCAATCGCGCTCGTCGCAGCAGCGATTATGTTATTATATCCGTCCGCATGGATGCAGATCATGGTTATCGTAGCGGCTGGATTGCTCGGAATAAAACTGTTCAAAGACAAAGCAGAATCAAAAGTGCAGACGTTCAAGGTGAATATTTCTAAAAAACTTGGGCTCACGTCGCTTGGCATCCTTGTGTTTACGCTTGTCATGTTGCCAGTGTTAACAAAAATGATAGACAATCCGCTCTTAAGCATTTTTGATACCTTTTTCCGTGTCGGCTCACTAGTCTTCGGCGGCGGTCATGTCGTACTTCCGATGATCGAGCGGGAAATTGTACCTCAAGGCTGGTTGACGGCGGATGAATTTCTGGCTGGCTATGGGATGGCACAGGCAGTACCTGGACCATTATTTACCTTCTCCAGTTACCTGGGAACGATGATGGAAGGAATAGCCGGCGCAATCGTCTCGACTATTGGTATTTTCCTGCCTTCCTTTCTATTAATTATTGCAGCCTTACCATTTTTGAATGAATTGCGTAAAAGAAAGGATTTCCAAGGCATCCTGATGGGTGTCAATGCCAGCGTAGTGGGGATATTGTTGGCGGCATTCTATGATCCGGTAATCAAAAGTTCTATTTTCGATGCCGCTGATTTTGCCTTAGGAGCGATATTGTTTGCATTATTGAATATTTGGAAGGTACCTGCCTGGATGATTGTGATTCTTGGTGTGGCAGGCGGTTATTTCTTTAGTCTCATCAATTTTTAAAAGCTGCAGGTAAACTGCAGTTTTTTTTATAATACATTGCTCAATATTTCACAATTTGTCCATGGATTTCTCCTCAAGAATGTTTATAATAAAAGTATATTAAGATACCGGAAGGGGTAATCAACATGCCAAACACAACTTTTTATGCCACTGCACAACTCCAGGAAGGAATGCAGGTCAAAGCAACATCCAGAAATTTTGAAGTGACCATCGACGAACCAGCACAAATGGGAGGAACCGACACTGGTATGAATCCAGTGGAGCTATTGTTAACTGCGCTGGGTGCCTGTCAGGCTATTGTTGCACGTGCCTATGCCAGACAATTTGATATAGCGTTTGATGATTTCCGGGTAGAGGTAGCCGGAGATCTTGATACAGATGGTTTTATGCATAAGTCTGACGTACGTAGCGGCTATAGCGACATCCGATATACGATTCATATCGAGACAGACGCACCACAAGAGAAGGTGGCGGAGTTCATAGCTTTCATTGAAAAAACATGCCCGGTAGGCGATACGATAGCTAACCCGGTCAATCTGAAGCTGGATGATTTCGTTATCAACAAGAAAAAACAAGCTGCTGCAGGATAAGGACAAAGACAAGGACTGGCGGTGATATTCCTCAATCGCTAGTTCTTTTTTTGTCTGTGCCCTTCATATAGTAAAAGAGAAAAATAGGATGGAGGGGTACGTCTATGCAATTTTACTATGGACACCAAATGCCATTGCGTGTCCTTGACGAAGCAGAGTTTTGGAAGCACCAGGAAGAGGAGCATACCGTCGTCATTCGGGAACTAGTACCTAACCTGGAACAAAATTATGTACAAGCATTAGCCCAGTGGGAAAAAGATTTCGCGGTCGCGCACCAACGAGTAGTCCGTTATATTGAAACAGTAAACCGATCGAAAGGACAAGTTACAGCAAGTCTATACCAGGATATTATGCAGCTCGTCTCATTCTGTCTCTCGCAAAGCCAGCAATTCATCAACTTCTGCCGCAGCTTGATGGAAGATAGCGAACCGATCAGTAATAATCCGACCGCCAAAGTAGTATTGAATCATATCATTGTCGAATCGGAGTATTTTATAGGGGTAGCCCAGACAATCTTGTACCAGTGTTAGAGTTATCGGTGCATCCTGTTGATAAGGGATGCACTTTTTTTATTACTTTTAAAAGGGGATTACAGGAAATGGTAGAATAACTAGATTATTACCTTTTATTAAGGAGGGTGAGGGGGAAAGTCGTGAGAAATCAACAAATGAGGAGAACTGGATATGAATGAATCAGCACAAAAATACTGGAATGAATACTTAGTTAACCATCCTGAAGAAAAAACAACTCCTGTCACCGCCTGGCAATTTGGAGCTGATCCGGATGAGCTGGCTCAATTAGTGATTGACGGGTATAAAACCGCTACTTGCTCTGGGCACGTTTTTTATGAAATGGAAAGCGAGCCTATTCCTGCAGTTGGGGAATATAGCATCATCTTGAACAGTGAGGACTTACCAGTTGCCATTATTAAAACCATCCAAGTAGAAATATTGCCGATGAATAAGGTATCGGAAGAGTTTGCGATTTCAGAAGGGGAAGGCGATCGAACCTATCGTTATTGGTGGGAGGTGCACGAAAGGTTTTTCAAACGAGAATTACAAGAGGTCGGAATGGAGTTTTCTGAGAATATGCTGCTCGTGTGCGAGCGTTTTGAATTAGTGGACGTTAATGAAAATTATTAATGAGCTTTTGCTGATTGTATCAAGGACTATAAGCAAAATTTGAATGGGATGAGGGGTGAGGACTATCGGATACGAATTGAAAACCAAGCAAAATGATAATAGTGTCATTGATTTTATCGATAGTGTGGAAAGTTCAAAGAAGCGGGAGGATGCCTGGCGGTTATTAGATATCTTTACCGAAGCGACTGGGTACCACGCCCATATGTGGGGGACGAGTATCATCGGCTTCGGCAGCTATCATTATAAATATGCTTCCGGCCACGAAGGTGACGCTCCATTGGTCGGTTTTTCTCCACGCAAAGCGAAGATAAGCCTGTACTTTGCCACCGGGGATGACAACGAAGAACTGCTGAAAGATTTCGGCAAACATACCAAAGGAAAAGCGTGTGTTTATATTAATAAATTGGCGGATGTAGATGTTGATGTATTAAAGAAATTGATCCATCAATCTGTGAACTTCCTGCAAAAGACATATCCCGATCAATAATTTAACGATTAGGGCTGATAGAATCTCAGCCTTTTTTCATGCATTAGGGTAGTCAGTAGGACGAGCTTCCTATAAGATAAAAGGAAAAGATTGTTACCGGAGGATATATTGATGAAATGGGGATCATACATAGCACGAGAGGTGACTAAGCCTCTTTTTTTAATCATTGGTATTTTCATTGTAAGCGTTTCACCTTTGTTCATGTCGGTGGAGGGGTTTGTCTGGCCAGGTTTACAAGTGTTCACACCTATCTGGAAGCAATTGATGGAGCCGGGTTTACTGATATATGTCAACCCGACATCCGGGGTTGAAAGAGATTTATTCCCTTTCATATTCAAAGCATTCCGAAGTTCCATGACCATTCTGGGAATCGCGCTTTCTGCTTCCTTTTGTATCGCGCTTCTTGGAACGATACTCTTATGGCGGGCTCCTAAAAAGGTATATAACGCTTTTGTGGCTACAACCTCTTTTTTGCAAAGCATTCCGGATATAGTGTTTGTAGTAGCAGCACAAATGCTATTAGTCTGGCTGTATCAGAAAACGGGGATGAATGTTGCGAAAGTTTCAGGTGCCGGTGCTGAAGAAGCTGTCCTGGCACCAGCGGTTGTATTGGCGGTATTGCCAACAATGTATTTCTTCCAATCCATGCTGGAACTGGTGGAAGAAGAACGGAAAGAACATTATTATGAACTTGCTGTTAGCAAGGGGTTAACTAAATCCTACATATTGTTAATGCACATTTTGAGAAATATGTTCGTCCGGCTAGCCTACCAGGCAAAGTTTCTGGTCAGTATCATGATCAGCAATCTCCTGATTATTGAGTACTTGTTCAACAATCTTGGAATGACATCATTTTTACTGGATTATTCACAGCCTCCTGTGTTCTTTGTGACAGCTTTGCTATTTTTCATTCCAATTTACCTTTTTCTTAAGTTGATTGAGTTAGCACTTTACTTGTCAACGAAGCAGGAGGTGTCCTTATGAGGAAGAAAATTGTCACACAACCGCTGCTGGTAGCTGGTCTTGGATTTATTGTTGTGATGTTGGCGGCAAGTTTTATCCATATGGGTTTCTTTGATTCTTACGTAGCTAAAACCCCTTACCTATATGACAGTGACAATAATATGGTCGGTGCCCCGTTCGCTCCTTTCGACTATTCTATTCTGGGGACAGACTTTAATGGCAATCATCTTATTTATTATATTTTGAAAGGTGCCAAGTACACGATTTTAGGTGCTTTTTCCATTGGACTGGTGAGCTTTTTTGTTGCTTTTTTAATCGGGGTACCTCTTGGTTTCAAATTCAAAGGAACAGCCAAGGTAGTAGAAAACACTATTTCTGTCCTGTATTTTATACCTGCGTCACTTATTGCTTATAACCTGTTAAAGCCTTTGCTTTGGCAGCCGTTTGAAGGGTTTCCGACAAGCCTTGCATTCCGCCTCACGTTGGAGGTTCTGGTGATCAGCATGTTACTGATTCCACCTGCTGCTATACTGATCGCAAGTGAAACGAGCGTCATTTTAAAAAGAGATTTTGTCATCTCCAGTAGAGTGTTAGGAGGGAATCCTTTCCATTTATTCCGCTACCATTTGTTCCCTCACCTGAAGCATAGTTTGATTAACTTGTTTACCAGGCAAACGATTCAAGCCATATTAGTAATGACCCACTTAGGAGTATTTGAACTCTTCTTTGGCGGAACACTTGTAGATTACAGTTTGATGGGAAGCCGTCCGGTTCCAGTCACCTACGACTGGGCTTCACTGATTGGTATGTACTATTATAATTTACAGACTCATGCACCCTGGTTAGTAGGAATTCCACTGATTTTTCTTGTATTGTTCGTCCTCTCCCTGCTTGGGATCGCACGTGGAGTAAAGAATATCATAACCCCTCCACTCCTTCCTGCAGGGCTAAGGACTAAGGCGCAAACAGAAAAGAGCACGGAGCCACAATTGAATCCCTCTAATTTTATAATGGTAAGTGGATCAAATTCACATAAGGAAAACCATGGATAAGGAAGGATGGCGTGATGATGAAAGAAAAGCTATTGCGAGTAGGGACTACGTATATTCCGGTTGCAGATGTGGAGGAAGCGAAAAACTGGTATGTGAATAATTTGGATGCCGAATTAAGCTATCAGGATGAAGATAAAGCAATTATCAACCTAGCAGACCAGAGCTTTTTTTTAGTGAAAACGCAAGAAAACGAGACAGCTAATTTCATAGACCAGAAAGGTAAGGCACACTTTTCGTTAACATTTGAAGTGGATGGATGGAATGCGCTGGAAGCACTACATAAAGAATTAAGAGACAAAGGAGTAAGGGTGGGGGAAATAGAGGACCGCGGTCATCCAGGAAACAATTTTGTGTTCTGGGATCTAGATAAAAATCTATTTGATGTCTGGAGCGAGTTAAGTCCTTCCTTCAAAAAGAGAAAGCAATAAAAAGGATTTCTATGCAAATTCAAGCAGTCAATTCATAACTCTTCCTATTCATTTACTGATGGGAGGAGTTTTTTTGCCAATTGGTGTACTGGGACCAGCTGAAGTTTATAGTTTGACAGTGTATTTTAAACGTATTATATTTATCTTGAAATCGAAATAATTCAGAGATTCAGATAGATACAATGGAAACAGGAGGTAAAATCATGAATGAATTAAAAGGGATTCATCACGTTACAGCGATTACGAGCAGTGCGGAAAAGAATTATGAATTCTTCACCTATGTGCTCGGCATGCGTCTTGTTAAAAAGACGGTCAACCAGGATGATATCCGCACATACCATTTGTTTTTTGCTGACGATAAAGGCAGCCCGGGAACCGATATGACGTTTTTCGATTTCCCTGGCATTCCGAAAGGTACCCATGGTACAAACGAAATATCTAAAACATCATTCCGCGTACCTGATGATGCAGCGCTTGATTACTGGGTGAAGCGGTTTGACCGGCTGGAAGTGAAGCATGAAGGTATCAAGAAACAGTTTGGCAAGAAAGTGCTTCCGTTCGTTGATTTTGATGCCCAGCAATATCAATTAATTTCCGATGAAAATGATAACGGGGTTGCACCTGGTACTCCCTGGCAGGATGGACCGATTCCGTTAGAATATGCGATTACGGGGTTAGGGCCGCTGTTTGTTCGTGTCGACAATATCGATTATTTCAAAAAAATGATGGAGAAAGTGCTTCTATTTAAAGAAATCGATCAGGCCGGCGCATTCCATTTGTTTGAAGTAGGAGAAGGCGGTAATGGCGGTCAGGTAGTTGTAGAATATAATACAGTTCTGCCACCGGCTCGCCAAGGATTCGGCACGGTTCACCATGCTGCCTTCCGGGTGGAAGACCGCTCCGTACTTGACGAATGGCAGGAGCGGATGGAAAGCTTTAACTTCCGAACATCCGGCTATGTCAATCGCCACTTCTTCGGGTCTCTATATAGCAATGTGGCTCCGCAAATCTTATTTGAATTCGCAACCGACGGACCTGGATTCATGGGGGATGAACCTTATGAAACATTAGGAGAAAAATTATCCCTGCCTCCATTCCTGGAGCCGAAGCGGGAAGCCATTGAAGCTAAAGTACGGCCAATTGATACCGTAAGAAGTACGAAAAATATTGAAAAAGAATATGAATGATAGACTTAGAGGCGTCTTCTTGAAATAAGAAGACGCCTTTCTGCAGGAATTGAAAGGGAAAAGGAGAATTTATTAATAAGCGAATATAAAAATTAAATAAGGAGATGGTGTGGTTGAGCAAGGAGAAATGTCCGAAATGCAGTGGAACGAAACTTGTGGAAGGTACAGATTACACACACGTAAGGCCCTTGGGTAAACCAATGAGCATGGGATCCAATAAAATTTACACCTATTGTGTCAACTGTGGAGAAATTGTTTCCATTCGTATCGAATACCCGCATAAAATTGGATGATAGCACGCCGTCTTGTTCAACTTACAACAGACTGGGAGGTGAAAGACTTTTTGAGTATTACCTCTATTGTTATGGTAATAGTAGGAGCAGTAATGGCGTGGGGGATTCCTATTGCTCTAATTGTTGCCATTTTCCTCCTGTTTAAGAGAAGTATACGGCCTAATACAACAAAGAATCACTGATTATGCTGGAGGATTTTTTTATGGGAGTTTTATAATACATATTTAAGCAGAACGACTACAACCAGAAAACTGAGAACAGAGGTGTTTAGAGAAAATGCAAATTTATACAGAAAGAAGATTAGATGTCCGTTCCTATGAAGATGAAGATATGGATTTCCTTGCAGGTATGCTGTCAGATCCTCAGATGGTCCGTTATATCGGTGAGGGAACGCCGAAAAACAAGGATGAGGCGAAAGAGTTTTTACAGTGGATCTACCGTACATATGAGCATGGCGAAGATATGGGATTTAAGGTTCTCGTCAGGAAAGAAGATAATGTTCCTGTGGGCCATGCCGGTCTGGTGCCCCGGGAATTGGATGGAGCAAAAGAAATAGAAATCGGATATTGGATAGCCCGTGACTACTGGGGCCAAGGTTATGCGACTGAAGCAGCCAAGGCATTCCTTGATTATGGGCATTACCAGCTTGGTATTAAACGATTCATTGCAATCATCCAGCCTGCCAACATGGCTTCCCGGCATGTGGCACAGAAAATCGGCATGCATCTGGAAAAGAGAATGGTGCTGGCTGGCCAGGAAGTTTACGTCTACGCAAAGGATTAGAAAAGTAAGCGTGAAGCAGGTGAGCGGTGTTGAAAGCAGAAGTCGATAAACTGGCTGATATTATTAAAGACAAGGTAACTGATCATCAAAGATACGTAGTAGGAATAGATGGCTTAAGCCGTTCTGGTAAAACCACTTTTGCCAGTGAACTGGGTAAAAGGATTGAAGCGGAGAATATTCTTTATCGCACATTCCATATGGATGATCATATTGTGGAACGGAGAAAACGTTATGATACTGGTCAGGAAGAATGGTATGAATATTATCGTTTACAGTGGAATGTAATGGGTTTACGCAGAGAACTCTTTGAAAAGATCAGGAATTTATCTCAGGTGACATTGGACTTTTATGATAAAGACTCAGATACACACCGAAGACGCACGATCACCCTTCCGGAAAATGGTCTCATTATTGTCGAAGGAGTATTTCTTCAAAGAAGTGAATGGAAAGATTACTTTGATTATATGGTATATCTTGATTGGCCACGGGAAAAAAGATTCCTTCGAGAGAAAGAGGCAATCAGGACGAATATCTCGAAGTTCATCAACCGCTACTGGAAGGCGGAAGAATATTATACCGATAAGGAGCATCCGATGGAAAATGCCGATATGGTCGTAGAAGCCTGAAAGGTTGGCATCATGGGGGAGGAATCTCGTGGACTTTTACCGATTTGATAAAGAAGCAGGACATTCGATTACCAAATTTGAATCAGACTTCATCATGAGCCGTATTTTGCAAACAAAAAAACCTCTACATATAGGAGCCATGCATTTGGAAGCTGGAGGAAAAATAGGATATCATCAAGCGGTTGTTTCACAAATCCTGCTTATCGTTAGTGGGGAAGGGGAAGTATGTGGAACTGATAAAGTATTTCACCAAGTAAAAAGTGGAGTGGCTGTTTTCTGGGAGCAAGACGAATGGCATGAAACACCACGATCTGAACATGGGTTGATGGCTATTGTAATCGAAGGTGAGGAATTAAACCCTTCTAATATGCCCCCTTTTAAAAGATGATAATTATCTTCGCTCACACCTCTGACAAAACAAAGCAGAAAATGACCAGAATTCCCTCCAGGGCTTTGCTACGATCAGATTAAGGGAGTGAGTGCCATGACATGGGTAGAATCATTGCAAAGGGCTATCGATTTTATCGAAGAACATCTTTATGATGAGATTTCTATGGAAGCTATTGCTTCAGAGGCTAATGTTTCCGTCTTTCATTTCCAGCGGGTATTTTCCTTGATGACAGAAATATCGGTTGGGGAATATCTCAGAAGAAGACGGATGACATTAGCAGTTCAGGAATTGAATAAAACAGACGCCCGTATCATTGATATTGCCTATAAGTATGGTTATGACACTCCCGAGGCTTTTTCGAAAGCATTCCGCAGGCAGCACGGTATATCACCAAGTGAAGCGCGGAAGTATACGGGAAAGCTGCAATCTTATAACCGCCTGGTCATCCAGGTGAGTCTGAAGGGAGCAGAGCCAATGCAATATAAAGTGGTGGAGCAAGAAGGATTTACAATCGTCGGAATCAAACGTCAATTTTCTTTAGTCAATGAAGAGAATCTTACAGGTATTCCGAAGTTGTGGGATGAGGTAAACAAGGATGGTACAGCAGATTTATTGTTTAAGATGAATAACGGTAATGTCAAAGGTGTATTGGGAGTCTGTGTTGATAAAAGCACCAGCCAATCTAATCACATAGACTACTGGATAGCAACCGCCCATGAAGGTGATATACCTGATGGTCTTTCCAGTAAAGAAATCCCGGCTTCTAAATGGGCAGTGTTCGAGGTTCATGGTGCTATGCCGGATGCGATGCAAAATGCATGGAAGAAAATCTTTTCGGAATGGTTTCCATCCAGCGGGTATGAACACGCTGGCACCCCAGAGCTGGAAGTGTATAGAGGAGGGGATCCTTTTGATCCTCATTATTATTCAGAGGTTTGGATCCCGGTAAAATAATACGCTAAAAGCAGTGGCTTTCATTGAGTCCACTGCTTTTTTTGACTTAGAGGAAGTACCAGAACCGTGCCAGGGAGCAGGAACATGAACTATTATTGCTCAAGCGGAAGGGGGATTCTACAAACATAGAAAGGAGTGGCAAGTTAATGAAAATAGTAGAGAAATGGAGCAAGGAAGACTACGACTTAGTGAAGAAAAAAGTGATCGAACATAATATGGAGCAGTTACCTGGTCATATTAAAACGCCTAATGAAGCAATTGGTTTCATGTTGAAAGATGAGGAAGGAAACGTGAAGGGTGGCATCACCGGCAACATGTTCTGGTATCATATGCATATTGATTTTCTCTGGGTTGATAAAAACTTAAGGAGGAAGGGGTATGGGCGAGAGTTACTTAGAAAACTGGAAGAATTCGCTGTTGAACGTGAGTGCAGACTGATTTATTTAGATACATACAGTTTCCAGGCTCCCGATTTCTATCAAAACAATGGATATCAAGTGTTCGGCGTGATTGAAGACCATCCTAAGGGATTCAATCAATACTTCTTACAAAAGCGGTTGACTGAATAGGTTTGTGTGCTTATATAGGCTCTATCATTCTGTCGGACGTCCAAGCATACAAAAAGCGTTCCTGTAATAAACAGGAGGCTCTTAATTCAGTAATGAGGAACATGGCTAATAGTTGAAAATGGAGGTGGGGGAACTTGAAACGAATTATGGTTTTAGGGGTCTCAGCAGGGGTAGGGAAGTCTACTTTTGCGCGAAAAATGGGAGAAGCGTTGCAAATTAATGTCTACCATTTGGATGCATTGTATTGGAAGCCGGGCTGGGTGGAGGCATCATTGGAAGAGTTTAAGGAGGCGCAGCGAGACATTCTTAAGGAAAAAACCTGGATTATCGAAGGAAATTATAGCAAAACCTTTGATATTCGAACGGAATGCGCGGATACCATTATTTATCTGGAACTCCCACGTAATGTTTGCCTTTATCGTGCAGTTAAACGGTGGTTGATGAATATTGGAAAAACGCGGCCTGACATGGGGGAAGGGTGTAAGGAGAAATTAGATTGGGAGTTCCTTAAATATATCTATACCACATACAAACCTCGTAAAAGGATTATGAAGGAAAGGATGTATGCTCTTCAATCACAAGAGCATATAAAAGATATCATCACTTTAAAAAGCAAACATGAAATTGAGTCTTATCTGGAAAGTTTACAAAGGGAGAATGACAGGCCATCTTAGATCACTTCCTGAATATTTTCTAAAATATGATTAATAGGTTTAGTCAGTAATGAATTTTTCTCATACCATAACAGTACGATGCCCGTATTAAATCACACTCCGACCACACCTTGTGTATAACATTCATAGAGAAAGCTCTCCCTTCCGGAGGGCTTTTTCTAATGGATCTTCAATAATAACTGGTAACTTTCCAAAGCAGGTTATCTTTCATATAAGCATTCAATTTTTCGGCTAAATGTTTGGCTTCACTATAATCGTCAAAAATCTTAACTGTTTGATCCAATGGGTTTTTCAATATTTCTGTCTTACTGGAATGATTCCTTACAAGTTTGTACAAAATTAACAACCCCTGATGTATAGTTTTTGTATAACTTAAGTATAACTTATTTTGATTATAATGCAATGATTGTTACTGGGTAAAAAGAAGCTTGTGAAGAACTTCATAGGTTTTGCAAAAAATAAAAAATATGTTGAACAGTTCCTAAAAACCCTTTGCCTTTGCAGAGGGCTTTTTAAGTAGGAAAAGGTTGTTGAAAAATCAGGAAATTATCGGTACAATGACGTAATATTTTATTTTCGTCATAGGGGGCAGGAGATGAGACAGGAAATTGCGGTAAAGAAGATCGTTGAGAGTTTGAAAAGGGACTCCAGCGTGAAGAGTATATTTTTAAAAGGGTCGATGGGCAGAGGGGAACATGATGAGCATTCCGATGTGGATTTATATTGTCTTGTTAAAGGAGGTGAAGAAAAAGAATTTCTATTACGTCGTTTGGAACATTTAAAAGCCTACAAAGAAATCATCTTTTATGACGATATTTTTATCATAGCTCCGCAGATAATAGCAGTTTACGAGGATTGGCTGCATATTGACTTATTTACCGTGACAGAAAAAAACATACAAAGTAAAGATTATTTCACAGTACTGTTCGATCCGGAAGGTGTGATGGAAAGCTATGAGTCTAAGCAGCATTTGACATTGAGCGAAGATGAGTTCCATGATCATGTGCTCGATACAGCATGGTTCCTTTTTCAGTATAAGAAGGCCGCTGAACGAGGGAATCTTACCTGGGCAGTAGAAATGCTGCGCTATGTTATGAGACACCTGTCTTATGTGTTGTTACATCACTATGCACCAGACCGGGCCTTGCTGGGATTGAAGGCTGTACATGAATTTTTGCCCAGCGAGAAGCTGGATAGATATGAACGTATATATGAAACAGTGACTCCTTCCTCTCATGCAGTGGCTGTTCAAGGAATTACTAAGTTATTGAATGATGAATTCGAATGGATTCGATCCCAGATAAAATCAGATACCCAAACAATTCCTTTTCTTCAATTGATGATGGACACATTTATGGGGGAAGATTTATGCTAAAGGTGATCCAGAGGTTTGATGAATTTGAAAACCGTGATACATATAAGAAGGAAGTGTTTTTATCTTTGACTACACTAAGGAAATAAGAAAACTAATTGGAACCAGACCGCTAATTTTACCTGGCTCTACCTTGTTTGTATTCAATGGTGCTCAAGAGTTATTACTGCAGCACCGCTCCGATACAAAGGAATGGGGATTGCCTGGTGGAAACATGGAGCCAGGAGAAAGCCTGGAGCAGACAGCCAGGCGGGAATTATTAGAAGAAACTGGCTTGCAGGCGGAAGAATTACAGTTCAGAAATCTGCTGTCCGGTGAGGACTATTATTTCAAGTATCCAAATGGGGATGAGGTTTACAATGTCATTGGGGTATACGAGGCGATAAACACATATGGAGAATTAGTAATGGAAGATGGTGAAAGTTTAGCACTCAAGTATTTTCCATTGAATGACTTGCCAGAAATAATGGACTACCGAGCAAAACGTATCATTGAAAAGACATTATTATAATATTTTTTGGAAAACGTGGATTAGGAGAAGCGAATGAAACCATATAAAAAGCTGAATCCGGTAAAGGCAGCGCATAAGTTTATAGAAAAATATTATCCTGATTGTAAAGGTGCCTTATTAGCAGGTAGTGTTGTACGGGGTGAAGTTACAGAAACTTCAGACCTCGATATAATCATATTCGATCGTACGATTTCTTCCTCATATCGGGAGTCATTAATTGAATTTGATTGGCGGATCGAAGTTTTCGTACATAACTTAACTTCTTATAGACAATATTTTAAGAGTGATTGCCAAAGAGCAAGACCATCCTTGCCGCGGATGGTGGTTGAAGGATTTATTTTGAAAGATGAAGGGATAATCGTACCTATTAAGCAAGAGGCTCAAACTTTATTAGAAAAAGGACCAGAAGAATGGTCTGCAAAAACAATTGAAATGAAACGTTATTTCATTACAGATGCACTGGAAGATTTAATCGGCAGCTCTCGAAGGGATGAACAGTTATTCATAGCTAATACCCTGGCTGAGCTGGTAAGTGAATTCGTTTTACGTACAAACCGAAGGTGGATTGGCACATCCAAATGGACCGTGCGAGCGCTGAAAAACTATGATGAACGATTTGCTAAGAAGTTTATAAAGGTATTTGATGTTTTCTATCAAACAGGCGATAAAAGTAGCATTATTCGATTAGTGGATGAGATATTGGAGCCTTATGGAGGACGGTTGTTTGAAGGGTTCTCATTAGGAAAAAATGATTGAATCATAAGTTATAGAGAGACGCTTCTCAGAATTGGGAAGGCGTCTTTTATTATTAGATAAAGTATTGTTTTAATCTTCTGATTTTGAAATAATTGGTATTAGTGGCGAGTAGGCTGTCAAATATAGCCTCTGTTTTTAAAAAGAGTCACCAATTTGAATTTGACACAGGGACTTACAGGACACGATTGATTACTATAAACTACGATTGATTCCGATTAAAGGAGAAGGTTAAAAAAATGGTAGAAATAAACGGAGATAAAATTACACTTACAGAAGCTACAGAACAACACATTGATGAATTATTTTTCTGGAAATATGAAGAAACAGAGCAGGCAGCTAAAAAGTGGAATGGGCCTTATATCCCGGAACCAAAATTGACGATGAAAGAGTACAGGGAAAGTTGGGAGCAAGATTATTACATATTTTCCTCTGTTCCAAATACATTGATTATTACAGTAGAGGATCAGTTGATAGGGACAGTAGGCTCCTATTGGGTGGATAAAAATACGAACTGGTTAGAAACAGGGATTGTCATCTATGATAAAAAATATTGGAACGGTGGTTACGGCTCTGAAGCATACAGCCGCTGGATTGATTATCTCTTTCAATCTACTGACATACACCGCTTAGGGATGTCTACGTGGTCAGGAAATAGCAGAATGATCAAAGTTGCTGAAAAAATAGGAATGAAAGAAGAAGCTAGAATCAGGCAAGCGCGCATGGTCGATGGCGTCTACTATGATGCCATTAAAATGGGGGTTATGAGAAATGAATGGGAAGAGCTGCAAATGAGGGGGCGGGATTAGTTGAATTTTGCAACGGAAAGGGCTGGTTTTGGCAAGCGGCTAGGTGCGGATTTACTGGATTTCATGATTTTGAGTATGATCATTGCCTTATCTCTGAAAACGATTACAGGCAAATTTGCTATGGATTTTACGCAGGGAATGGCATGGAATATCGCCTATGTCTCCTACCTGACGATTGTACCAGTAATATGGGGCGGCTATATCGTGGGTAAAAGGATCGTAGGAATAAAAGTGATGAAAACAAACGGGCAACATGTTTCGTTATGGGATATGTTCATACGGGAATGTATTGGGAAATATGGGTTGGGATATCTTACTTTCGGATTAACTACTCTCGTTAGCATCGTTATGGTTATAGCCAGAGAGGATAAGCGAGCCTTGCATGATTTAATGGCCGGGACTTTTGTCTACAAAGAAATAAAGAAGTATAAACCATCCAATCCTAACCGCTGGGCCTATAAAGACGTATTTTAAGTGAGGAGCTATCATAAATGGAAAAAGCTGAATTAAACAAAGTTATCGAAGGTATTGTCAAAACTGTTGATTTCTCAGGTGTAGTGTACATAAAAGACAGAGATGAGGTTATTTTCCAATCGGCTTATGGCTTGGCACACAGATCAGAAAGACTGGCCAATACCGTCCATACTCGATTCGGGATAGCTTCTGGCTGTAAATTGTTCACCGCAATAGGCATTTGCCAACTGGTCGAAACAGGAGTCATCTCCTTTAATACTAAATTACAAGAGTGCCTGAAAGTCGACTTTCCCAATTTTGATGAAAACATCACCATCCATCATCTTTTGACTCATACCTCAGGTATCCCCGATTATTTTGATGAGGAGGAAATGGAAGACTTCGAAGAGTTATGGAAAGACCGGCCGGTTTATGAAATGACAAGTCTGCATGATTTCCTTCCTTTATTTCAAAATAACGAAATGAAGTTTTCACCTGGTGAAAGGTTTCATTACAACAACGCTGGCTATATCACGCTGGGATTAATCATCGAACAACAGACAGGCAAAAGTTTTACAGACTTTATCGAAACAGAAATTTTTAAGAAATGCGGAATGAGAGATTCCGGATATTTTTCCTTGGACCAGCTACCTGAAAACACAGCATTGGGATACATAGACAACCCGGATGGTGGGACCTGGAGGACTAACATTTATTCTGTTCCAGTCAAAGGAGGCGCCGACGGAGGGGCTTTTGTAACTGCTCAGGACATGATCAAGCTGTGGGAGGCACTTTTCAATAACGAGCTGTTAAGTAAAGAAACCACTTCATACTTATTAGAACCTCAAGTAAATGTTGATGCAGATGTCGATTATGGTTATGGCGTATGGATAAATAGGAAAAATGCTAAGATCTTTAAATATCATGTAATGGGATATGATCCAGGAGTCAGCTTTCATTCAGCTGTCTACCCGGAAAAAGGCATAAAACTTGCTGTTCCTTCCAATAAAGAAAATGGTCCGTTTGATGTAATGAAAGCCATTGAAAAACGATTATAAAAAGGGAGGGGTTATTATTTCTTATAAAAAAGAAGATCGGCCAATCAATGATGCTATGGAACACTTATCAAAACATGAAGGCTATCCGACAAAGCGCGCAAATCTGAATCAGTTGCCCAGAGGGGTACGTTATATAGGCTACTTTATTATCGGCTGTGTTGTGTTGATGTTTCTAAGTGTACTAGTAAGTTTCTTTCTTAACTGATTGCCTAGTAACAATCATGATGAAATTGTCAGGAGTGATTTTTCATTTTAGATCTTATGATATTTTCCCTTGTTGCGATAGGTGGAGGAATCGTCGCGGTTATCAGTTTTATTGTTATTTTGGGTCAAAAAATCACTGAACCTAATAAAGAATTGCAGCAAAAGGTCTATGAACTTGAAAACAAAGTGAAGCAGTTAGAAAGAAAAGCCTGACAGAAAGGATATAGGATGAAAAGACTTTACTTGCTATCTACGTTGATATTTCTGTTGCTGATAAGTGCTGGATGCGCAAAAGATAATGAAACCCCAGCGACCATAGCCAAAACACCTGATTCAGATTACAGAAATACATTTAAAGGCTTGAATTTAGGGATGCTGTGGGATTTTGAATTTTATTTACCTGAGGCCGATAAAAGATGGGTGACTCTATGGGTGGAAAGGTATGAAGAAGGGGAGAAAGAATCAGAGCCTGTCACGCAGTTGTCTTATGGGATGAGCCCTAAAGAAGTGAAAGAAGGACAATTAGGCTTTGGCATCATCAGTCCTCATTTAGAAGAACCTTCCGTTTTCCTTTATGCTCCTGGATCGTCCCAATCCCCAAGAAAAATGACTCAAGGTTTCAAGCCTGAACTTCCAAGTGCATGGGGGTACGCCATTGGAGAGGAAAAAGTGGAACTGAAACTGGGTGAAACAATGGTTTTAGGAGGTTACAGGCAGTCTTCTACAGAAGGCTCTATCCAGGTACAGGATTTTCAAAGCAAAGGATCTATTGAAGAAATGATTAAAGAAGATCACACAGTGTTACTACTGAAAATTAAAATAGAAGAAAGAGCAGATGCAAATTAACTATTAACCAATCACACCCAGACCTAAAACGTTAGGTTTGGGTGCTTTCTATGTTGATGGGTAAAAGCTTAATGCTGTGACAGTTATCAAAATCACAGCCATTTCAATCGTTTGACCTAAGCAGCGAATCCGCTTTTTTTTGTTTGGAACAGGCTCTGATTGAACGTGTCATTATAGTTTATCTTCCAGTTCTATATCCGTGTACTGCGCAATCAACACCACTGCTGGTTCGTCGCCAATATTTTTCACAAAATGGGGTACGCTTGCGTTCCAACTGAATGAATCCCCTTCCTCTAAAATATAAGAATCTTCTCCTTGCTGGGCAAAAACCTTTCCTTCCAGAAAACGGGTGGAAATTCTATACCGATTTTTTATGCAATGGGAGCGGCCGATGACGAACAAAGTGCCAAATTAGCGCATAGAAGTTACCGGTATGGCAATCTAAGCCATAGTGTATGGCAGTTCGGCGAGTGAATTTCCTGGGGAATATGGTAAGAGCAGCGGATTAAGCCGCTGCTCTTATTTGGTTATTGACCACGACGTTCTTCTGACGGTTCTTCGTCCGGATCTGGTTCTTCTTCATCCATGTTATTAGGTGTGTCAGGCTCACCAGGCTCCCTTACATCACGAGGGTCAGTGTCCATATCCGGCCCCTGGTTGTTGTTCATGTCGTTATCTCTCAGGTCGTTGTCTCTCATATCGTTATCTCTCATGTCATTATCCCTGTTGTCATAACGAACCGGATTGTAATCAATATCCTCAGGCTGTTCGTTCATCTCGTTGTCATCCATATTGCATCCAGTTAAAACACCAGTCGAGATAGCGAAAGACATAGTTAAGATGATCCATTTCTTTTTCATCGTTTCACCTCCATCTCCATTTGAATTGAAGCATTTTTTAATGTTTGCATTTTAAATTTTTTTACTCTCTTTAAGGAAAATTCAGTTTTGGGGAAACAAAAAAAGGCAGCGATTACGCTGCCTTGTAGTGGATAGTAAAGGTGTTTTTTTAATGGGTGATACGTTTGGGGTGTGTATAAACATTAAAGGAACCGCCACGGATAAATCCTACAGCAGTGATGTTCAAATCATTAGCTAGTTCAATCGCTAAATCTGTCGGGGCAGATTTCGATAGCACGATTCCTACTCCGATTTTGGCTGCTTTCGTCAGAACTTCGGAAGAAATTCTACCGCTGAACACAAGAACCTTGTCGCGAACGGAAATTTTATTCAACAGGCAATGCCCATATAATTTGTCCAGCGCATTGTGTCTGCCAATATCAGCTCTGCCGACGATCATTTCTTCGCTGGTGCAAATGGCTGCGTTATGAACACCGCCAGTTCCTTTGAATACATGACTGGTCGCTTGCATCATATCCATCAGTTTAATGCATTGAGCCGCTGATATGGTAGTAGTTGAGGTAGAGGTCTTGGTGGTCTTGACATCATTTTGAAAATAAAACTGTCTGCTCTTCCCGCAACAGGAACCGATGAATCGTTTAGAAAAATCACGTTGTGTATTGATGGTTCCCTCTATTTCAATATAGGCAAAGCCTTGTTCTTCATCAATTTGGAAATTTAGAATATCCCTGCGAAACCGAATGACACCCTCTGATGCCAAAAATCCGATCACCATTTCTTCGAGGTGAGCAGGGGTACAGACCATTGTAGCGAATTCCTCATCATTAATATAAATCGTCAATGGGAACTCCGTAACGATGTCATCTTCAACAGATTGGAACTCTCCCTCATCGTATCTAATAATTGGTTTTTTTATACTTTTTTGGTCTCTCACTTCTTTCACCTCACTTGTAACCGGCGTTGTAAATTTCTCGTTATTAAAATATACCGAGTAGAACAGACAAAATACAAGCGATAAGAATTGATAAATGTAAAATTCAGAAAAAGAATTGAAATTCTTGCAAAAAACAGCTATGATAATTTATGTTCATAAAATTGTAACATTTAAGATGCGAGATAGCGGTCCTGTCGTCGATTTTAAATGTCGCAAACAATGTAAACGATTACTTTGGTGTACAAGTAGTGAACCTGCTTGATCTAAAAACGTCGTCATTTTCTTTTGCATGGGGAAATTCTGCAAAAGGGAAGTGAGACGTTTTTTTATTTGAAAAGGGAGTGAATAGTATGAGTAAGACGAAAAACCGTTGGCTTATTGCATTATCAGCTGTAGGAATTCATATTTCGATCGGCTCCGTCTATGCCTGGAGCGTATTTACGAATCCGTTGATTGAACAATATGGATGGAGTCTGAGTGGAGTATCCCTGACCTTCAGTATCGCTATTTTATTTTTAGGTTTGTCCGCTGCCTTTATGGGACATTTCGTATAAAAATATGGTCCTCGCGTGTCGGGGATGGTAGCAGCAAGTTTCTTTGGGATTGGTATGATTGGTTCAGGTCTGGCTACAACGATGGAATCACTTTGGCTTTTATATTTTACCTACGGTGTATTAGCAGGGATCGGTCTTGGAATCGGCTATATAACTCCTGTATCCACCTTGGTAAAATGGTTTCCTGACCGAAGAGGTCTTGCCACAGGTCTTGCGATCATGGGATTTGGGTTTGCAGCGATGATAGCCAGTCCGGTGATGGCAAATTTAATTGAATCCGTCGGCATTCCAGCCACATTTTTTATTCTGGGTGCTGTATACTTTGTCATTATGATGGCATCTGCATCTTATTTAGAAAGACCACCAGAAGGCTATATGAAAGACTTTGTTCAGGATAAAAAGAAAACCCCTGACCTTTCTCAATTGACTGCGAATGAAGCAGTTAAGACGCGTCGTTTCTGGTATCTATGGATAATGCTGTTCATCAATGTCACCTGCGGAATTGCGATCCTGTCTGTAGCTTCTCCGATGGCACAGGAAATTGCCGGATTGACAGCTGCCGCTGCAGCAACGATGGTTGGCCTGATGGGCTTTTTCAATGGAGCCGGCAGGATTACCTGGGCGACGATTTCTGATTATATCGGGCGGCCGAATGTCTATACGACTTTCTTTGTCATTCAGGTCATTACGTTTTTCGCGTTGCCAAGTATCACGCATGCACTGTTATTCCAGGCGGTTTTATTCTTAATCATCACTTGCTATGGCGGGGGCTTTTCTTCGATACCAGCATATATCGGAGATTTGTTTGGCACGAAGCAATTGGGTGCGATCCATGGTTATATTCTTACTGCCTGGGCAGCAGCCGGTTTGGTCGGACCGATTTTAGCATCATGGATCAGAGAAGTGACTGCCAGCTATGCATTGACATTGTCTATTTTTGGAGGCATGTTCATTGCAGCGCTTCTCCTATCACTCGTTATCCGCATGGATATCAAACAACTGAAAAAAGCACAGAACTCAGCACCTGCTGAGCATAAGCTTTCTAGTTGATTTTTGACGTCTGTGGGCATACGATTTAATAAGTATATTTTAGAAAAGGTTGAAGCAGCGATGAATAAATACGAAGCAGAATTCAGCAATCTTGTTAAAGCTTTTCGTAAACGGCATATGGGAAAAGGGCCGAGTAAAATCAGTACGACTTTTTGCAAGAATTGGGCCATTTGCGAGATGGAAGGCAATCTGTCCCCAGTGGAAAAATTCATTGCCAATGCAGACGATGGCAAGCAAATGGTGCGTGCCGCTCGAACGGAAATGGTCAAAAACATGTACCGTCAGAATCATCCGGTGGAAATGGAAGAGTTTTTGCAATGTGATTTCGTCGATCTATTTGTCGACATCGATATTGAAAAAGATTTTGGCATGTCCATCTTTGTATTCAGTGGAGATTTAGAAAAGAAGTTCTCATAACAGTAAGGTTTGGTACTTAGCAGCGACCCTGCAAAAGACTTAACCACCATTCTCCCTTGTTGATTACATAACTCCTGGAGGATGGTGGTTTTTTCTTTGGTTGAATAAAGAAAGGAGAAATAAACATGGGACAAACGAAACACCAGGGACCAATGAAGAAATCAAAAATACCAGCACCGCAGCATTGGGTGAGTCCAATTCCGTTCGGACTGGGAAAAGTGAAGCCGAAACACATCCGGGATACCATGAAAGTAGCATGGGATAACAAAGATAACTTAGGCTATGCCAAAAACATCATTACCAAAGGGGTGTGTGATGGTTGCGCATTAGGCGTTTCCGGTCTTTATGACCAGACACTGACAGGTCCCCATATATGTACTACACGGTTGAATGTTCTCCGGCTGAATACGATGCCAGCTATTAAAGAAGAGATCCTTCACGCTGATATCGATGAATTACGCCAATACTCAAGCACCGAGTTAAGGGAGCTTGGCCGCATTCCTTATCCGATGATTCGTAGAAAAGGGGAGCGGAAGTTTTCCCGGCTCACCTGGGATGATGCTATGGATATGATTGCAGGTAAAATCAAGCAGCTGGATCCAAAACAATATGCTTTTTACCTGACATCCAGGGGTATCACGAATGAATCCTATTATGTAGCGGGAAAAGTGGCACGCTTTCTTGGAGCAAATCATATCGACAACGCATCCCGTATCTGCCACTCACCGAGTAAAACAGCCTTGAAGCGTTCTGTCGGTGTGGGTGCTTCGACAGCGAACTACCAGGATTGGATTGGCACAAATGTCCTGTTGTTCTGGGGAAGTGTCGCTTCTAATAGTTCACCTGTATCAACCAAGTACATGCTAGAAGCGAAGAAAAAGGGAACGAAAATTATTGTTATCAACCCTTACCGTGAACCTTCGATGGACAAGTATTGGATTCCATCCAACCCGGAGTCCGCTTTATTCGGTACAAAAGTGGCGGATGATTTCTACCAGATCAATATTGGTGGAGACATTGCATTTATGCATGGAATCATGAAACACTGGTTCGATATGGAAGAAGTGCAGCATGGGGCTGCCATCAATCATTCCTTTGTAGAAGAGCATGTAAATGGCTATGAAGCATTGAAGCAGCAAGTGACATCCCAATCATGGGAAGAAATAACTGTCTCATCCGGTGTGACGAAAGAGCGAATCATAGAGCTTTCCGAGCTATTAGCGAACAGTAAAAATGCTGTCTTCGCCTGGGCGCTTGGACTGACGATGCACTCCTTCGCTACTGATAATATCTCACAGGTAGCCAACCTGGCGCTGCTCCGTGGGTTTTTAGGTCGGGAACACAATGGATTGATGCCGTTCCGAGGCCACTCCAGTGTCCAGGGAAGTGGCGAAATGGGAGCTGATCCATTTGTCTTGCCTGGTGGTGATTTCAAGGATGAAAATATTGAACGAATCGAGAAATTATGGGGATTTGAGCTTGCGAAATGGCAGGGGGATGTAGTCGGGGTGACGCTCGAAAATATTTTACTGCCGGAAGATCATGAACGTAAAGTGAAGCTTTACTACTTATCCGGCGGTAACTTCTTAGAGACGATGCCGGACCCTGAGTTTGTTGAGAAGGCATTATCGAAGCTTGATATCCGCGTCCATCAAGATATAATTCTGAATACATCCACACTTGTTGATGCCAAGGAAGCAGTCATCGTGCTGCCGGCAAAAACCCGCTATGAACAGGAAGGTGGCGGAACTTCTACTTCCACGGAGCGGATGGTTTATTTTTCACCGGAAATCGAAGGGAATAAAAATAAAATAGAAGAAGCACGTACAGAATGGAAGATCTACATTGATCTTGCCAAGCGTGTGAAACCGGAAACCGCTCATTTAGTCGACTTCAAAGATGGGCAAGCAGTCCGTGAGGAAATTGCCAAGGCGAATCCAAGTTATGACGGTGTCCAGCACTTGAAGAGGCAGGGAGATGTCTTTCAGTGGGGGGGCGCCTGGTTATGCGAAGGCGGTGTGTGTCCGACCCCGGATGGGAAAGGTAACTTGATACCTGTAGAGATTCCAGACTTGAACAAAAAACCAGGTGATTTTTATCTCACGACACGCCGCGGCAAGCAGTTCAATTCCATGGTGTACAAAGAGACCGATCCAATCAACGGTGCAGAACGCTATGACGTATTGATGAACCCTGAAGATGCGGAGGAAAACCGAATCCAGGATGGGGAAGCTGTTGTCTTATATAATCAGTATGGAATATTCCAGGGGAGAGCCAAAATTGCCAGCATTGCAAAAGGAAACCTTGGAGTGCATTTTCCGGAAGGTAATTTCTTACTTCCAAAAGGCCGTTATGAACAATTCGCTAAAATTCCTGATTATAATATTGGAGTGAAGGTCGAGAAAGCGGAGAAGTTCAATGCAAGGAAAGACACACAGTATTTAGAGAAACGAATTGAGGATCTGGAAGATACACCAGGAGCATAGATGATAAACCTGATTGGGCTTAGAAAGTTCAATCAGGGGTTTTTATATATCGAAGGAAATTCTCCAGGTTATTATTACAAAAAAACGAGATGGTTCGTCCATTGAACCATCTCGTTTATAACTACATATTAATTGGTGGAGTCAGCAAGCTTTACTAATACATGTGCCATATGCTTCCGTTCTTCTTCGTCAGCGAATTTCCAAAGTTCATTAAGCAATTTTTCCTCGCGGTTTCTTGGATCTTCATTCTTAGCGAGGTAGTCACCTACACGCTTGGCTCCTTTAGTCAGTCCTTCTTCACCTAATCCAAGTTTTTCACCTTTGTTCACCTGGTCGCCTAAATAATCCTTGAACGTCTGGAAACTTTGCATGATATCGTCTTTTTTATCTTCGCTCATATTAGCTGCTGCGTCGCGTGGATCTTTCATTATATCAAGCTCCTTTTTGTGTGATGGTAGACAATACCACTTATTGATAAGATTGAAACATTTGGAAAAGGTAAGTGGCAAGGCAATTTACATATGAAAAAATTTTAACTAAAGTAATACTATAAACATTCCCGAGGATTAGGTGAATATATGGATATCAGACACTTGAAATATTTCATAGAAGTATCGCGGTTCGGCAGTTTCACTCGTGCCGCTGATCATTTATTTGTAACACAGCCGACAATCAGTAAAATGATAAAAAACCTAGAGTCAGAACTTGGAGTAGAGCTATTTGACAGAACCAGAAAGCAGCTGGTCCTTACAGATGCCGGCCGGGTGATTTTAAATCAAGCGCAAACGATTGATAAAGCTTTCGATAACCTGCAGACGGAGCTTGATGATTTGATTGGTTTGCAGAAAGGGCATATCAGAATTGGACTTCCGCCAATTATGGACGCCGATCACTTCTTTCAGATTCTGGGAAAATTTCATCAGCTTTATCCTAAGATAACGTTCCAGCTGATGGAAAATGGGACAAGAAAAATTGAAGAAGATATTATAGAAGATAACCTTGATGTCGGGATTGCTGTTCTGCCGACCGAAGGAGAAGAATTTGATCATTTTTCTTTTATGAAGGAAGAATTGCGGGCGGTTGTACCCCCTTCCCATAAACTCGCTGCAAGGAAGCAAATTAAACTGGAAGAGCTTAAGGATGAATTATTCATTCTTTTCAACAAAGATTTCGCACTGAATGACAGGATCAGAGGTGCCTGTAAGGAGGCGGGTTTTATACCGCAGGTCGTCTCCGAAAGTTCCCAGTGGGACTTTATTGGTAAAATGATTACCTCTGAATTAGGTATCTCGATATTGCCCTATAGTGTGTCCAAGCTGTTGAAAGAAGACGTTCGAACGGTCAGGATAGTTAAACCAATGATTGAGTGGGATCTGGCGATTATTTGGAGGAAAAATCATTATTTGTCTTATGCTACGAAAGAATGGCTGAAGTTTACTCAGGAAAGGTTGATACCGGGCACCTCGGAATAAGAGGTGCTTTTTTTAATATCTGATTTTACCAATCAGATACTTGCCGTGCATAGATGAAAGCATTTGCATAGATAGTATCTATGTTTCCCATGATTAATATCCATTTCACTTATAGGAAACACAGGCTTACACTTGGAATATCAAACGTTTGAGAAACACTACATCAAAGAAAGGATCATTAATTATGATTGAAACAAAAAGTCCAAAAGAAAGCCTGATCGTGAATACTGATCAAGTGATGATCAATGATTTGAATAATTACAATACATTGTTCGGTGGTGTATTGATGAAAAAGTTAGATAATAATGCGACTTTGTCGGCACGCCGGCATGCGCGGGCAAAAGAATGTGTGACTGCCTCCACCGACTCGATTGATTTCCTGTATCCGATTCATCAGACAGATTCGGTTTGTGTAGAATCCTATGTATCCTACACCGGCAGCAAGTCGATGGAGATTTTTTGCAAAGTAATTGCGGAAGATATGATCACTGGTGAACGACGAATGGCAGCCACAGCTTTTCTCACATTCGTTGCGCTTGATGAGAATAAAAGACCGATAAAAGTTCCTGAGATTGTACCGGAGACAGAAGAAGAGAAGTTTTTATATGAATCCGGAAAAGAACGTGCGGAGCGACGCAGAGTCCGAAAAGAACATAGCAAAGAATTGACTAAAATCATCGGCTTGGAGAAACCGTGGGAAAAAGGAGAGGAAGTATAATGGCTAACATGCTTGCTGGTTTGAACGACTTGTACGAAGCGAAGGAAGATTTGGATGCATTGAAGCAGGATTGTCCCGAATTAAGTGACCATCTGGTGCATGTAGTCAGCTTGACTAGACAGCTGCAGATCAAGTATGGCTATATGGGATCGTTATTGATGGATGAAGACCTCCCGGAATATAAGCCCAAGTTTGTTAGAGGTTCAATTCTTCATCTATATCAACAAGAAGTACAAAAACTGAAAGACCACCCCCGTATAGATGAACTGAAAAGTGTAATGAGGGAACACCGCAGTATCAGCGACTCTAAGCTATTTTTATTGACACTAGGCGCAAAGCCCGAATTGCTGCAAGGTTCAACCATTATAAAGTAAAGCACGAAAACAGCCAGCAGGTTATGATCTGCTGGCTGTTTTCATGCTTTATTTTCAGTCGTTTCTCCGTTTACTTTCCATCTATCTATTTTGGTAAAACTGGAAGGATAACAGGGAGAAATGTCTAATGTTAAGCTTAGATGCATTAGAAAAAGAGGGGATGTAGGCTGGTAGAGTTTACTCACAAAATAGTAACGTTACCCGCTTATCGAGAGATTGGTTTGAAATGGGATTGGGCTTATGCAGAAGTCAGTTCGTTGAATGAGCTGCTCGCTGAGGGGAAGATTGGTAGAGCTTGATACCAATAGAAAAGAAATAATATCATGGATGAATAAAAACACCTGTGCCAATTGGTACAATCCGTGCCAGTTCCTCCACATCTTTGTTATACATACGAATGCAGCCACGCGAAACCGCCTTGCCGATGGAACTCGGGTCATTGGTACCATGGATGCCATAATGCTGTTTGGACAAGCTCATCCACATAGTCCCGAACGGACCACCAGGATTCGGGGCTTTATTAATGATAATAAAATTCCCAGTCGGTGTATGATGAAGGATTCTTCCGACCGCAATTGGATATTGCTTTTGCAGGCCACCATTTTTCAATAATCGGATCTTGCGATTATTAAGGGAAACATCGATTTTGTAAGGAATAGTGGCTGGAGAAGGGTAGCCTGGTATGACAATTGGTTGGCCAGGATAAATGAGATTCGGGTTGATGCCTGGATTTGCCCGGATGATTTCAGGCAGGGGCATTCGGTAATCACGGGAAATCTGCGTCAATGTTTCGCCAGCTTTAACAGTATGGATCAAAGTTGCCACCTCCATTGGATTCCTTTTATTTTATGTGTATCGCTACGGCAGGTGAGTTTGCACGAAGAAATGAGAAGTTTATGAGACAATTTATATCTTAAGCGAGACAAAAGTGAAACTAAGAGAGACACTTTAAAAATATACGAGACACTTTCGAAAAAAAGAGAGATAAATTTTAGTTAAAAGAGAAATAACAGCTGGATAGGAGACAACTCCATATCGCAAGGGGGAAGGATCTTAATGAATAACGCCTGGAATACATTTTATATGTTACTACTTGGAATCGTGGCGATTTTTACTGGGGAAATTGTAACGTTCATTATGCTGGGTTTTGTGCTGATTACATTGAACAACATCCATACCACGCTGAAAAAATTTATAAAGTGACTGCGGATAGAGAAGCTCGCAAATTTTGGGAGATTGATTGAAATCGCTCTCATGATAAAATAGATAGGAAAGATTTCAATCATCAGGAGCGTGAACGAATGCTGGAGATATTAGCGAATTACCGGGACGGGATTCTGGAGACGATTTTTGGCAATGTCAATCATAGTATTGTCGTTGTCGATCGAAAAGGTTTTGTTTCTTATATGAATGACAGCTATTGTGATTTTCTAGGTATAGATAAAGAGAGTGTCCGTGGGAAGCATGTGACCGACGTAATTGAAAACAGCCGGATGCACATCGTAGCAGAAACAGGAAAAGAGGAATTAGCGGATTTGCAGTATATCCGCGGCAACTACATGATTGCCCACCGGATTCCACTCCGGGCGGACGGTGAAGTAGTCGGCGCGCTCGGGATGGTGCTGTTCCGGGATACAGAGGAATGGCTGAAGCTGAACAGCCATATCAAAGATTTATTCCTGGAACTGGAATCCTATCGAAATCAAATGAAACAACTGAATGGCGTTTCCTATTCGCTTCATGACATCATTAGCAATTCTTCAGAGATGCATATTTTAAAGGATAAAATTAAGAAGGTTGCCCCAGGGGATGTTTCGGTACTGCTCAGGGGGGAGAGTGGGACAGGAAAAGAACTTTTTGCCCATAGCATTCATCACTTGAGTGAACGTAACACGAAGCCGTTCGTCAAGGTCAATTGTGCGGCAATTCCAGCAGACCTCCTCGAGTCTGAGCTGTTTGGCTACCAGGAGGGCGCGTTTACTGGTGCCAAAAAAGGCGGTAAGCCAGGGAAATTCCAACTGGCAGACGGCGGAACACTTTTTCTTGATGAAATTGGGGATATGCCGTTACAGGCACAGGTGAAAATTCTTCGCGTCCTGCAGGAAGGGGAAGTTGAAGCGATTGGATCGGTTACACCTCAGAAAGTGGACGTAAGGATCATTGCCGCGACCAACCAGCCGCTCGAAGAGTTAATAGCTCAGCAGAAGTTTCGGGAAGATTTATTTTACCGGATAAACGTTGTCCAAATTGACATTCCACCGCTTAGAAAGCGCCCGGAGGATCTCCGGTTGCTGGCAAAATATTTACTGGAAAAGGTAACCGAGCGGATCGGTAAACGGGTTGTCGATTTTGAGCCCGCCGTTTATGACTGTTTCCTGGAATATCACTGGCCAGGTAACGTTCGTGAACTGGAAAATGTTATTGAAGCTGCTGTCCACTTGACGAGCAACGAAACCATTGAGCTTGATGATCTGCCGGATCACATTAAGCCAGATGCACTGTTAGTCGATGAAGACCGAAGCTTGAAGGCGATCATGGAAACGGCAGAACGCCAGGCGATTGAGCGGACACTGAAAAAAGTCCACGGTGACAAAGGAAAAGCTGCAGCAATGCTTGGCATCGGGAAATCAAGTCTGTATGACAAAGTGAAAAAGTATAACATATAAACCATTCCGAGATTCCGGAAAACCATTCCGACATTTTGGAATGGTTTATTTTTTACGGTTTAAGTAAGGGGTTTCATCATTGTGATGGTAGTATTCTGATTATTTTTCCGAGAATTCGTAATTTTATTGTTAGCGCTTTCAAGTGAATCACCCTTCATTATTGAGTTTTCATTCAGGATAAAAGTTGGCACGCTTCTTGCATTAATGAAAGTAGAAGGGAGTGTAGTATGATGAAAACTATTTATACATCATTTGAAGAAGCAGTAAAAGATATCAAAGACAACTCGACGATAATGGTTGGAGGGTTCGGACTGGTAGGAATTCCGGAAAATCTGATTCTTGCATTAGTAGAATCAAAGGTAAAGCATTTGACGGTGATTTCCAATAATTGTGGCGTAGACGACTGGGGGCTTGGTTTGCTCCTTGAAAATAAACAGATTGATAAAATGATCGGCTCCTATGTCGGTGAAAATAAAGAATTTGAACGTCAGGTGCTGGCAGGAGAATTGGAAGTGGAACTGACTCCACAAGGCACATTAGCAGAACGTATCCGTGCGGGTGGAGCAGGAATCCCTGCATTCTATACACCAGCAGGCGTAGGTACCCCGATAGCGGAAGGGAAAGAAGTACGTAATTTTGACGGAAAAGATTATTTGATGGTGACAGGTTTGAAAGCTGATTTCAGCCTTGTAAGGGCGGCAAAAGGCGATCGGCTCGGAAACCTTGTCTATAATAAGACGGCCCGTAATTTCAATCCTGAAATAGCAGCAGCCGGTACGACGACGATTGCAGAAGTGGAAGACTTAGTGGATGCTGGAACACTGGATCCGGACCACATTCATACCCCGGGTATTTACGTGCAAGGATTGATCGAAGGCAAGCAGGAGAAGCGCATCGAACGTCTGACTTTAAGAAAAGAAGCATAATAGGAGGGAACAGCATGGCAGTTAATTTGGATAAAGCATTAGTAAGAGAAAAAATCGCGAAACGAGCAGAGCGCGAAATTGAAAACGGTTTCTATGTCAACTTAGGGATCGGAATGCCGACGATGGTAGCGAACTACATCCAGGAAGATAAAGAAATCGTTCTTCAGTCTGAAAATGGTCTGGTGGGAATCGGACGCTCTCCGTATGAGAACGAAGTGGACCCGGACTTAATCAATGCTGGAAAAGAAACGGTCACAGCAGCGGTCGGAGCATCTTATTGCAGCAGTGCTGAATCATTTGCGATGATCCGGGGAGAACACTTGGATCTTGCCATTCTTGGTGGTATGGAAGTCTCTGAAACCGGGAATCTGGCAAACTGGATGATCCCAGGAAAGATGATCAAAGGTATGGGCGGTGCGATGGACATTGTCCACGGTGCTAAGAAGATCGTCATTATCATGGATCACGTAAATAAACATGGAGAGCCGAAAATTCTAAAAGAATGCAGTCTCCCTTTAACTGGTGAAGGTGTCGTGGATCGCATTATCACCGACCGTGCTGTCATTGATGTTACAGACGACGGGCTAGTACTGGTTGAAGTAGCAGAAGGATGGACAGTACAAGAAGTAGTAGAAGCGACTGGCGCGGATCTTCAGGTCAGCGAAAACCTATTATCGGCAACGTTCTGATTTTTTACTCAAGGGGGATAAATAGAATGGTAGATAACAAAGTAGTATTCATAACAGGTGCAGCAAGTGGGATCGGCCACGAAATCGGAGTAGAGTTCGTGAAAAACGGTGCGAAAGTCGCGTTCAGTGACATCAATGAAGAAAAATTGCAGGAAGCGACAAAGAAGCTCACGGATGAAGGATATGACTGCATCGGCGTGAAGTGCGATGTCACAAAAGAGGAAGAATTGCAGCAGGCAATCGACCAGACAGTGGAAAAATACGGCCGGCTCGATGTATTGATCAATAATGCCGGCCTTCAACATGTAGCATCGATCGAAGACTTCCCGACAGAAAAATTCGAATTCATCACAAAAGTTATGCTGGTGGCGCCATTCATGGCAACTAAGCATGCATTTCCAATTATGAAAAAGCAAGGATTTGGGCGAATCATTAATATGGCATCGATCAACGGACTTGTCGGTTTTGCCGGAAAATCTGCGTATAACAGTTCCAAGCATGGTGTCATCGGACTGACAAAAGTTACCGCCTTGGAAGGTGCAGAGCACGGTATTACCGTAAACGCGGTATGTCCTGGCTATGTCGATACACCGCTTGTCCGCAATCAGCTGGAGGACCTGGCGAAAAATCGTAACGTATCATTAGAGAAAGTACTGGAGGAAGTGATCTATCCATTAGTCCCACAAAAACGCTTGCTTCAAGTACAAGAAATTGCGGATTATGCATTGTTCCTCGCCAGTGATAAATCCAAAGGCGTCACCGGGCAGGCAGTCGTCATTGATGGTGGCTACACAGCACAATAAACGAAAGGGAGGAATAGCAGCATGGAAAACGTTTATATTTTAGAAGGTGCACGGACAGCATTCGGAAGCTTTGGCGGTTCACTGAAAGACGTCGATCCGACTGACCTCGGTGTGACCGTCAGCAAAGAGGCAATCAAGCGAAGCGGCATCATACCGGAAGATATTGATTTGACGGTGATGGGGAATGTCATTCATTCCGCGAACAACTCACCATACATGGTCAGACATATCGCGTTGAAATCCGGGGTGCCGATGGAAAGCCCGGCACTTACGGTTAACAGACTTTGTGGGTCCGGACTCCAATCGGTAGTATCTGCAGCCCAGTCTATTAAGCTTGGAGAAGGGAAAGTCGCCCTGACTGGTGGAGTGGAGAACATGAGCCAATCCCCATATGCCATGCGTGGCAGCCGTTTCGGCACCAAGCTTGGCACGCCGAAAATCGATGATATGCTCTGGGCGGCATTGACCGATGAATACATTGGAAAAGGTATGGGTGTTACAGCAGAGAATCTATCAGAAAAATACGAGATCAGTAGAGAAGATCAGGACGCATACGCGGCAGAAAGCCACAAGCGTTCAGCAGAAGCACGCAACAGTGGAAAGTTCGAAGAAGAGATCGTTCCGGTAGAAGTAATATCACGCAAAGGTACCAGGGTTGTAGATACCGATGAACATATCCGTGAAGATACGACTCCTGAAGGGCTTGCAAAGCTGAAGCCTGCTTTCAAAAAGGACGGTACTGTAACCGGTGGAAACGCAAGCGGAATTAATGATGGTGCTGGAGCAGTTGTATTAGCAGGGGAAAGTTTTGTTGAAGAAAAAAACCTCCAGCCTATAGCGAAAATCGTATCCTGGGGAGTAGCAGGCGTGGATCCAGCCTATATGGGAATCGGGCCGGTACCAGCCATCAAAAAAGCACTGGCACAAACGGCCTTGTCCTTAGATGACATTGCTTTGATCGAAGTCAACGAAGCATTTGCCGCCCAGTACCTGGCAGTAGAAAAGGAACTTGGCTTAGACCGCAGCAAAGTAAATGTCAATGGAGGCGCTATTTCGCTTGGCCACCCGATCGGTGCAAGCGGCACACGTGTCTTATATACAGTCATAAAAGAATTAAAGCGTAGAAATGAAAAGTACGGCATTGCATCCTTATGCATCGGGGGAGGACAAGGAATCGCGATGCTCGTAGAAATCGTGTGATTAAACAGATAAAAGAGGTTTGGGGGAAACTATTCAACTAGTGGAGGAATCAACATGTTTGGAATATTATTAGGACTCATTGTGTTGATGGTACTGGCCTATCTCGGCTGGTCCATCATCTGGGTAGCCCCGATCGCTGCTGGAGTCGTAGCGGTCACAGGCGGCCTCGATTTGTTAGAAGCCTATAAAGATACGTATATGGGCGGGTTCGTAGATTTTGCTAAAGCATGGTTTCCTGTCTTCATGCTTGGGGCTATTTTTGGGAAACTGATGGAAGACACCGGCATGGCCCGCTCTGTCGCTGTAGCACTGACAAAATTGCTAGGAACAAAACGCGCTATTCTTGGGGTGCTTGCATCCTGTGCTGTATTGACTTATGGGGGTGTCAGCTTATTTGTCGTCGTATTTGCAGTCTATCCACTCGCCTTGTCATTATTCCGTGAGGCGAATATCTCTAGAAAGCTGATTCCGGCGACTGTCGCCTTAGGTTCTTTCACCTTTACGATGACTGCCATCCCAGGAACACCACAAATCCAGAACCTGATTCCAATGCAATACTTCAAAACAGATGCCATGGCCGCTCCAGTTATGGGGATCATTGCAGCCATCATCATGGGTGTCGGAGGATATTTATACTTAAGGTGGCAGGAAAAGAACCTGACCAAAAAAGGTGAAGTCTTTACTGAACCAAGCGACAAAAATATGATGGAAGTGGAAGAAGAGGACGATCCTAACTTCCTCTTGTCTGTATTACCACTTTTGACTGTCCTTATAACGTTGAATGCATTTGGTTGGGACGTCGTCGCAGCCTTGATTGCAGGTATCCTGTTAATCATGGTATTGAATCCAGGCAAGTTCAAGCGCTTCATTTCATCGATGAACAAAGGAGCGAACGGTTCTGTTATTGCCATCATTAACACTAGTGCTGCTGTAGGTTTCGGTACCGTCGTGCGTGAAGTACCAGGCTTCGAACGTCTGACTGAATTGCTGATGGGCGTCAAAGGACATCCGCTCATTTCAGAAGCAATTGCCGTCAATATTCTGGCCGGTGCTACCGGTTCCGCATCTGGGGGGATGGGAATCGCACTGGAAGCACTCGGTTCCAAATATTATGAAATAGCACAGAACACCGGCATCAGTCCGGAAGCCTTCCACCGGATTGCTTCCCTGTCATCCGGCGGTCTGGATGCCTTGCCGCATAACGGAGCGGTATTGACATTGTTCGCTATTACTGGAATGACCCATAAAGACAGCTATAAAGATATCTTTGTTGTAGCCGTACTGATTCCGGTTATCTCTGTTGCAGTAGTCATCTTGCTGGCAGCTATCGGAATCTTATAATTATAGAAAAAACCAGGCCAACGCTATCGTGCGGTGGTCTGGTTTTTTGCTTCATTGGTCATAATTCACTCTAAATTTTACGTGAAAATATTCTGTTGGCTTGATGAATATAGAAAAACCCGGAGACTGAACCGGCAACTGTGAGTCTCCATGTTTATTCATTTGCTTAGCTTAATTCAGCACTCATATCGGTAGGAATCAGTCCAGCCTCTTCATAAATTTTATCAAGGGTTTGCTGGAATTGGTCAAAGTGCTCTTGTGCTCCTGCCAAGTCTGCTTTTTCAGGAGACGCTTCTAACGTCTTTTGGACTTCCTTATAATACTTTTTCAAGGAATCAAGTGCACTGGAGTATTGCTCCTTTACATCGTCAGAAAGTTCACTGTTCATTTCAAAACCTTCCAAGGTAGTTACAGCTTCTCCTGCTTCAGTTTTAGCCTCTTCAGCAGCAGCCTGCAAATCTTCTGGAGCAGGTGGTTCTTCTTCATTTGCCTTCATGTTGTGGTAAGCCACAACCTTTGAATGATGCGGACGAAGCTTATTAGCTAGATTTAGTTGTGTTTTAAGCAAATCAGATTTGATTGTATTTTCATCTGGTTTAGCCTCACTGCCAGTACTCTTTTCTTCCGTTTCTTGATTATTGGATTCCTGGTTTTCCTCCGTGTCGGATTGAGAGCATCCAGCTGCTACAAGGGCAACCAGCAATGTAACTGATATCAATAATTTTTTCACCATTCGTACCTCCCCTTTCATCTATAGCATCTGTCATTTTATAGGAAAACCCTTGCAAGGTAAATAATATTGGAAATAAAAGTAAAATTAAAAATAATGAGTATTTTCAAATTTCATGAGCGCGTAAAAAGTCCCAACTCCAATAATAAGAATTAACTAAATTATTAATTTTTTCTGAAAAATAACTAGAAAAATGATATTTGTTACGTTAGAATGATAAATAACTTAGAAAGATTGTATACAATCTGAGCATACAATGGTGGGTTAATTATGAAAAACAAGAAGAATAACGAAGAGCTGGCTTATGAAAAAGTGAAGCGTGCGATCATGCTGAAGAAACTGAATCCTGGTCAACGTGTGACAGAGGATTGGGTCAGTAAAGAGCTGGAGATGAGTCGTACTCCGATTCGTGCAGCTTTCAAACGTTTAGAAAATGAAGGGTTGATTGAATTAGTACCGAATAAGGGTGCGATCGTATACAGCCCTTCCAATAAAGAATTAGAGGATGTCTTTCATCTGCGTGTGGTGTTAGAAAAGTATGCTGCTCAATTAGCAGTGCCTCATATGGGGGACAAGGACATCGCATATATGGAACAGTTATTGGAAGATGAGCTGGATGCCTATAAAGAAAAGGACTTTGAAGCTTTTATGCAGGTGAACGCGCGTATTCACACCTATCCGGCTAAAATTTCAGGCAACAAGTTTTTATTGCAGCAGATAGAGACACTCAACCAATGGTCGGATGGCTACTTGATTTTAAAAGATGAATTTTACTCGACGCCTATGGATGAGGTAAAGTCTGCATCTGAACATAAAAAAATAATGGAAGCTTTTAGTAAAAGAGATGTCAACAAAGCGAGTAATGCCATAGAATCTCATTTATTGTCAACCTTAGGAGATTTGTCAAAAGATTTATCATATCGAACATCTATTTTTAATTAAGAAAAGGGGAGATTGTAATGTCAAATCATGCTTCAGTTAAAACAAATTTACCGGGTCCGCTTGCCACTGAGCTGTTGGAGCGTCGTCACCAGATTGTTCCGGACGCTGTCAGTTATGGGATTCCGACTTTTGCAGCAAAGGCAGAGGGAGCCAAGGTGACCGATGTCGATGGCAATAAATTCATCGATTTTGCTGGGGCAATCGGTACGATAAATGTTGGTCATTGCCACCCGAAAGTGACAGAAGCGCTTCACGATCAAGTGGATAAATTCATCCACACCGGATTCAATGTCATGATGTACGAGCCTTACATAGCGTTAGCAGAAAAATTGGCTGAATTATCACCTGGAAGCCATGACAAAAAAGTGCTTCTTCAGAACAGTGGTGCAGAAGCTGTGGAAAATGCGGTGAAAGTCGCCAGAAAGTATACGGGACGTCAGGGAATTGTGACCTTTGCAAACGCTTTCCACGGACGGACGTTGATGACGATGTCCATGACGAGCAAGGTGAAGCCTTACAAGTATGAATTTGGTCCATTTGCACCGGAAGTATATAAAGCGCCATTCCCATATGCATATCGTCGTCCAAAAGAGATGAGCGAAGAGGCTTATGTTGATTTCATGATCGAGCAATTCAACGATTTCCTCATTAAAGAAGTGGCGCCAGAGACGATTGCTGCTGTTGTCATGGAGCCGGTCCAGGGAGAAGGCGGGTTCATTGTACCTGACAAAAGGTTTGTCCAGGCAGTAAGGGAACTTTGCAATCAGCACGGCATTTTATTTGTCGCAGATGAAATCCAGACTGGCTTTGGCCGGACCGGCAAATATTTTGCGATGGACCATTATGACATCGTGCCTGACCTTATTACCGTTTCTAAATCATTAGGAGCAGGTACCCCAATCAGTGGTGTCATAGGGAGGCAGGAAATCATGGATGCTGCCAATTCAGGTGAATTAGGTGGAACCTATAGTGGTAATCCATTAGGTTGCCGTGCTGCGCTTGCTGCTATTGACATTATCGAGGAAGAAGGACTGAATCAACGCGCCGATGAAATTGGCAACAAAGTGAAAGACACATTCCATAAGTTATCGGAAGAAGTCGATTGTATCGGTGATATTCGAGGGTTAGGCGCCATGGTTGCTGTTGAAATCGTCAGCGATAAAGAAAATAAAAAGCCTGATAAAGCACTGGCAGGTCAAATGATTTCCCACGCTCAACAACAAGGACTGCTGGTACTGGGAGCAGGGGTTTATAACAACGTTATCCGCTTTTTAATGCCGCTGGTTATCACAGACGAAGAGTTGGAAGAAGGGCTGGAAATTATCCAAAGTTCTGTAAAGACCATTTGGAAAGACAATTCCCAAGTTTCCGTATAACAACAAAGGAGTGTTTCGATGAAGGAAAAGAAACAATTGAAAAAAGTGTTATCCAAATTCGATTTACTTTTCCTGGCTCTCGGGGCCATGCTCGGCTGGGGCTGGGTCGTTCTGTCAGGGGCATGGATTACATCCGCCGGATCAATGGGGGCGGTGATCGCGTTTGCAATCGGTGGATTGCTCGTCGTATTTGTTGGTCTGAACTATGCTGAGATTGCCTCTGCTATGCCAAAAGTTGGCGGGGAGCATGCCTATGTCCACAGGGCGTTAGGTAGGGAGATGTCATTCGTTGCTTCCTGGGCGATAACATTAGGTTACATATCCGTAGCCACTTTTGAAGCGGTGGCTTTGCCCACTGTTGTTGACTACCTTTTGCCAAACTACCAGATGGGTTATTTATGGACCATTGCAGGTTGGGATGTTCATTTGAATTGGGTACTGATCGGTTCTATTGGAGCCCTTATTATTACAATCATTAATTATATTGGAGTAAAACAGGCAGCTGCTATGCAGACGTTCTTTACGCTGATGATTGTCGGAGTCGGGCTATTATTAATTTTCGGTTCTGGTATTCACGGGGAACCGGCTAACCTATCTCCATTCTTTGTGGGAGGAATGGGCGGAATGGTAACGGTTCTGGTTATGGTGCCGTTCTTATTTGTTGGCTTTGATGTTATCCCTCAGGTGGCGGAAGAAGCTAAACTACCACAGAGACAAATTGGTAAGCTCCTTGTCATTTCTGTTGTGGGTGCAGTCGTCTTTTATCTTGCAATTGCTATGGGTGTGGCTCTTGGGCTGGATCAGACACAACTTGCCGGTTCTGAGCTGGCTACTGCAGATGCCATCGCCTCTTTGTTTGGTTCACAATTCTTTGCTCAGCTATTGATTGTCGGTGGTGTGGCTGGAATTATAACCAGCTGGAACTCTTTCGTTATCGGTGGCAGCCGGGTGCTTTACGCCATGGCTGAATCAGGGATGCTTCCGGCATGGTTTGGTAAACTACATCCCAAATATAACACCCCATCCAATGGGATTCTCTTTATCGGTGTCCTATCCATGCTGGCACCTCTGCTTGGCAGGTCAGCGTTAGTATGGTTTGTTGACGCCGGCGGTTTGGGAATTGTAGTCGCTTATTTCTTTGTCGCTTTATCTTTTCTCATTCTGAGAAAGAAAGCACCGGAAATGAAGCGTCCATTCCAGGCGGGGAAATCGTCGATTTATGGCTATCTGGCACTGGTTTTGAGCTTTGGCTTCATCACTTTGTACTTGCCAGGCATGCCAGCGGCGCTCATCTGGCCGTATGAATGGCTGCTTTTTGCAGCTTGGACCATCTTAGGACTTTATTTCTTTATGAATATGAAAAAAGGTAAATATGAAGAAAGTGTTGCACAAGAAAAAGAAGCACTATAACGAGGAGGAATACAATGGATAATTTTATTAATGGTAATCCTTACAGGACAGATGCCACTTTTGATGTTACGAATCCAATCAATCAGGAACGGCTGGATTCTGTCCCGGATGCAGGGGAAAAGGAAGCGAAGCTTGCCGTGGACGCGGCATATGAACAGTTCCATCAATGGAAAGAAACGACTGCAAATGAACGGTCAGCATTCCTTTGGCGCTGGTACGAATTGATTGAGCAACATAAGGAAGAATTAGCAGAAATAATGACAAAGGAACAAGGCAAACCATTGAAAGAAGCCTTAGGAGAAATTAATTATGCAAATGACTTTGTAGCCTGGTACGCCGAAGAAGCGAAGCGGATTTATGGCGAAACGATCCCGGCTTCGAAGCGCAATAAACGTATTCTTGTCCAAAAACAACCGGTCGGTGTCATGGCAGCAATCACTCCATGGAATTTCCCGGCTGCGATGATTACAAGGAAAGTAGCGCCAGCTATTGCTGCAGGATGTACCGTAGTGATCAAGCCTGCCAGTCAAACACCTTTGACAGCACTTCGACTGGTGGAACTTGCTATTGAAGCAGGAGCACCTGCAGGACTGATCAATATTATCACCGGTAGTGCAAGGACAATCAGTGAAGTGTGGCTATCTGATTCACGCGTCCACAAGCTGTCTTTTACTGGTTCTACAGAAGTAGGAAAGGTATTGATGAAACAATCTGCTGATACAATGAAACGGATTTCTCTTGAGCTTGGCGGCCAGGCACCGTTTGTTGTTCTGAAAGATGCTGACCTTGATAAGGCGGTAGCCGGTGCGATTGCTTCTAAATTCCGCAATGCAGGACAGACATGTATCTGCTCAAACCGATTCTATGTTCATGAAGATATACTTGATCCGTTTACGGAGAAATTGAAAGCAGCCGTCGAGAAATTAACGGTGGGAGACGGACTGGATGAAAATACAGATATCGGACCGCTTATCGACCAGGATGCTTTTGAAAAGGTGACCCAGCATATTGACGATGCTGTGAAAAATGGCGCAAAAGTTGTGGTCGGCGGGAAAGGTTTTGAATCAGACAGCGGCTACTTTATTGAACCTACAGTATTGACAAATGCGGAAGATACGATGCTATGCATGAGTGAAGAAACCTTTGGACCGGTCGTGCCAGTATCTACGTTCAGAGATGAAGACGATGCGATCAAACGGGCCAACGATACACCATTTGGCCTTGCTGCTTACCTTTTTACCGAAAATCTTAGTAAAGCTTTGACACTATCAGAAAAACTGGACTACGGTATTGTTGGTTTGAACGACGGGGCTCCATCAGCTGCACAGGCACCATTTGGAGGCTTCAAAGAAAGCGGACTAGGAAGAGAAGGCGGACACTTTGGAATTGAAGAATATTTAGAAACGAAATATATTTCAATTGGCCTGTAAGAACCTTGTAAAGGGACCAAACCGATGCTCTTAAGAGCTCGGGCTTGGTCCCTTTTTGCAGTTTAGGAAATTATAAAAATAATGGTTGTGGATAACATTTTGCGTTGGGCCGCATCCAGCTCCAGCGCCTACCCCCTCGAGGTCTTAAGTCAATCCTCTCTGTGATTAGGAAAACTCGGCTTATCGCCAATGGTGTATGGCGAAAGCCTTAGTTTTACTTATACTTTAAACCTTTATGAAACTTAATTGGAATGAAAGTACAAAAAACGTCACGGCGAGGCTTGACTTAAGCTTGTCGGAGGCCTGCAGGACAAGGAAAGATCCTTAGAATTACATCGCACGAAGAAAAAGTGTTTTCCTTTTTCGAGGATGCAGGTCAGTTCGACGTTGGCACACTAGAACTACTTCTTAGAATGTACTTCGCAGAAAAAGACAAAGTCTTTTTTGAGGACGTGCCGTTTTTAGTCGAACGTCATTTCTAGCAAGGCGCTTGCGCTTTTGTTCTTTAATAACGCCCAATTTTGCTGGGAGCCCATTACACTTTTGCCCATTTCACATAGATTGTAGTGAGTAAATGAAAGGGGTGGACACCATTGGCTTCCAGAAAGAAAAACAGCCTGCCTAATATCTTTGATGACTCATTTTATGAAGTCCTAAGATCCGTCGAGAACTTTTTTGATAAATCCATGCAACAGTTAAGACCATTATACAATCATGCAACAATTCCGATCGATATCAGTGAAACGTCCTCTGAAGTAGTGGTAGAAGCACAGCTGGCTGGTTACAACAAAGACCAAATAAAAGTTGATATCTCAGGGAACCAAATATGGATTTCTGCGGAGAAAAAAGAAATCACAGAAACGATTGATGAAAACAGTAACCATTATTATAAAGAACAGTCGATGCAAAAAGCGGAACGCTCGGTGACATTGCCGTTCATCATTGCAGACAATGAGACAACAATAACTTATCAGAACGGTACCCTGAAAATCGTCACTCCTAAAAAGAAACATCTGGAATCCTCGATGGATAACTTCTGGATGTAAGAAAATGAGTGAAATTTTAACTGGCTAAGCCAGTTGTTTTTTTATACAAAGTATTATAGAATAACTTACAAGATTAAAACCTACTATTTTTATACGAATTAGAGGAATTGGGGGTGTCAAATTGATTGAACAGGCTATTCAAATCAGAGGATTAACCAAAAATTTTGTAAATAAAGGACGGACGGAAGAAGTACTAAAGGATATCAATGTTGATATTACAAGAGGGGAAACAATAGCGATCATCGGGCAAAGCGGCTGTGGGAAAAGTACACTGCTTAATGTAATTGGAGGGTTTGAACCCCCCGATGAAGGGAGTGTCCTTTTTGAAGGGGAGGAAGTGACCAGTCCCAGCAGGAGAAGTGTCATGCTATTCCAGAATTACGGGCTATTGCCCTGGAGATCGGTTCAAAAAAATGTGGAATTAGGTTTGGAAGACACAAGTTTATCCTCAGCAGAACGAAAAGACAGAGCTCTCCACTATCTCCGAATGGTTGGTCTCGAGGATAAATGGGACCGTTTCCCTCATCAGTTATCAGGTGGAATGCAGCAGCGAGTGGCTATTGCCCGGGCACTGGCCATCGAGCCGGAATTGCTTTTGATGGATGAACCATTCGGGGCACTGGATACATTCAACCGCTATTATTTACAAGACGAATTATTGAAAATACAAAGAGAGTCTAAGACCACCATCTTGTTAGTAACACACGATATCGATGAAGCTATTTATTTAGCAGACCGGGTTTTCATCATGAGTACCGAGTCCGGTAATATCCAACGGGAAGTTACCATCAATGCTTATAAGCCAAGGGATAGAAGCGGGAGAGACTTTCAATATTTCCGGAAATTGATTCTTGAAGAATTCCAACTGAGCAGTTCCACTCCTCCTTTGGAATACAACATTTAACGAAATTATTGGAGGACTGATCATAATGTTAATAAAAAAACTGTTGTGGGTTGCAACATTTGCTGCCTTTATTTTACTGTTGAGTGCTTGCGGCTCAGGTTCAGAAACAAGTGGGGATGGAAAACCTACCATTAAGCTTGGGTACTTGCCAATCACGCATGCTGTCCCATTATATATGGAAAAGCATTTGACGGAAGAACACGAGAAAAACTTTAATATTGAACTGATCAAGTTTCCATCATGGCCTGATTTGATGGACGCATTGAATACCAGAAAAATTGATGGTGCCTCTGCCTTAGTTACCGTTGCGATGAAAGCGAAAGAACAAGGAATCGACTTGAAAGCAGTGGCGTTAGGACACAGGGATGGAAATGTACTTGTTACAGGTAATGACATAGAAAGTGCCCAGGATCTGAAAGGGGAAACGTTCGCTATTCCTCACAAATTTTCCACACATAATATTCTGTTGTATCAAATGCTTAAAAAAGAGGGGATGAGCTACGAAGACGTGAATGCCGTGGAGATGCCTCCAGCTGAAATGCCAGCAGCGCTATCGGAAGGAAGGATTGCAGGATATGTAGTAGCAGAGCCTTTCGGTGCCCAGTCTGTCGTGTTAGGTAAAGGAAAAGTACTTTATCAATCCGACGAAATATGGACGGATTCTGTCGATTGTGCTTTGATTTTGCACAATGATTTTATCGAAAAAGACAAGGAACTAGTCCAGGAGTTTATAAACAGCTATGTTGATGCAGGGAAAGCTGCGGAGAAGAAAGACCAGGATGTCCATGACATTTCCTCTGAATATATGAAAGTGAATGAAGAAGTTATGGACTTATCCTTGAAATGGATTTCATATGACGATTTGAGGATACCAGAAGATTCTTACCAGAAGTTAAGCAACTACCTTCAGGAAATGGGGTTGTCGGAAAACCCTCCTTCTTATGAAGAATTTGTAGATAATACATTCATAGACAAGGCGAAGTGATTGAATGAAAATACTAAGGAAAACTACTAATATTTTCATAGGCATAAGCATCATTATAGTAACCTGGCAATTGACAACCATGCTGTTTGATTTCGAGGAAGCATTATTACCTCCGCCGTTAATGGTAGCGGAGGGGATCGTTTCCTTGATTGCGGATGGTACATTTTTTGAACACCTGAAGGTAAGTATGTTCCGCTTTTTGTCCGGGTACCTTTCCGCTGTCATCGTAGCTGTACTGCTCGGCTTGCTGCTGGGAAGGATGACGAAGCTATGGGATATTGTCGATCCGATTGTCCAAGTGTTAAGACCAGTAGCACCGATTGCCTGGTCACCGTTCATCGTTCTATGGTTCGGTATAGGGAGTGCTCCAGCGATTGTCATCATTTTTATTGCTGCATTCTTTCCCGTTCTTTTATCAACTGTCTCCGGAGTTAAAAAGGTGGATGTAACTTACATGAAGCTGGCTAGGAATCTAGAGATCAAGCAGCCGCAGCTGATGACGAAAATCATTTTCCCGGCAGCGTTTCCAGCCATCGCCAACGGGCTTCATATCGGACTTGGAACCGCCTGGATTTTTCTCGTTTCTGGTGAAATGGTAGGAGCACAATCGGGACTTGGATACCTAATAGTAGATGCTCGTAACTTGCTCCGGCTGGATCTAGTTCTTGCCGGAATTATTTTCATCGGTGTATGTGGGCTTTTGCTGGATAAAGCAATCCGTTTGTTTGAAAGATGGATTGAAAAACAGTGGGGCATCGTACCGAACGACTGAAAAAATGAAAAAAGACAGGGTCACCCCCTGTCTTTAATCTACTTCCACTACGGAAAGTTCATCAACATTCTCATTACAATGAGAGCAGTAGTACGTGATGTCGACTTCATGGTTACACTTATTGTGGATGATTTTCTTATAACATTTATCCAGATGCTGTCTCCCCCAAAGAATAATAGCGTTGAAGACATCCTCTAAATCTTTTCCGCTATCTGTCAAAGTATAAGCGTAACGAGGGGGATGATCGCTGTACAGAGAGGAAGCGACAAGACCGCTTTCTTCTAAATATTTCAGGCGATCTGACAGCAAGTTTGATGATATGCCATTTAACGCTTTTTTGATCTCACTGAAGGTATTATTGCCGGCCAATATTTCATGAACGATCAAAAGCGTCCAACGATCGCCGATAATGTTTAAGGTTTGTGCTATATTGCAAGGTAAATCATAAGTAGCTTTCACGTTATTCCCTCCATCATTTTTACCATAATTTGATGATAACATAATTTTTTTGCAATACTAGGTTGATTTTTTGAACTTAGTAGCATAAACTAACATTAAGATTAAAGTTGATTAAGTTTATCGGAATTATTATTTTTAAAAGGAGAGGGTATAAAATGGCATTATTTTTAGTTGAATCGACTTTGAAAGAAAAAATCACTGACAAAGCACAATTTGAAAGTTCAGTTGAAACCTTGAAAGAACAGTTAGAGGCGAAGGAAGTAAACCTCATTGAAGTTCAAGTATCCAAAGATTTTGAAAGAGTATTTTTCATTTTTGAAGCAGAAGGTAACGAGACTTTAGAGAGCGCATTACAAGAAGAAGGGGTAACGATCGATCTGATCAAAGAAGTACGGATTGTCGGTAAAGACCTCGAAGAAGTGAAACAGCAAACAGATAAAGTCAATTACCTCGTCGAGTGGAATCTTCCTGAGGATTTGACCATGGATCAATATCTGGCACGCAAGAAAAAGAATTCCGTCCACTATGCGGAAGTACCGGAGGTTTCCTTCTCGAGGACGTATGTTTGTGAAGACATGACGAAGTGCCTCTGCTTCTATGACGCACCAGATGAAGATGCGGTAAAACGTGCTAGAGAAGCAGTGAATACTCCGCTCGATTCGATTACTGAAATCAACAACGATTAACTACGGATTAGTTTAAAGAAAGGGGCGCTGACCGACTATGATAACGGAAGGGAATGCGGATCAACATAATAGGATAGCCCCATTAATCAAAGAAAAACTAAAGCCAAATGTCAAGAAAGTGGATATTGAAGCTTATTATGCGGAGGAGTATCTACTGGATCTTGGCAAGTCTGGTCTGTTCCAATCTTCAGGACACATTGAAAACAATATCGTCTATAATGAAATGAAATTGGTCGAGGAAACATCGAAAACATGTATGACCACGGGGTTCAATCTATGGTGCCACCTTGCTGCATTAACCTATCTTCGCTGCTGCGAGAATAAATGGCTGAAAAGGAAGCTGCTTAGTCAGCTGGAAAATGGGGTAACGCTTGGGGGCACAGGATTGTCGAACCCGATGAAAAACTATGCTGGACTGGAACCACTCCATTTACAGGCAAAGCCTGCAGAAGGTGGATACATCTTAAACGGTAATCTTCCTTCTGTTTCAAACTTGGGCGAAAATCATTGGTTCGGGGTAGTAGCGAATATGGATTCCGAACAGCATCTCATGGCCTTTGTCCCATGTGATGTTGAAGGGTTACGACTGAAGGAGAAGGCGGATTATTTAGGGGTGAACGGCAGTGCCACATTCGCCTGCCAATTTAACGATGTTTTTATTCCTGAAAATTGGATTATCTCTACAGAAGCCCAACAATTTATCCAAACTATCCGTCCGTATTTCGTGCTCTACCAGGTTCCTTTAGGGTTGGGGATTATTGAAGCTTCAATCGATTCAATTCGAAAAGCATCTAAGAAACAAGGCGGCGCGAATTGTCATTTGACCGTTCAAGCCGACGAGCTTGCCGAACAACATTCGTATCTCCGCAATAAATTATACACATTGATCGCTACACAGGAATGGGTGGATATTCTTAAAGTCCGGTTAGCCGTAGCCAAGCTGGCACTGACAGCCGTCCAGGCGGATATGCTTCATAATGGAGGAGCGGCTTATCTGCAAAAAAGCAATCCTGCCAGACGGTTGAAAGAAGCATACTTCCTGGCTAACCTTACTCCGACGGTTCGTCATTTAGAAAAACTATTAAACAATTAATCTGTAAAACCTATCTCAAATGCCTGCTTATAGGCCATGAGATAGGTTTTTTGATTTCCTTATAAGAGGGAATACTATTTCTTAAAGAAATCTTGACGTAAGCAGGTGATTACAATGAAAAAGCTATCCGCAGGGCTTATTTTGACAGACGGAGAAAAGTTCCTGGGATGCCATTCAACCGGAAATTGGTTCTATGATTTGCCTAAAGGAGAGGTAGGAGGAGCCGAAAATCCAAAAGAGACATGTATTCGGGAAGCGAAGGAAGAGACAAGTCTGGATGTTCCGGCAGATCATTTGGTCGATTTAGGGGTGTTTGAGTATAACCCCAAGAAGAATCTTCATCTATTCTTATGGAAAGTGGAAGAACTTCCAGACACGGATAAGATGAGCTGTTCATCTTTTTTCATCCATCGTTATACTGAAAAAGAGACACCGGAAGTGGATGGATATAAATATATTCGATTTGGGGAGCAAGTGAGATTTATGACGAAGAATATGGTTAAGGTAACAGAGAAAATTGAGAAGAGGGTAATTAAAGGGTAATGGCCACAAATAAGTTTCATTAAAAAAGATTTAGGTCATTTTTTCTCTTAACAAAAGGAGGGCTTAAATGGATAAGTTAATTCTTAGTAGAAAAGGTTTTGACTCTTCTTCTGGATATGGATACTCACCTTATGATCCTAAGACTGGAAACTATATCGTTTTACCTATCCCTGAAGATAAAGAACAAAGTAAAGGATATAAATATGATGAGCTTTTACTTGAAGATAATTATCTTGAAGGAATGGAAGCCAAAAACCTAAGAGAACTTATCGAAGATCCATTAATGGGATATAGCCGTAAAACCCTGAAAATCATTAATGATGCTATTGCCCATTACGATCCTGTGTTAGGAAAGAGTCCATGGTTGACTAATGGACCAGCTTTTGGGGCGTTTGGTCAATCTGAATCTGCTGCTGGGCATCTTAGGAATCATCATGTGAAAGAAGGGAGTATTTTTTTATTCTTCAGTAGATTTAAACCTATGAAGAACCGGGTTCACCCTCTAGATCCAAGAGGTGCCTGGACGGAAGGCGCCTACTATATATATGGATGGTTAAAGGTGGGGAAAGTGATTAATAAGAGCAACAAGGATGAGTTGCCGGCCTCCGTTAGAGAAGAGCATCCTCATGGTTCTGATGAAGACTTTCTGAGGCGGGAAAATAATACGCTTTACTTAGCTGCTGATAAATTGTTCGATGATATGGCTATTCCGGGATGTGGGTATTTTCCCAAACTAACAAATGAGCTGTTGCTGTCATCAGAATTACACAAAAATAAGCCTAGTATATGGAAAGTTCCTTCCTTTTTTAACGAGGATGAATATCGTCCGACTTATTTGAATGTAGATAAGAAATTAGAAGAACGATGGCTTTTGTGCCCGGATAATACAGAGTTTTGTTTTGTGCAATCTACCGGGCGTGGGCAAGAGTATGTGTCTAATTTAAAAGATAAATCTTTACAGTGGTTACGTTCGCTATTTATAAATCGGGATACAATTTAGTACACAAGAAAGCTGCTGAAATTCCAGCAGCTTTTCAACTTAACTTTGTACAACAGACTTTCTCTCTACCACTTGCTGTGGCTTCTCTTTTGATAAGAACCAGCCACCAACACCTATAGAAAGAAGGACGGACCAGAAGGTGATTTTCCAGCCGGCACTTTTTGCAAAGCCTTCGGCCAGTATGGCGAGCTCCGGGTGCGCCAGGGTATAAACGGCTAGCTTGACTCCGACCCAGGCGACAATCAGATAGGCAGCAGTTTCGAGACCTGGTCTGCGGTCGAGCAGTCCGACAAAGTAGCTGGCTGCAAATCGCATGATAACAAGTCCGATGATGCCTCCGGCAAGGATGACAGCGAAGTGGCCGCCATCCATTCCCCCGATTTCAGGCATGCTGGTCATTGGCAATGTAACAGCTAAGGCGACAGCGGCGAGAATAGAATCGACGGCAAATGCGATGTCTGCCAGTTCCACTTTGATGACGGTTGCCCAGAATCCTGATCCCTTTTTCGCTTCCTTTACTGCTTTTTGCTTCGGCTTTAATACATGCTTTTTTAAGAGGTGATAGACAGCGATGCCGAACAAGTAGAGAGCCCCGATCGCCTGAACCTGCCAAATGTGCACGAGATAAGAAATGATGAACAAAGATCCGAAACGGAATACAAATGCTCCAGCTAATCCGTAAAATAATGCTTTCTTTCTTTTTTCTTCCGGAAGGTGTTATACCATGGTAGCGATAACGAGCGCGTTATCTGCTGCCAAAATACCTTCCAGACCAATGAGAATCAGTAATACCCATCCATATTCCATTAATAAAGAAATGTCCAATTCATGTTCTCCTTCATTATAGTTATTTTTAATTAGTAACGACGATTTCGTCGTGATCAAAGCTTCTTATATCATCTTTAAAGACAATCTTTGTCTGTAAGCGGTAGGTTATGCCCTCTGTAGTCGGAGGGAGTTCTTCAGGCAGCTGATAGTGAAAGGGAATTACCGTTTTATCGTTTGCTTCAATTGTCTTTGTCATTAATACGGTGGTTACTGGCTCAATGAATTCGGTCTTTTTATCGGCTTGTTCTTTCACTAAATCGCATTCCAGACGGTTGACCCTTTGTCTAATCCAGCCGCCATATAAGTGAAAGGAACCGGAGATACTGCTGCCGGGGGTGATCTCTTTTGTATTTAAGACCAAATCCACTTTAGGTGAACCGATTTTCAGCTTACTTAATACTTTCGTAATCATTTAGAGTTACCTCCTAGAGTTAAGGTTAATAGAAGTGACGTTTTACTTTGATTACCCGTGTTTCTGACATGATAGACTTAAATGATTAGATGCTGTTCTCCTCCTTATAGGCATAAAAAAACCTTTACCAGCAATGTGGTAAAGGTTTTGTGAAGTCCATGGATATACCTTTACCATTTTGGCAAAGGTCTCGCAAACAACGTAATGTTGCCAGTTAAGCCGGTGATCAAGAATCACGTATTGGCGACATAACTGTCAGCTACTCCCCTTTGGAGTTTTATTCGGTTTTTATGAAACTCGAATCTGTATATTTATAATAATCTATTTCTGCTGCGTCGTCTATCTATTTTTTTGAAAAATTTCTCTGTTATTTCCAGGCGAACGGCGTCTCCTGATATACATAGTAGTTCAACCAGTTATAAAACATCAGATAAGCATGAGAACGCCAGCGGTTCAAAGGCTTTTGCTCCGGGTCATTGTCTGGGAAATAATCAACTGGTACATGAGGATCGAGTCCTCTATTTGTATCCCTGTGGTATTCGTCTGCCAGTGTTTCAGCGTCATACTCGATGTGGCCGGTGATCATTACGTGTTTCTGATCCTTAGAAAGGATGGTACACGGCCCGGTTTTCTCTGAAGAAGATAAAAGGATCAGGTCATCGTGTGCCAGGATTTCTTCTTCAGAAACACTGGTATAACGGGAGTGTGGTACTACAAATTCATCATCACTGCCTCGCGCCAGCTTAATATTTTCCTGCAGCAAGCGGTGCTTGAAAACGCCTGTCAGTTTCTTTGGCAATTCATATTTACCAATGCCGTAATGATGATAAAGTGCGGCTTGGGCCCCCCAGCAAATATGCATGACGGAAGTGACGTGATCTTTCGTCCATTCCATGATCTCCGTAAGTTCTTCCCAGTATACCACCTCTTCGAATGGCAGTTGCTCAATCGGCGCACCGGTCACGATCATGCCGTCAAAACGCTGGTGTTTGATATCACTGAAGCTTTTATAGAACTGCTGCAAGTGTGACTTGCTGACATTTTTAGATTCATACGTAGCAGTATGTAAAAACTCGACATTTACCTGAAGCGGAGAGTTACTGAGGAGCCGCAACAGTTGAGTCTCTGTCCGTTCTTTTTCTGGCATCAGGTTCAAAATCAGTATGTTCAAAGGACGGATATCCTGGGTTTTCGCCCGTTCTTCGTCCATCGTAAAAATGTTTTCTTCTGAAAGAATTTCTCCTGCTGGCAAGTCTTTCGGGATATTGATAGGCAAACCAAGTTCCTCCCTCGAAAAAAGAATAATATATTTATTATAGCGACGTAATTTAATGAGGGCAATGATATTAACATTTTAAATAAGAATTTTCTGAATAAAAGGTGATAAAAACCCAGGCCTGTTTTTTTCCCAGGCCTGGGTTAATGTTATTTCTATTTATGCAGGTTTATTTTTAGAAGTAGCTAACGTAACTACAATTAATACTATAACTGCAATTGGAAGGGCAATGATTACACTATTTAATTCGAATGGTTTAGCTAAAGGAATTTCCCATATAAGCGTAGTCAATACCCCGGCAACCATCGACGATACACCACCTGCAACATTCACCCGTTTCCAGAAGAATACGGCTAATAATGCTGGCGTAAGTCCTGCTCCGTATACTGTGTACGCATACATTTGTACTTCGAGGACGGTAGGGAAGAAGCTGATTAAAATATAGGCAAAGACACCGAGAATAACGATAAAGAGTTTCGTCATCTTTAATAACTCACGATCCGAGGCGTCTTTTTTAATATACTTGCCAACAATGTCATACGTCACGTTAGTAGCGGCAGATAATAAATAAGAGTTGCCGGTAGTTACGATGAAGGCCGTAGCAGCTGCAAGCAGAATTCCTCCGACTGCGGTAGGCATAACAACGGTAGTTGCCATCAATGCCATACCAGGGTCGATGTCAGGAAACATCGAACGTGATGCAAAGGCTATGAAGGAAATAGATGGAGAAATTAGAATCATACCGATTAACCATCCGATTTGTGCTTTCTTCGATGATTTATCTCCGCTTGAAGAGGCCAGCCTTTGATACATGTTTTGATCACCTAATAATAAGAAGAGCGAAGGTAACAAGAAACCTAGTAGCTGCACATTACTGAGGGTGCTCGTAGCAGTCAAGTGCTCGGCAGGAACATTGGAAGTTATGGTATCCCAGCCTCCTGCAATTACGATGATAGTTGGAAGTGTAATGAATAGAGCCGCAATAGCGAGAAAGGCACTTAATGCGTCTGTCGGGGCAACCGAACGTAATCCTCCAATTGTAGCAAGAAAAATAATCATTACTGCCCCGATAATCGTTCCTGTCTCAACAGATATTCCTGTGGTTAAGTTTAATATAAAGCCTAGTCCGGTCATTTGATAAGATACAATTCCTACAAATGCCAGAATAATGATAATGCTGGCGATCATACGTGCCGTTTGTCCGTATTTTTCTTCTAAAATTCCAGAAACAGTATACTTACCGAACGCTCGTATTTTTGGAGCAATTAAATATAAAATAGCAATACCTACAAGCGTTGGAACCATCATAAGCAGTGCTGGAATAATTCCATAACTGAACGCCATGGATGTTTCGCCGCCTGAGATGCTTCCGCTTCCTGTCCAGGTAGCGAGCAAGGTTCCGGTTAAAACAATGGTTCCCAGTCCTTTACCAGCTAAGATGAAGTCTTCGCTGTTGGAGATTTTACGTGAAAAGTAAATCCCCATCAGGATCATAATTACCCCATATGCTCCTACAAACCAGAGCAGGGCAGGGTTGTTTGTGATTTCCAAAATAATCTCTCCTTTGTAAGTCTTGTAGCCCTTGAATATTATTACACTTCACATAGAAAAATTCAAAAATGGCTGACGGGGTATCTTTAAGAGCAAAAAAAAGAAGTCCTTAAATCAGGACTTCTACAATTATTTTAAGTGAGAGTCTACTTCTACTTTTTTTATCCCGCAGTCTTCCAATGCCTGGTGAAGGCTTGCGAATGTCTTGATCCCTTTGAAGTTAATTCCAAACGAGGTGATGGTTTGAGCTATCTGGGGACGAATACCGCTTATTCGTGTTTCGATTCCCAATAGATTCAATGAATTGATGATGGTGAATAGTTCATTGCTCACCATGGTGTCTAACACCGGAACACCGGAAATATCGAAAATCACTTCCTCGAGACCAAGACGATTGGCCTCTGTCAGGGCGATTTCATTGATTAAAGCTGCCCGGTGAGTATCGATCGCTCCGACAAGGGGGATAACGGCAAGGCCTTCAGCAATCGGTACCATAGGAACTGACAGTTCTTCCAGTGCGCTATGAGCAGTATCGGCAATCATCTGTTGGTGTTCCTCATGCACTCTGCCGTATACGCGTGTTACGATATCGACGAGCCGGTCAATTTTTTTAGAGATTTCAATGACCGTTCTTGGACTGATATGCTGCTGGTCTAATTCTTCCTGAAAAAAATCCCAGATGGTAGGCTGAAAAAAAGAAATGACCCGGAGCGCTTGCGTCAGTGATACATCATATTCGATGGTTCGCTTAGCGGCTAGTTCTGCCCAATCATACACCTGTTGCTGAACTTCTTTTTCATCTTTATATAGAACTTCACCAAATGACTTGAATAAATCAGCTCGTATTTTATAGTATTCCGCTTCTGGCATACCTGTTTCAGCGAAATTCTCTGGATAAACTTTCATGACTTCTTCGTTGAAGGTTTCTGTCAGCTCATAGCGATTGTCTACGATCTTTTCACCGATATATTTGAATTCCTTCTCCATCAAAATTACTCCTTTAATTATGACTTCTATCTGAAGAAGATGCTAAGATTAATCTTCTATATAATACCAGAAAAATGGAGATATACAAGTATAGTATAAACAGCACAGCAAGGGAGTTGTAATCGATTTCAATTACCGCTTGACAATAGATAGCAGCAATTATACGATAAATACAGAGAATCAGTAAAGGTCGCTTTTTGGCCTTGTTATTTTTTTGTCTATTTGTGCAATCGATTGCACATAAACTATATATTAAAACGACAACAGGTTAGGAGCAGGCTATTATGAGCAGGAAATGGTGGAAAGAAGCAGTAGCATATCAAATTTATCCTCGCAGTTTCATGGATTCGAACGGGGATGGAATCGGTGATATACAAGGTGTCATATCCAAGCTGGACTATCTGAAGGAACTTGGTATTGACGTGATTTGGATTTGCCCGATCTACAGCTCTCCGAATGATGACAATGGTTATGATATCAGTGATTATAAAGGCATCATGGAGGAATTCGGGAAGATGGCTGATTTTGATCAGCTGTTGAAGGAAGTGCATAAGCGCGGCATGCGACTGATCATGGATCTCGTCATCAACCATACCTCCGATGAACATCCGTGGTTTATCGAATCCCGATCTTCCAAAGATAACCCATACCGTGATTATTACATTTGGCATCCTGGGAAAGATGGCAAGGAGCCGAACAACTGGGAATCTATTTTTGGCGGGTCAGCATGGGAATTTGATCCGAAGACAAAAGAGTATTATATGCATGTGTTTTCCCGAAAACAGCCGGATTTGAATTGGGAGAACCCGGAAGTCCGCGAAAACCTTTATGAAATGGTTAATTGGTGGCTAGACAAGGGCATTGATGGATTCCGTATTGATGCGATTTCCCATATTAAAAAAATCCCGGGTTTTCCGGATTTGCCCAATCCAGAAAACAAGAAGTATGTCCCTTCCTTTGAAGGTCATATGAACCGAGAAGGCATTCAGGTTTTCCTGGAGGAATTGAAAGAAAAGACGTTCGACAATTACGACATCATGACCGTTGGAGAAGCAAATGGTGTCAAAGTCGAGCAGGCTGAAGAATGGGTCGGCGAAGAAAATGGCAAGTTTAATATGATTTTTCAATTCGAGCATTTGGACCTTTGGGGCAAAAGCACAGATGGCAAACTCGATATTCACGCTTTAAAAAAGACATTGACCAAGTGGCAGAAGGGGCTGGAAGGAAGAGGTTGGAACGCCTTATTCCTGGAAAACCACGACCAGCCAAGATCGGTTTCTACCTGGGGGAACGACAAGGAATATTTAAATAAGTCGGCAAAAAGTCTGGCGACGCTGTATTTTTTAATGCAAGGGACGCCGTTCATCTATCAGGGGCAGGAAATCGGAATGACCAATGCAAAGTTTGACTCTATTAATGACTATGATGACGTCGCCATTAAGAATATGTACTACAGCGAATTGGAGGCCGGCAAGTCCCATGAAGAAATCATGGAAGTCATCTGGAAAAATGGCCGAGACAATTCCCGGACGCCGATGCAATGGGATGATACCGAGAATGGTGGTTTTACAACAGGGAAACCATGGCTGAAGCTGAACCCGAACTACACGGAAATCAATGTGCAAAAAGGGATGGAGGATCCAAACTCTATCTATCATTACTATAAGCAGCTGATTGATTTGAGAAAAGGCAGTGACGTTCTTATATATGGCAGCTATGACCTTGTATTGGAAGAGCACGATAGTATTTATGCCTATTCTCGTACTTTAGAAGATGAAAAGATCCTTGTTTTCACGAATCTTTTTGAAGAAGAGACTGTTTTGGAACTGCCGGAAGATCTACAGGACCAAGAGGCAGAGCTTTTGATCAGCAACTATAACATTGATCCAGAGGAAGGTTTAATGTCTGCAACATTCAAGCCTTATGAAGCAAGAGTCTATAAAATAAAATAATCCTCGAGAAGTAATCTCATATAAAGCGCCTGGTATCAAAGCACTCAGCTTGCAGAAAAACCCCTTGGTTTTTCTGCAAGCTTATTTAATGTGGAGATCTATTAAATATCGGAAAAAGAATAGAAGCTGGAGAGACTTTCTCGGCAGCCTGAGAGCTTGGTATCCAAGCTCTTTTTTCTTTTGCTTGAAACGATGTTTTCCCTGATTTTCCTATAACTCCAATAAAAACCGTAAAATTAACAGGGAAGTAATAAACGTTACGATTAGTTATTAAATTCATTATAAAATGGTTAACTTTGTTGGAAGGTTAGTTAACAAATGTATAATAGCAAACGTAATTAATTTTAATTTTTCAGAAAAATAAAAAAACAATTAAGGAGAGACGACTAATTATGGAAGAACTTTTATCAGGGATTATTGATTCGTTAAACGGTATATTGTGGGGATACGTCTTAATTGCCGGTCTGCTGGGTATAGGGGTTTACTTCACCGTTGTGTCGCGGTTTGTCCAATTCAGGTTCATCGGTGAAATGATTCGTGTCCTCGCAGAGAAGCCGCAGTTCAATGACGGACAGAAAAACATTTCACCGTTCAAGTCCTTTTGTGTTGGTGCGGCAACCCGTATTGGGACAGGCAACCTGGCGGGGGTTGCGGTGGCTATTGGTCTAGGCGGTCCTGGTGCGGTTTTTTGGATGTGGATAGTGGCACTCCTTGGCGGAGCTACCGCTTTTATTGAAAGTACGTTAGCTCAAGTATATAAAATCAGGGACTCAAAAGCGTTCCGAGGAGGTCCGGCTTATTATATCGAAAAAGGGCTTAAGGCTCGGTGGTTAGGAATTGTTTTTGCTGTATTAATTGCATTTACATTCGGGTTAATCTTTAATTCAGTACAAAGTAATACAATCGCCCTGGCGTTCGAAAACTCCTTTGGGATGAACAGGGTAGCAATGGGAGTACTCATTACAGCTATAACAGGGCTGGTCATTTTCGGAGGAGTACATCGGATTGCGAATCTGTCCAGTGTAATTGTTCCGGTAATGGCATTACTATATCTTTTAATTGCTACAGTAGTGCTGATTACCAATATTTCTGAACTACCTTCTGTCATCGGCTTGATTGTCGGCCATGCGTTCGGTTTTGAACAAGCTGTCGGTGGTGCAATCGGTGCAGCTATCATGAATGGTGTCAAACGGGGGTTGTTCTCCAACGAAGCTGGTATGGGTAGTGCCCCGAATGCGGCGGCAACTTCTACTACGTCCCATCCGGCAAAACAAGGGCTTATTCAATCGCTGGGAGTATTTGTCGATACGATTTTTGTATGTTCTGCTACAGCATTCATCATTCTGCTTGCTCCTGTATTTAAAACAGGTGACGTTTCCGGGATTGAACTGCTCCAAAACTCGCTTAACTCTCACATCGGGGGATGGGCTGGAGTATTCATTTCCGTAGCGATCTTTTTGTTTGCATTCAGCTCCATCATCGGTTCTTATTACTATGGAGAAACAAATATCGAATTCATCAAAGAAAGCAAAATAGCATTATTTGTCTTCCGTATCGCAACAATGGCGTTTGTGATGGTTGGTTCTGTTTCAAGTTTAAGCCTAGTATGGAAAATGGCAGACTTATTCATGGCAATTATGACAGTCATCAACTTAATTGCTATCGGGTTGTTAGGAAAAGTTGCATATAAGGTACTGAAAGATTACGAAATGCAACGAAAAAAAGGAAAAGACCCGGTATTCAATCCTTCTGATTTAGGTATCGAGGATGCCGAAGCATGGGAAGATGAAAAGCGTGAAGAAAAAAGTGCCATAGGGTATTAAAAAATAGATGAGTCTGGATTGCCAGGCTCATCTTTTGTTTTTATGCTTAGCTGCTTGTTCTTCTAACTGTTGGAAATAAGGCTTTACTTTAGAGAGTTTGACGACAAGGACAATAAAAAGGATGAAACTGAGGCTGGCAGGGCTCCCACCTCTTACAGTATCTGCTTCAAGCCATTTCTGATAAAACTCCTCAGGAACGAATTCAAGTAATTCAGTAAAAATTTCCCCTAACGCGATAGGAATCAACGTAAAGATTATTCCTTTAAAAATGGGATTAACGCCAAGAAAGACCATGAGATATAGCATAACACTAAGGAAAAAAAGGATGAGGCGCTGTCCCCATATCAAAGAAATGCTTGTCAATGCTGCCGAACCAATCATCAATATCATTACGCTGATAAGAGTAATTAAATATACCTTATTATTTTTTCGAAGCTGTTCTACGATGGATTTCAACATTACACACACCTGTCATGTAAACTATTCACTTCTTTTTGTATTTCTACTACTTCATTCAAAACCTCCGAATTAAATTCCAGCCCCACTATAACAAACTCCTATTAAATATAGGTGAGGAAATATCATCCATTTTACGTTCATTTTCTTTAGAGGCATGAAAAATGGAGCTTAGTGAAAGCTAAAGTTGAGGTGATAAATATGAAAAAGCAGCCGAAAGAGAGATTTAATATCCCTACGGAAGCAAATGGCACAGGGGGAATAGGCATGCAAAATACGGTAAAGTCCAATCAGCCATTTGATGCCGAGGATAGACTTTCTGGAGACTCAGTGGATGAACATAAGAAAATCGAGTCTTTCAACGAGAGCCAGGCGGAAAAAGAGATCGGCCAGGCGTTCAATAATTCATGATGTCTACAAATAAGAACCCAACCGCAAATTTTAGCGGTTGGGTTCAATTAGTTACTTCAGCCATTAGTGATTCACCTGCTCTCTAATAATTTTTTTACTGTTGAATAAGCGCGACCAAAAGCTTTCTTTCTTTTTTTGTTCCATCATTTCTTTCAGCGTTTTCATTAATAGTTCATCTCTCCTGCTAATGTTGGTAATCACTGCTTCATGAGAAGCCTTACTTGTTTGATGGATCCGCTCAAATTGTTCTTTCAGTTCTTCGAATTCTTTCTTGCGTTCCTGATTCTGTCGATGAAAGGTATCATTCTGTTCCCGAAGTAAGTCGTTCTGTGCTTTTATCTCTTGAAGGAATGCTTCATAACCATCCTGCATTTTGTTGACAACTGGCTCCGATAGGAGTTCATTTGGATCATCCTTAGTGTTCAGCGTTATAGAACTTCGCAATACATCCCGTATTTTTTCTTTCGGTTCTCCTATTCCTTTCAGCTTTTCAATTGTCATGAAAATTTCGAGCGCTTCTTCTTCGTAACGCATACTTCTTCCACTTCCCACAGACGGTAAGAATTCCGAAAACTGCTCTTTCCAGGATTGTAAGGTGGGACGCGGCCGGTTCATCTTTTTGGCAATGTCAGCCAGGGAGTAAGTCCGTTCGTAATCGATCGTTAACACCTTCTTTCGTCAAGTTTTCATAGAGCATCACATATCAAATTATGTTATATAGTGAATTCGCTATTGTCTTTGCAATTTCCTTTGATGAAAAAAAGGAGCTTTTCAGATATATTGTTAAAGTTTGTAGCTTTCTTTGATATTGGTGAATGGTAATTAATTTGTTATTCCGGCATACCCACTAAAATAACTAGAATTCTCCATGGTTCTCCTCACATACATATAACTTAGAAGACTGAAAGGTAAGGGGTGTGCGTTTGAAAAAGTCATTGATCGATTGGCCGTTCTTTCTTGTAGCGTTTATCTCCTTGTTAATACTCTGCAGCATTGTTTTTTTCTACCCGAATGTTACACATACCTGGCTGGAACAGATGCATGTGCAATTAACGGATGTGACAGGAGTCCTGTATTTATGGATCGGTTTTTCTTCTTTGATTTTTTTAATATGGGCAGCTTTTAGCAAGCACGGGCAAATCAGGCTTGGTAAAAAGGACGAGTCTCCGGAGTTTTCTACATTCAGTTGGATTTCGATGATTTTTTGCGCGGGTATTGGGTCGGGAATTATGTATTGGGGAGCGATTGAGTGGGGGTATTATTATCTCGAGCCTCCGCTGGGCCTCATTCCTGGTACTCCGTTTGCAGTGGAGTGGAGTGCGGCTTACGGATTATTCCACTATGGGCCGACAGCGTGGGCGATTTATTGTCTGCCTGCATTGCCGATTGCTTATCTGTATCATGTGAAGAAGGTGCCGATTCTTAAAATCAGCGAGGCTTGCCGCCCTGTGCTGAATCATCATACCGATGGTTTCGTAGGAAAGTTGATTGATATGTTTTTTATGATTGGTTTGCTGGGTGCGTCAGGGACAACCCTCGGCATCAGTATACCGATGATGGCTGAAGGGGTAAAGCGACTTACAGGAATACAGCATACCTATTTCCTGGATATTTTCCTGCTCCTCCTCTGTACGGTTGTGTTTGCGGTCAGTGTGTTTGCTGGAATGGAAAAAGGGGTGAAACGGCTAAGCAATATAAATGTCTATTTAGTTTTCTTTTTACTCTTGTTTGTCACCATACTTGGACCGACTTTTTTCATTTTAGAGATTTCGACTAATAGTGTCGGGCTTGTACTGAATAATTTCTTCCGCTTGAATACGTGGATGGATCCGATTGCGCAGTCAGGTTTTCCGGAAAAATGGACAATCTTCTACTGGGCCTGGTGGATTGTCTATGCTCCTTTTATCGGTTTGTTTATTGCTAAAATATCCAGAGGTAGAACGATCAAGGAAATGATATTGGGGACGATTATTTTTGGTCCCGTCGGATGCTGGCTGTTTTTCTTTGTACTTGGAAACTATGGCCTTTATCTTCAGAACACGACTCAATTGGATGTAGCTACTATGATCAAGCAAGGTCATTCAAATGAAGCGGTCATTTCTATCATTCACTCGCTGCCCTTCGGCGATTTCACCCTGGTTTTATTTTTGATCCTGGCTGTAATCTTTGTAGCGACCACCTATGATACCTCTTCTTATATGCTGGCTGCTGTAACCCAGCGAAGAATCGAGGGGGAACCGATCCGGTTAAACCGTTTGTTTTGGGCTTTTGCCCTTGCACTCCCTCCGATGGCTTTGTTGATTATAGGAGGATTGACATCCCTGCAGGCTGTCACACTGTTAGTTGCCCTCCCCTCATGTATTATCATGGTACTATTATCGCTCTCGTTCTTAAAATTGGTATAGTTCTGTTTTTCTTTCTGTGGTCCTTTACGAGATGGAAAAATTAACTGCTTGCATACAGTTGCCTTCTATTGTACTGTGAATAACAGTCCTTAGAAAAAATCTAATTTCATAGTTATCTTATCAAGAGAAGCAGAGGAACTGGTCCGTTGAAGCTTCAGCAACCCCCCCTAATGGGAAGGTGCTAATTCCAGCAAGTCATTGAACTTGGCAGATAAGAAGGAAAGTCAACTGAAGCCTTCTTGCGTCTGCAAGAGGTTTTTTTATTGGCTAGGAAAATATAAAAATTTCTTTTTGTGGATAACTTTCGGTAGTGGGTGTCATCCAGCTCCAGCGCCTACCCCCTCGAGGTCTTAAGTCAATCCTCTCTGTGACAAAGAACGTCACGCCGAGGCTTGTCTTAAGCTTGTCGGGGGTGAGCAAGGCGCTTGCGCTTTTGTTCTTATGACAAAAATCCACCTAGAATGGACATAATGTAAGTAATTGGAGGGAAATACATGCAGGATAAAAAAATAACGGGGAATCCGCTGGCGCTGATTCCCTTTGGAATATTCATCCTACTATTCATAGGCTCAGGGGTTGTCACGGGGGACTTTTACAAGATGCCCGTCCTTGTCGCTGTTTTCGTAGCTATTTTTGCTGCATTATTTATGAATCGAAAAGAGAGTTTTCAAACGAAAGTGATGCAGCTGGCGGAAGGAGGCGGGCACCCGAATATCATCCTGATGGTGATCATTTTCTTGTTAGCAGGAGCGTTCGCCTCTGTCGCAGAAGGAATGGGAGCGGTTGAGTCGACGGTCAATCTCGGATTGACATTCCTTCCACAGAGTTTGCTTGTGGTCGGCCTGTTCGTCATTGGCTGTTTCATCTCGATTTCCATGGGGACTTCGGTCGGAACAATCGTTGCCCTGGCGCCGATTGCCCTTGGAGTTGCTGAGCAGACCGGAATCCCGGTCGCTCTCGTAATGGGCGCGGTGATCAGCGGCGCGATGTTCGGAGACAACCTGTCGATCATTTCTGATACGACGATTGCCGCTGTTCGCACACAAGGTACTAAGATGAAGGACAAGTTTAAAGCAAACTTATTCATCGTCCTTCCGGCGGCTGTCCTAACAGCAGTGATTTTCGGTGTGTTGAGTTCTGACACTGCAGGATCTTTAGAGGAAAGCCATCCATTTAACCTTATAAAAGTATTGCCGTACCTTGCTGTGCTTGGTTTTGCGATAGCTGGGATCAATGTCATCTTTGTACTGATCGGCGGAATTATTTTTGCCGGGATTGTCGGGCTTGCTTTTGGAGAGTTTGCCCTGATGGATTTTGTTACGCTAATCAGTGAAGGCTTCACAGGCATGCAGGAACTGACGATGCTCGTCATCCTGCTTGGTGGATTAGTAGAACTAATTCGCCGGAATGGTGGGATTGAGTACTTGTTGGAAAGTATAACAAAACGGATTGATAGCAATAAAGGCGGAGAATCAGGAATTGCCGGACTAGTCACAGCGGTCAATCTGGCCACAGCCAACAATACGATTTCAATCATTACAGCTGGTCCGCTGGCAAAGCAGATTTCAGAGCGATTCGCTATCGACAACCGTAGATCAGCCAGTCTTCTTGATATCTTTTCCAGTGCTGTTCAGGGTCTGATTCCTTATGGCGCACAGATACTGGCAGCTGCTGGAGTAGCCAAGATTTCTCCGGTGGAAATCGTCCCTTACAGCTTTTACCCGATGCTTCTTGCGTTGTCAGGGATTCTAGCCATCCTATTCCGGTTTCCGAAGTTCACCCGGACACCGCTAGAAAAAAGAAAAGAAGTAGATGTGACTTCTTCCTAACAGACAGGCTCCGTGTTTTACGGAGCCTGTTTTTTTGGTTTTTCCATTCGAGTACCATTATTGAAAGCTTTTTCTTGAGTAGTTCGTATAGATAGTAAACGCAGAAAGTTGGAGGGACACGGATGACAAGCTTATTATGGATTGGTTTCTTCCTCTTCTTATTGATCGGAGTGAGCAGGTTGATGGGGGAACGGAAAGGTAATATTACGTTTGATTTTGATAACTATTATATTCACTTAAAAGACCAGGTCTGTGCCATAACGGAAGAATTACTGGCACAGGGCAGGGAAGTAGAATATATCGATTATCGCACGTTCCTGGTTGATGGCGAGGAATATCTGTTGAGGGAAGCGCATGTCAGAGGGTATCAACGGCTGTTTTTGAAAAAAATCAATCGCAGGAAGAACTATTAATTGAAAGCCTATTGCATAATATAGCATATCTAAGTTTTTAGATTTTAAGGAGGTGAATGATGAAAGTAAAGCTCTGGATGATTCTATGCTTTATGATAGTAGTGATGGCTGGCTGTTTTGGCCATAAAACACTAGAATTTCACGGGAAAAGTGAAAAATGGGAAGTCAAATACCAGGCGGACATTAGAGGAGATGACAGCGAATCGACCAGCTTTAAAATAAGGTATATCGGTGAAGGGGAGCCTCCGGAAAAGATTGCATATAAGATGGACAGTCCATCTGGGGGGACAGCTGGTAATGATCATTTGAAAAATGGGGTCCTGGATTCTGCGGGATCCAGTTGTTCTGGCTGCGCGATCACCAGGGAAGATCATAAGATAAGTGTAACGATTGAATGGGATGGAGAAACAGAACGGATGATTTTAGAAAATAAATAAAAATGACTTTATCGAGCGCTGCGTTTGACTAGCAGGGCTTTTTTATAGGAATAATGTATTGTTTTAATTTTCTGTTTTTGAAATAATTGGTAGGGATGGAGTTGATGGATATGGAAAATTACGGCTCTCCACCTGGTTTTTGGCTGGATTTCCTAAATGTCATGGCATTGGTTATTTTTATGGTAATCATTATACCGAGTTTTCTTCGCCGTATCATGATGGCGGATAAACAACCATGGTTTTCTAATAGTTATCTGAACCCGTTTCACAAAAAAGGGGCTATTGGGATTCGTGTAGTTGGATTTATAGCACTTATTATTTTAGTCATCTTATATCCGACTCAGTATACACTTTTTGTCGTCCCGTTTGTCATTAATATGACTGAGTTAGGGTTTAGGGCTTATATCGAATGGGATGTTTCTGATAACCGGAGCAACTATAAGGTGACGCTGATTGAGATATTCTTATCAACCGTGGCGATTTCATGGGTTTTATGGTGGCTGGGAAACAATGTAGTGTCATGGTAAAGAAAGAGGTTTGGTATGAAGCGGCTAGTATGTTTGGTCTTATTTTTTATCTTTATAGCAGGATGTCAGAATAAAGAGTTAGAAATGACTACGATGGCAGACCTGTTAGATAAAGAGAGGCCTGTATCTTTCCTTGAAATGAATATTAATGACTTTCATTACAATATGAATGAGCAGGCAAAAACTACAGAGGAAGATAAAATTAAAAAGTTCAAAAATATAATCAATGGGCTTGAATTACAAGCGGTAAAGAAAGAACAGAGCAGTGATGTATATAAAAAGTTGAATAATTTAAGAAACGACGGAAAATCGCTTATTACTTTTATGAAACACAGTAAAAACTCGGAAGGTTCTTTAATGCTTGAATTAACTGCTGATGGTTCAGGTTTGTTCGTCAATTTTGACAAAGGTATTGCCGGTCCCTTATATAAGGTGGTTAATGGAAATTCGGAAATATATGATAAGCTGCATGCCTACTATTTATCTATCAATAAAGAAGTGCCGCTGCAAGAACATGAAGGTAAGGAGAGGGAGGGTTAAGCATTGAATATTAGGAAAGTGGTGTTACATACAACAAAGCTGAAAGAAATGAAAGATTTCTATGTCAGCAGGCTTGGTTTTCTTTTATTGCAAGAGGATTATAACCGTTTTCGTATTGCGGTCGGTGACAGTGAATTAGAGTTTACATCAGAAAACGTTGAAGGCAATCCTTATTATCATTTTGCTTTTAATATACCTTCTAACAAATTTACCGAAGCAAAAGCATGGACGAAAGATAAGGTTCGTTTGAATGCGGAAGATGGAGAAGATGACGTATATTTTTCTCACATGGATGCCCATGCATTTTATTTCTATGATCCTGCTGGAAATATAGTGGAGTTCATTTCAAGGTCTACATCACTAGAAAGGGTAGAACCTTTTTCGGCAGCAAGTATTGTGAACATCAGTGAAATGAGTGTAACAGTAGACGATGCGATAACTGCCGGGGGAGAGCTAAGGGATATTGGGGTTAAGGAACGAGACAACGAGCCCATAAGTTCCACCTCCCTTAATTTTATGGGAGATAGAGCATTAGGAGTCTTTCTTTTATTAGTACAGCCAGGGAGGAAGTGGATATTCTCGGATAAAGAATCTGCGGTTTTTCCTATAGAAATAACACTTCAAAACAATAGGAAAGTCTGTATAAACAAAGATAACAAATTAGCTATAAATTCATAATTACGCAATGTAAGAGAATAATATTTTCAGCAAGCGCAATCAATGATTACATATTGGGGGATTATCTATGATATTGGATAACGAGAATGGGTTATTACTCATGCGCAGGGATCGCCTGGAAGAGCGGACCTGGAGAAGTGACACTTGTTATAAATTGATATTCTCCTATTTTGGAAAAGGGGCGTATCAGACACACAGTGGCGATCTGTCCATCGAGAAGGACGAGTTCTTCATTTTCAATCCAGAGGTAGATCATAAACAACTGAGCGTCACTCAGGAAAAGTTCCTTGTGGAAATCCAGCCATCATTGCTCAGGGAGGCAGCCGAACGGATGGGGATTCAACAAGCGGAACCTGAGTTTGCTTTGATTTCTTATAAGCATCCTCAGGTTCGCCAGTGGGTGTCATTTATTCGTGACTTTCTTTCTATTCATGAGCCCTCAGGCTCGACTTCTGGTCAGTTTTTTCTAGATAATAGTCTGACACAACTCTCCATTCTGATGCTTCAATTTGGGCCAGGATCCCATATGAATACGTTTCCTGCGCTCAAGTGTGAAGCAAATATTAACCTGGTGCTAACTGCCCTCCGTGAAAGTTATAGGGAAGACTGGACTTTAGATCAAATGGCAATGGTAGCGAGAATGAATAAGTATCAATTTGCACACATGTTTAAGTCAGAGCTTGGGGTCTCTCCCTATTCCTGGCTGCAATTATATCGGTTGTTTCGCAGTCAGCATTTCCTTTTGAATACCAATGAATCGATTCTTTCCATTGCTCTTCAGCACGGTTTTAAAAGTATTTCTTCCTACAACCAGCTATTTAAGAAAGTGTACCGTAAAACGCCGGGTGAATTTCGAAGCTTTAATGGGCTTAAAAAGTAACGCCCCTGTACTACTAATAATAATGAATAAGCCACTGGAGATCATTAGGACTTTTATTGGAATAATTAAAACTAAGAGACCATACAGCCCTAAGGATATCGTGTTGGAAAAGTACAAGAGCACAGCATTAGAGCTGAAGGCCCGGCCCAATTTTTCCTCGGGAACCAATGTCTGCAATAGATAAACACGTGCCAGCCCTGCAATTGGAAGTCCTACCCCTACGATTGCAGCTCCGATAAAGAAATGTGGAATGTCATACAGAAGACCATAATATAAAATCCCCGTCCCCCATATCAACGCCCCGATCAAGTAGTGACGTAACGTCATTTTTTTAATAAAGTAAGGCAAAAGGAGGTTTGTGATGATGACTACTCCGCCAAATACCCCTTGCAACATGCTGTAGAGTTCCTCGCTTTGTGAACTCATTTCGGTCAATGCAAGCAACATTCCTACTTGCCACACCCATGTATTGAAAAAGACAGTGATAAAAGTGAATAGAAATAACTGCCGGATCGTACGGTGTGCTTTTACCCATTCAATAAATTCTGCAATTGTAACATACACGGCCTTGATTGATTTGGTGGCAGTGTTTTTTGGTTCCTTTAAATCGACCTGGTATATAAAAAGGGCACTGATGGCATAGGTGAAAGCATCCACGGTAAAAAAGTGTACTGCGCCAAAGGAGTTTAATAGCCATACGGATAAAACAGGACTGATCACAGTCACACCTCGTGTCAGTGTGTCATTTATGCTATTTGCAGCCGTCCGTTCTCGTTCTCTGGTTATGGCAGGTAAAATAGAGCGATGAGCCGGGTTGAAGAAACAGCCGATGCTCTGGATGAGAAAACTTACAATAAGCAAGTAAATATAGGTAAGCATGTCAAAGTAGTATAGCAAAACAATGGACGAAATTAACGGAATGCGGGCAATATCCAAGTAGATTAACCATTTCTTTTTTGGCAGCCAATCTGCCATAACTCCCCCAATCAAACCGAATAGTAAATAGGGGAAAGATTCAGCCATCGCCATCCCTGTTGTATGGAGGCTGGAGCCAGTCAGGTCATAGGTTAAGAACAAGAAAGCCATTCCAGATAGGATGTCACCCAGACGGGATATGCCTCCAGCTAATAAATAATATCGAATATTTTTATTTTCCAAGATTGTCTTATACAAAGTAATCACCTCACTTATCAGCATAAAAGTAAGCGAGGCGACTTTCTTTCTATTTATTGCTGGAATGTCGAGCAATTTTCTGTTGTTCAATATAAAATTGAATATTGAGTTTCTTCCCTTATTTTGAAATAATTGGTAGTTAGGAGATAGTCTAAAGTTACCAGACGGGAAGGATGGTAGGAAACATTAGATTTTCTCTGTCGTGGAAATCATCTCACCGTAGTTCTAGTCTGAAGAAAGGGGGGATCATTATCCAAGAAGAGAAACACCCGATTCTTGATGATCCTTATGCGAGTACCCCTGAGATTACATGGGCTAACATTCAATCTGTGGCAATAATCTTCCTGGTTCCGTACTTCCTTGATCTACATTTTCTGCAGGTTCTTGCATTAGCTTATGTTCCTTTTTTAATTAAACATATTTATGAAAGGCAAAAATGGAAGGTAATAATAGGTGACCTCCTTACCATTACCGTCCTTTTGCTGATGTGGTTTTTTCAATATAAATAGTCAGTAAATGGTCAACCTGTTACGAAGCTGAGTTCCTCGCTTTTCGGATGAAAGAAAGGTATGGAAAGAGTATTTGCAGATGGTGCAGCAATGGGGAGCGGAAATTACATAAATGCAAACAGAATCCAAGGGTTATAGAAAAAGTTTCACCAGGCCACCGATCAGCAAAATAATCGATCCTGCTAAAAGGGCTATTTTTGTTGGCCGGTTAGCTTTATGAAAGATACGAGGAAACATTCTCAACACCTCCTTTTTGTTTTTGAGCTTATTGTATATATACGAATGAGCTATGTGAAAAGCTTCAATAATTCACAAAAAAAATACACCCAGAAAGCCGGGTGTAAATTTTACTCTTCGTTTTCTTCGTCATCTTCATTAAACCATAGCGGGGAATCGTTATCAGCTTCTCCGTTATAGTTGATGAAGATTTCTTCACCTGCTTTTATATCTCTGAAAGCATAGAAATCGAACGAGTCGTTATCAAAATTAATTTCGTAAACTGCGTTCGGTTTGTAGGAATGATTAAACATCATCCCGTAGCCTAACAGAAATGCTGTGTGGTTTTTACCATACTCGAAAGCATAGTCCGCCAGGTATGTTTTCTCAATATGTTCATGTTCTTCATTAGGATAGGGAAGCACTGGTGCCTGGTGGATTAGTTCCCCTTCCGCAATATCTTGTGTGGCGAATACGCCTTTATCAAGTGCATCATCAGATATAGTAGATGTTCTTACTTCAATCAAATTTTCACCGTCGCCTTCTTTATATTCGTAATGTTTGACTTTCCCCAGTCTGACAGGTAGTGAGTAAGAATGCAATCCCGATACTCCAAGGGGCCCTCCTGATTTCCCCGCTGTCAGAGAAAAAGGTGTATATCTATTTTTCCTTTTGAATAACGTTATTATGATATAACTTCGAAAAAAAGGAAGACCAAAGGGGATAAGGACATGGGTGAAAAAACGAAAACAAATAGTCATGCGGTAGTGGCCTTAATATTAGGAATCCTTGCTATCATGACTCCAGTAATCGGATTGGTTCTTGGTTTGGTCGGCATATTTGTTTCAAGGAAAGCACTTCGTGAAATGGAAGAGAGAAATGAAGATGGCAAAGGGTTTGCTACTACAGGGATGGTATGCAGTATCATCGGGGTTATCGTACAGTTGTTAGGAATACTCCTTATTGTTACCTTATCTTTATTTATGGTTGCTTAGTGAAAATGAATGGAAGAAGTGGTTACTGGTGCGAGTGTTATTAGAAATGCTGGCTAGTTTACTATTGGTCCTGGGCTGGTTCACCGCCGGTGTGGGAGCATATTTTTTGGTGGTATCCTTTGCTGCGGGAGGGATGTTGATCGCTTGCAGCATCCTTTTATTAGGAGTGTTGTGTATTTTCACATCGAAGCAAATAGATAAACACATCCTTTCTACATAAATACAAAAAGCGATGGAACCGTGGGAGGTTTCCATCGCTTTTTATTTTCCTCAACCAGCAGCTGTAAATTTATAAGCTGGCAGGTTTTGTTTCAATGCATTTAATTCTTCGCTGTTCAGCGGAACCATCGGCAGGCGCACATCACCAACAGGGATGCCCATCAGATTTAAGGCTGCTTTTACCGGGGATGGACTTGGCTGTGCAAACATCGCATTCATCACTGGAAGGATTTCCTGGTGAATGGCTGCTGCGCGTTTTACATCACCGTAATTGTAGCTGTTGACCATTTCCTGCATTTCATTTCCGAGGATATGAGCGGATACAGATACAATCCCGGTGCCGCCGATTGCCAGTACCGGAAGGGTCAATCCATCGTCACCACTATACAAAGTGAAATCCTCAGGAGTTTTCGTGATGATTTCTGTCATCGCATCCAGATCTCCACTCGCTTCTTTTACAGAAACGATATTGTCGAGTTCAGACAAGCGGATAATTGTTTCCGGTGCGATTTTAGCAGCGCTTCGTCCTGGAATATTGTACAGCATCACTGGCAGGGAGGTGGCTTCCGCTACTGCTTTATAATGCTGGAACAACCCTTCCTGGGAAGGCTTATTGTAATATGGCGTTGTAAGCATAATCGCATCGACGCCGGTCTGTTCAGCCTGTCTTGTCAACTCGATTGATGCTCGTGTATTATTCGAACCGGTTCCTGCAATTACGGCTGCTCTTCCGTCTGCAACTTGAGCGACGAAACGGAACAACTCAAGCTTTTCTGCGTCGGTCAACGTAGGGGATTCCCCTGTAGTTCCTGCTACCACTAAACCGTCCGAACCGTTAGCGATTAAGTAATTGACTAATGTACGTGCAGCATTGAAATCGATCTCACCATTCTGGTCAAATGGGGTAACCATTGCGGTTAACACTTGGCCGAAGTTCATAGCATTTCACACCCTTTTGTAAAATTTTAAATAAGAGGCGTTTTATAGAGCCATTCCCATTTATCGCATTAAAAAAACAACAACGAGGGTTCGCTGTTGCAGTAGAAACGTCAAATGATGCGTTCCATTGCGTAAGATAGCCCTCCATATAGTCGCCTATATGACAGTCCTGTATTTATTCAATAGCAGAACCAACTTCGAGAACATGAGATTCTCTCCGCTTCGGCGAATTCCCCTTTCCACAATATTCGCTGGACCTCATGATCCTCCCACTGTGTACTGATGGTTTTCGCACCTCTATCCCGCTTCAACTTATTGAAGCAAGAAAATATTTAATTGATTGTACTGTAACAAAAATTTGATCCAATTACAAGGGTTTAAGTCAAGTTTATATTAATAAGGATTTAAGTACAATAGGAGAGTGGTTAACCACATTAGTTATTCTGGAAAGTAAAAATTAGGGACGCTCAGTGTTCAACCCTTCGATTAGCGACTGAATAACCTCTAATCGACTAAATTCTTTTGGGGGAAGTTCTCCTCTTCTTAGCATTTCCCTTACTTTTGTCCCTGATAAATGTATATGATCCTGTGTTCCATGGGGGCATGTTTTTTTTGTTGTAATTTGGCTGCATTTTTTACAGTAATAAGCATGGTCAAAAAATATTGGCTTAATGCCTAGCTCATTTTTGCTGAATAACGAAAAAATTTCTTGTGCTTCATAAGTTCCATAATAATCCCCTACTCCAGCATGGTCACGTCCTACAATAAAATGTGAACATCCGTAATTTTTTCGAATAAGGGCATGAAAGATTGCCTCCCTTGGTCCTGCATATCGCATAGCAGCCGGGAATACACCCAAATGGACTCGATTTTTTGGATAGTAATTTTGGAGTAGAACCTGATAGCTGTTCATTCGTATCTCAGATGGGATATCGTCAGCTTTTGTTTCTCCGACAAGAGGATGTAAAAAAAGACCATCTACTACTTCCAATGAACACTTTTGTATATATTCATGTGCACGATGAATAGGATTTCTTGTTTGGAAGGCTACAATTGTTTCCCATCCCCTTTTAATGAATTCTTCCCTTGTCTCTTTTGGTTTACAATAAAAATCCGGAAATAAGTTTTTGGATCTGGGAGGTCTGACTAATGTAATAGGACCTGCTAAGTAAACGTCAGGTCGATTAAAGAGTTTTGCTACTCCAGGGTGAGCAGGGTCAGTGGTTTTGAATACTTGTTTTGCTTCTAGCTTTTTATCAGGTTTATATTTTTCATTTAATTGAAGAATTCCATATACTTCGTCAGCAAATACCAGTTTTATCTTTTCCCCAATTGTAAGACGTGAAGAAAGGGCTGCAGTAACTGGCAGTGTAATAGGTATACTCCATACCAATCCATTAGCTAATCTCATTTTTTCCACCACTGAATTATAATCTTTTTCTCCTATATACCCTGTCAAAGGACTATAGGCCCCTGTAGCGATTAACTCTAAATCAGAAAGAGCCATTAAATCTAATTCAATTTCTTTTGATATAGAGCTATAATCATAATTATAATCTACTTTGGAAATCAGTTTATGTCCATGTGGTTCTATAATAGTCATAATAATACCCTTTCTTTCTTAAATTCTATCTTGAATAAAATCCACCAAATGATTCACAGAGCTTGATATGGATTTTTCAGTTGTGTCGATAACTACTTCTGGTGCTAAAGGTTCTTCATAATCTTGTGAAATACCAGTGAAATTACTTATCTTTCCTTCAAGGGCTTTTTTATAAAGACCCTTAGGATCCCTTTTCTTACATTCTTCAACAGAACATTTAACGAATACTTCAACAAATGTATTATCTTTAAACCTTTGACGAGCTTCATCCCTATCTTTTCTATAGGGTGAAATTGCGGCGACGAAGACAACCATTCCTGCATCAACAAACAATTTTCCAATTTCAGAAATTCGGCGAATGTTTTCCGCTCTATCCTTAGGAGTAAATTCTAAATTGTTATTAATGCCATGTCGCAGGTTATCTCCATCAAGCAAGTACGTATGGATACCCTGATTAAATAATTCTCTTTCTACATGGTTAGCAATTGTAGATTTACCAGCCCCTGATAATCCAGTAAGCCATATAATTAAGCTTTTATGACCATAAGCTTTCTCTCGTTCTTCTTTTGATACATTGGTTTGGTTCCAAGTGATATGCTCACTCATAAAAAACTTACCTCCAAATTAAAAATGTGAGTGATACAGTACAAATTAAACAAAAAATACTTAGTAAAAATCCGACCTTTAAATAATCGGTAAATCTATAACCTCCTGGGCCGTAAATAATTAGGTTTGTTTGATATCCAATTGGGGTGATGAAACTGCATGAAGCAGAAATTGCTATTATCATCGCAAACATTTTGGGGTCGATTCCTATTTCTAACGCAACCGAATGTCCCAAAGGAAACATCATAGCTGCGGCAGCAATATTATGAGATATTTCAGTTAGTACCATTGTTACCAGATAAATTGTTATCGCTGTTCCTAATAAACCAAATATGTCATTTATATATAATATTGCAATTGAAATCGCTTCGGTTACTCCTGATTTTTCTATAGCTGCCCCTATCCCTATAGCAGAAGAGATAAGGATAATTACACTCCAATCAATCGATTTTCGTGCTTCTGCAGGACTTATCGATTTAGTAGCCAGTAAAATGAGGACAGCAATAATTGCAGCTTTTATGATGGAGATGAATTGGAAGGCTGCAAGGGTGAACATTACAAGTAAAACAAAGACTAATATTTTGTTGTTTCGAAAGAGATTTGTCTGTATATTTTCTGAATTATCGCTTTTCTCCATAGGTGTGAGGTTGCTTTTATAATTCCTGTGAGGAAGCAGGTGTCTGCCAATTAAATACATATAAACTAGGCCAACAAGGGTAAGAGGAATGCCGAGATAAGAGAATTCTAAAACCGTAAACCCTGGATGTCCGCTTTTCTGCAGCATACCGTGCACCATTAAATTCGTAGAAGTGCCATATAAAGTGATCGTTCCACCTAAAATTGCTGCATAGGATAAGGGGATTAATAGTTTAGAGGGATTAACCCCGTTGGATAATCCCCAATTACGTACAAGTGGGGTGAGCGTAGAAACTATAGGAGTATTATTGATAAAAGCTGATAACATTGAAACTGATATCATCATTTTAAGAAGGAGCAAAGGAAAATTTCCATTGTATTTTAATACTTTTTCAATCAGATAATGTAGTATACCACTATTAAATAATCCATTACTGATAATAAAAAGAAGGGCTATGGTAATTACACTTTTATTTGCAAAACCTTGAAAAGCTTCTTCAACTGAGATGACATTTGTTAATATAAAGATCGATAATACAGAAAAGAGAGTCAAATCAGGTGGGAACCACTGTTTAATTAATATGGTAAACATTCCTGCTAAAACAAGTGTTACATAAAAGATCTCCATCTAGAGCCCACCACCATGATATTGATAACTATGACTACAATATGCATTTTCTATACTTTTGTTATAAAAATGGGTATGGGTACTATCTTTCTTGCAGGGGTTACATAACAATGTTATAAACCCACACCTTTTGCTTAAAATCGTTTTATAATACAGTACATTGACCAAATAACATCAAAGAGAAGGATGAATTAGTGTGATTCATTTCAATAAAAATGACCTTGAACAAGATCGTTTAGTGTGTTTTTTGCATATACCAAAAACTGGTGGGAAAACGTTATGGAATATATTAGAGAAACAAAGTGAAGATGTCCTTGTTTGGCATGGGAAATTTTTTGAAGAGCTCAGTAAACCTTTTGAATTCTTTACATTCCTAAGGGATCCAGTTGATCGAGTGCTATCAACCTTTTACTATATACAGAATTATGAGCGCGATCCTTTGCATAAAAAAGTAAAGAGAATGAATTTCGAGGAATTTGTTGAATACATGAAGAATGAGGATATCGGAGATAAACCTTATCCTAAAAAAGATTTGCGTAGTATACGTTTTAGAACAGTAAATCTTGCTACCCGTTATTTATCAGGTGGTAATCCTTCAGATATAAAGAAGGCTAAAGAAAATCTTAAAAACTATTTCCCGGTTGTTGGTTTTACAGATATGTATAATGAATCACTGTTTTTATTAAAAGAGCATTTTAACTTTGATATTTCCAAAGTAGATAAAATAAATACTAACAGGAAACGGCCAAAAAAGAATGTTGTACCCAAATCCATCATTAAAACTATAGCTGAATTAAATAGCCTGGATATAGAATTGTATCAATCGGCAAAGGAAGAATTTAATAATAAATTAAACCAAATGGACAGCACATCAATCCAAAAGTTAAATCAATGGAAAGCTATGCATTAGTAGATATTTTATTGTTGGTATAGCTTTCACAGAATATCTTTCATTAACAGGAAAGGCCAGAACTAAGGAGTTCTGGCCTTTCCTGTTAATGAATTCACTTATAAATCGTTTAACAGCTCTTGCAATTCTACTTGCTGTGCATCAATTTGTTCAAGAGCATGGTTTATATTTCGTCTAAAAATACTTATAATACTTTGGCCATAATTGTTTCCTGGAACTGCCCATTTTCCGTTAAGCTGTGTCCAAGTAGTTGCGCTTCCTCTGTTGACTAGGTCAAATCTTGGATCGACTTTAGTATATCCATTTGGAATCGGTTCTGAGGATGCATAAGCATATAAGTGCTGGATATGAGCATGGACACCCTCTGCAGGGGTAGCGAAACTTGCTCCTGGATTATCTGGGCCAGTGGCTCCAATTCCGGCAAAGTTGTTTTGTTTATCGTCTACTACACCTGTAAAACGGAAGTAATCCGTTTCGTGAATAGCCTGCGCATACGCCACATCTGCTCTTATTCCATAAATTTCACCATATTCCATATAGTAGGCTCCAAGATCTGGAGCGTCCGGATTAATCGTTTTTACAAATTCCTCTAATTGACAAGGGTTTAAATGAATATCTCCTTGGATGGTAAAACGTTCTTCCGGGGTTGATGGAGGTGGGGAAGGCACTTCGCCTTCTGTCAGAATGAAAGCGTCTGTAATTCCGATGCTCTTCAATTTCTGTACTTGCTGTTCTGCATTTTCTCTTTGAGAATAAGCTCCAGCTTGCACTCTATAATATTGCTCTCCCGATATGGTAGTAGGCACGATAAAAGAATCAATGTTGTGAGTCGCTAGGTACTGAACTCGGTTTTCTGCATTGGTACGGTTTTTAAAAGAACCAGCAATGACCTTATAAAGAACACCTGGTACAGTTTTAGCCGGTAAATCAAAGGCTTCCTTAACTCCTTCCGCAATGGCTATAGAAACATCTTGAATAAATTCAGGATCGGTTAAATGCTCAAGGTCGTCAGGATTATCCAGAAATAGAACCTCTAATAATAATGCAGACATCTTTGTCTCCCTTAGCACATGAAAATTGGCTCGCTTTTTCCCTCTATCATTAATACCATATTTTGATTCCACGGAATCTAAGATCATATCATGAATAATGTTCTGATGGGCTTTAGTGGCCGGAGGGACAGTACCGCTAAAAATATAACTCTCAAAACCAGTTCCCCCAGCAGCATTGTTGTGAATGGATAGGAAGAAATCGGCATCCTTGGAATTTGCCAATCGGGTTCTTTCTTCTAATGAAACCGTTATATCCCTGGTTCTTGTCATTCCTATATCCACTTCGTAGTTTTTGAGCAGGTAATCTCTCACCTTTAAAGCGATTGAAAGATTAAATTGCTTCTCCTCATAACTTTTGTAAGTTGCCCCAGGATCATTTCCTCCATGTCCAGGGTCAATAATTATTTTTTTCATTCATTAGCCTCCTTTCAAGACTACTCATATTATATGAATAGTAAGACAATCCAGGTTGGACTATTATATAATTACAGATAAAAAAGGCACATGGTAAGGACTAGGCAATCTAGAAGGGTTAATGATAAAGTAATATTTCTTGTGTTAACTGAATATCTGTTTCGCCTGTGGTGTTATTGAGTTAACTTACCTGGAAGGAGTAGGTCATATTTATGCCCAAAAAAGGTTGAGTAGCTCGAGAAAACTGAATAATTCTCTTTAATCTAAAGAAACTGCTAAGTGAAGTGCTGATTCTCACAAATCGCTTATCAGTAGATAATTTCCTTGGAGAGGGGTACTTATTTAGTCTCACAGTTAGGTGTGGCGTTCGTTTCAGCATTTGGTGTGACAAAAGCTGTTTTAGCTATTTGTATCGCAGTCTTTATGTCTCTTGACGTAGAGATTAACGCTTGAGAAGCTAAATACGGCTATTGGGAAGTAGACCGTAAAAAAATATGTTAGTTACTCTAGGTTTTCCTGTAACAGTCGAACTGTTAATAATGCGGGTCGTGAAGTTGTTTAATTTTGGCTTTTATATAAATGCGAACAGCCTTGCAACTGCTATTGTTTTGGTATGTCAAGGTGTGTAGGTGTCAGTCAATATTAAGATGAGTAAAATTGATAAGTTACGAATCATATTAGATGTATTACAAATTGATTTCTTTATCCAGCCTATTTTGGAGGTTTCCTGATTTTAGTATGTGCTTAACGTTTTGAGTAATAAAAAAAAAGAAAGTCCATCACTACAAGTGGCATATGGGAATCTGTACGATTTTCGTTTATCTATGAAGAATCAAATTTGGTTGGGATATTTAGAGGAGTATGGTTTTTACTTGGGGATGATGATCTATTTTGATAGTAATTTAGAATAGACAACCGGGTTAAACAAGAGGTTTGTATAGGGAATTACTTCGATAATGATTCTCTGCTATTCAAAGAAAGGGTTTAATTAAGACAAAACCATTGTTAAGTAGAATGATTTTGCTGAATTTTAAAGTTTGTTTTTTCTTTAGCAGGTAATGAAAAAACTTTATAAAGTATCCAACCCATTATAACTACAAGGACCCCGGAAATTAAGATAACGAAAATCGTGGTGTTATTCATAATTAGATTCACCATATGCTATCCCCCTTTTTATTTTTCCATGGGATAACTATACCAACCATTATATTCATTAACATAGGAATCACTTCTTTATATTTGATAATCAACTGCTTCTTCTGTAAATTCACACTGATATTATACCTCCTACCTAATTCAACCAAAATTACAATGCTTTACCTTCTCTTGTATGTAAATTAGTAGCTAGTAATGTATTATTCGTTATTTTCGATTTTTTATTAATGGCGAGAACTATTGCAATCCAGATATTATTTTTAGCGGAGAAGGGCAAACCTTTCAACAGAAATTAAGCTTGTTGAAATTTTAAAGAGGTAAGTACAGCAACCGCTCCTAAAAATTGACCTATGACAAAGTGTCATATATAGTTTAGATATAGAACATAAAAGACATAATGTCACATAGAGGTGCATAAAAATATGGAAATTAACCCTGTTTATGTAGAGAAGCTAAAGAAGCTAGCCTTCGATTTGCGCCACAAAGGTGTAGATGTGAAAATTTGTAAAAAACCGATGGTTAAGCAGCTCGTACAAAGGGAAGATTGAATACTAACTTTATTATTAAGAAAAGGGGAAATCACATGAATTTTTCCATGACGGATATGCCGAATTCTGTGAAGCAAGAGGTGGAGGAACTAGAAAAAAACCTGTCACCAGTTACTAAAAAAGCTGCAAAGTATGTATTTTTGTCATTCCCTTTAATCGCAATCGCAACCGTTAACCTCCTAACGTTATTATTCATGGTACCGGAGGAAGAAGTAAGGTTATCATCCATTGCTATTTATGCACTTATCGGAGCGGTGGGTATGGCTTTATCGAAGGAAGCGAAACATAAACAAAAAGAAATCCAAAAGCGGAGCGTTGATTATATTATCGAGCGAATCCGAAAAAGTAATATCGCGACGGAGCGGGCCAAAAAGGATTTTACGGATCAGGTAAAGTCTCAGCCAATGAATGCGATGAAGCATTTCGTCGCATTCTTAGAAGAAGAAAAAAGACAAGAAAAGTTGAATTTATATAGAGGATATTAGAAAAAGGAACACCACATGCTGGTGTTTTCTTTACATAGAGAATGGTGGGAGATTATTGCCGAAACTAACTTTTTTCAATTTACCAGAAGCAAAAAAACAGGTACTGATCCAGTCTGCGGAAAAAGAATTTTCCCGCGTCCCATTATTTAAAGCATCTATATCCAATATTGTCAAAGCTGCCGGCATTCCACGCGGCAGCTTTTATCAGTATTTTGAAGGAATAGAAGATCTCTACTTTTATTTATTGGACGAACTGGCCCAGCTTCGCAAAGATAAATTCATCGCCTTTTTGCAAAAACATGATGGGGATCTGGTTGATGCAATGATCGCGATGTTCGAGTGTATGTTGGACGAGGAAGAGAATGTCAGCTTTATGAAGAATGCCTTCCTGAATATGACACATAAAGTTGAACATAGCTTTCTCGGTATTTTCAGTGATAAAGAAAGCATCGACGAATTTGATGAAGTGAGTGAAAAGATAGATAAAAACAAGCTGAATATATCAGGGGAGCAGGAATTGTATCATGTTATGCAGATCATTACAGCAGTGACGTTCCGAAACTTTGTCGAGAAATTTGCTAAAGGATTGTCTGAAGATCAGATGATGGAGAAATATCGTATGGAAATGAATTTGTTGAAAAAAGGGATATATATCGGTTAACAGTAAAACTGCCTCAGCTTCCACCAGAGGCAGTTGTTTTTTTGGAGAAAACTTTGCCTTATTCCTATTTCTTATAGGATAATGGTTCTGTTTTGTTCTGGAAAATGGCTGGAATCTGAAAAAAGTAGTAAAATGAGAGGAATGTGACAGTTCTTAAAGAAGAGGTGGTTATATGAATCGGCTATCGTCATGGGGCACGGCTGCTGCATCGCTGCAGTGGTTGTTTTTTATTTTTGCAAACACGGTAGTTGTACCGATTTCAGTAGGTGCTGCGTTTGGATTGTCTCAGGAAGAGATTGCTTCCATTCTCAGAAGTGCACTGATTTTTACAGGGATAGCTTGTGTACTGCAAGGATGGATCGGCCACCGTTACCCACTCATGGAAGGACCTTCTGGCGTCATGTGGGGATTAATATTGAACCTTAGTGCGGCATCATCAGCAATGGGGGTGAGTTTGGCTTCTATTGGCGGAGGCATTGCTACAGGCATGATTCTCGCAGGCGTTGTCGTTCTTCTATTAGGGGTATTAAAGCTTCTTTCTTTTATGCAATTGATATTCACTCCAATGGTGATGAGCGTCTACCTGTTTTTATTGACTTTCCAATTAATTCTTATTTTCTTTGAGGGGATGCTAAAAGTTGATGCTGAGGGCGTGCTGAATATTCCTGTCAGCTTGTTTTCCTTTGGTATTGTCATCCTTGTCAGCCTGCTGAAGATAAAAGGCAAACCGGCTGTCAGTAATTTTTCTATTTTGATTGGGATGGTTGTCGGTTGGGTACTTTATCTGATAATTTTTCCATCCGACCAGGGTACTTCCATGCAATCGAATGGTGGGTTGTTATTATTTCCATTTGGAACTCCTAATCTTAATGTCGGGATTGTCCTGATCACCTTTTTAGCAAGCATGATTAACTTAAGCAATACGATTGCCTCTGTTCGCGCCGCTTCTCAATTGATGAGAAAAAGTCCGCACGAGAGACAATTCCTTCGATCTTATATGTTAACAGGAAGCTACTCGGTAGTAGCAGGTATCTTCGGACTTGTGTCGTATGCACCTTTCGCTTCATCGGTGGGATTTTTGGAAAGTACCCGTATTTTTGATCGTAAACCTTTCTTAATCGGTGGTGCCCTGATGTCATTGCTTGGTATCATTCCAATCCTTGGTGGAGTATTGGCTACTTTACCCATTACAGTAGGAAATGCTGTTTTATTTGTCGCTTATCTGCAGCTCTTTGGTACTTCGTTGAAGAGTCTGGGCGGTTATCGGTTTAATTCTGTAACTATTCATCGGTTGGCAGGTCCGGTATTGGTCGGGATCGGTATTATGTTTCTTGATCCCGCTATATTTAATCAGCTGCCAGCTTTGGTTCAGCCGCTTGTCTCAAATGGGTTTATCGTTGGAGTTTTGCTCGCCATTTTATTAGAACAGTCCGTGAACTGGGAGAAGTACGAGGAAGGTTCAGAAGTCCAGCGGGATGCTATGAAAAAAAGCGGCTAGCTTCTTTGGAACAGAAATTCCATTATAAATGAAGAGGAGTATATACAAGCAAAGGAGGAGATTATCTTCTCCTTTTTTTATGCCAAAATTTAACTTGTGTATCTCTTTCACATGAACATCGAGCATTTTTGCCATACTATCCGTGGGAGGATGCCTATGTTTACAGTGATAGTTACTTTATTACTTTTTATTCAACCGATGACTTATGATGAAGACTTGACGATTACACACGATGATGAAGTGATTCAACACATCAACCGCACTCAATTTGTTGAAAACGGACTGCTTGATACTTTTTTCAACCTGGATAAAATCCAGCAATTGATCGTACAAGTAGAGAAAGAAGTGCATGAACAGGCAAGAAATGCAAAAATCGGGAAGGATGGGGATATTAAACAGGAGAAGGTAGGTCGCCAGTTGAATCGGGAGAAATTTACAGAAGGCCTGTTCAGCTATTTGTATGGGAGTGGTGGTTCGAATATAGAGGTGCCGGAAATAACGGTCCACCCGAAAGTGGACAGTGAACTGCTGGCGAACATTCGAACGCAGGAAATCGGTAGTTACGTCACTTATTTCAATCCTAAAAATAAAGAGCGATCTCACAATATACGGCTCGCTGCTGAAGCCATCGATAGCCATGTGGTCTTTCCAGGCGAGACATTTTCTTTCAATGAGGTAGTAGGCAAACGGACGAAAGAGAAAGGTTATAAACCTGCCCCGGTTATCGTCAAAGGGGAAGTCACAGAAGGAATAGGCGGTGGAATATGTCAGATCTCATCCACGATGTATAATGCTGTTGATAATGCAGGGGTCGAAATTCTTCAACGCTACTCGCATAGCAAACGTGTCCCTTATGTACCGGAAGGAAGAGATGCTACTGTCAGCTGGTATGGCCCGGATTTTACCTTTAAGAATGTCTACAATCAGCCATTGCTGATTCGGACAAAAGTGACCAATGGACATGTAAGCATCAACGTGTATTCTTCGGATGTAGTCGACTTCGAATCAAGGAAGATTCCTGGAGCAACGAAGAAACTGCCTGAGGAAATCGAGCTGGATTCAACTGAAGAAGGCGAATAACAGAGCAGACCTTAGGACAGGCTGCTCTGTTATTGGTTAAATTAACTATATAATCTACGAAAGCAGGTGGAACTATAGAAATGGAATTTGCGCATTTAAGTGAGGATCAGATAAGAAGAATTATGGAGTTAGAAAGCGAATTGGGTTATATATTGATTGCATATAATAACGGAAATCATGGCTTTTCAACATCTGATGAAAAAGTTGACTATTATGCGATGCTCCATGGAACGGTGGAAGAATAGAAAGAGCTGACAATAGAGGTGCTGTCAGCTCTTTGCTTATTTATTGTCCAATGTTTTATTTGTTCCCTTTTACAAGTATACCTTGACGGCCGTACTCAGTTCGCTCTTACAAATATTCGCTTATTTTTACAGGTGATCGAAGATTCGTGTCGAATCATTAAATTAAGTGAAATGGTGTTTAAAATTCATAAAACTTGGGGGATTAATCGTGGGAAAAGTTTTATTTGAGAAAGATGGGCATCTTGGCCGAATTACCATCAACCGGCCGGATCAATTGAATGTTTTTGATTATGAAACGCTTGCTGTGTTAGGAGAAATTGTTGAAACCATTCAGGCGGATAAAGATGTTCGGGCGGTCATCGTCACAGGTGCAGGAGAGAAAGCTTTTAGTGCCGGAGCTGATTTAAAAGAGCGCAGAACATTGTCAGAAAAGGAAGTACGCCGCAATGTACGGGCAATCCGCGATGTCTTCACAGCGATTGAGGAACTTCCTCAGCCAACAATTGCGGCCATCAATGGCTATGCCCTCGGAGGAGGTCTGGAGTTGGCTCTCGCCTGTGACTTCAGGTATGCCGTGTCTGATGCTGTCATGGGACTCACCGAAGTGAGTTGGGCGATCATACCTGGGGCAGGTGGAACACAGCGTTTGTCGAGATTAGTCGGGACGTCACGGGCAAAGGAGTTGATTTTGACCGCTCGCCGAATCGATGCTGAAAAAGCGTTGAATATCGGGATGGTCAATGAGGTGTTCGACCGGAAGGATTTACTGAACGGCGCAAATGCTCTTGCTCATGAAATCAAGAAAAATGGTCCACTGGCTGTCACTCAGGCTAAATATGCCATCAACCATGGTAACAATGTAGATATACATACTGGCTTGGCGATTGAAGCAAAGGCTTATGAAGTAATCATTCCGACAGAAGACCGAATCGAGGCATTGGAAGCTTTCAAAGAGAAGCGGCCAGCCAATTTTAAAGGGAAATAGCAGAAAAAGGGTTGTCCTCCTGTGGGGCCAGCCCTTTTGTTATAGGTTAGGAAATTATAAAATTTTCTTTTTGTGGGTAATTTTTGGTAGTGGGTGTCATCCAGCTCCAGCGCCTACCCCCTCGAGGTCTTAAGTCAAACCTCTCTGTGACAAAGAACGTCACGCCGAGGCTTGTCTTAAGCTTGTCGGGGGTGAGCAAGGCGCTTGCGCTTTTGTTTTTATTGATCGAACGTAAAATAGGCGCCAATGATCATTTCCAGCATCTCGCGTGACATATGAAGGTGATCGGTATCGGTTCCGCTAATCAACTGTTGGGTATTGTCATCTTTAAACGTGATATCACTAGCTAAATAAACTTTGAACGTATCGATCATTTCATTCAATTTTTCTTCTTCTGGACTAAGCTGATAATTATGGTGGTCGTCTACTGTAGTCAATCGGTGGAAATCCAAAGCATCCTGGAACATATCGAGCACTTCTGCATTGGTCGGAGGGCTTGGATTGGTAATATTATAAATTCCGTAAGGTTCTGCTTTCGTTATAGCAAGTGCCAAAATTTCTGCTACATAATCGACTGGGACAAAATTGGAGGTGCCAGCCGGATTGGCGACCACCCGGTAAAGACTATCATTTTCAGCATCATTTTTACGTTCAACTCTACGCCTGAAAATATCCAATGCCCGCATAAAGCCATAAAGCGTGAACTCCGAATCCGCTTCCCCAGTTTTCGAATCGCCCACAATGATGGATGGCCGGAAAATGGACACATCCATTTCATCTCCATAGCTGAACACCAGATGTTCCGCTTTTACTTTACTTTCTTCATATGGGTTATGGTAACTCTCATCTTCCGGGTAGAGGTCCTCGACTCCTGTGTGCCTCTTCCCGACGGTATAAGCGGTACTTACATAGAAGAACTTAGGCACCTGGAGTTTTTTTGCGAGTTCCAGGGCATGCTTTGTACCCTCGTAGTTAATGGCAAATAACTCGTCTCTGAGAGATTCATCAAATTTTACCAGGGCTGCGGAATGATAGAAGCAATCAATTTTACCGGCAAGCGAGCTGATACGTTCCTCTTCCATGCCGAACGATGGAAGTGTAATGTCGCCGGTTATCAAATGGACTCGGTGTTGTTCTTCCTTGGTGAAGCTGTCTTTCAATCGTTCTGCTTTTTTACGGTTTCTTGCGAGGATATATAAGTGGTGGCTTGTCCCGTGGATCAGTTCCTTCATGACTTTTCCTCCGAGAAAACCGGTGGAGCCAGTTAATAATATGTTCAAAGGTGTTCACTCCCGTAATTCATTTCCCTTAGTCTTTCCCGATAAAAGATACTGGCGAAACTCCTGTGTACCTGCTCCGCTTAAAATACTGTATTTTTTCATTCCTGTCAAAACTTTGTTTAACCGTAATAATTTCAGAAAATTCGAAAATAACATTGACTTTCCATTATTTTAACGTTAAATTTAGTGTTAAATAACATAATAATTGTATGTCGTATTATTTACGTCATATTAATAGTTTATTTGTTTGGTGATGTCAGGGGCTAATACTATGCAAGGGGAGAGATGGGAAATGATATTGCACGGAGTTGAAAGCGCTTCACCAGAAGATAGGAAAGAAATGCAGTTAAAAAGACTGCAGGAGACCGTTCACCGTGTTTATGAAAAAGTACCTTTTTTCAAACAAAAGTTCGATGAAATGGGTTTAGTACCTGAGGATATTCGTTCGCTGGATGATGTGACCAAGCTGCCGTTTCTTGAGAAGAAAGCGCTGAGGGATAACTACCCATTTGGCTTATTCGCGGTAGATCGTAGTGAGTTGGTGCGTATCCATGCTTCATCCGGGACCAGCGGAAAGCCTACGGTTGTCGGCTATACCAAAAATGATATCTGTATGTGGTCGGAATTGGTTGCACGAGCCATTACTATCGGCGGAGGTAAGCCGGGCGAGGTACTTCATAACGCTTATGGTTACGGGTTATTTACAGGTGGCCTGGGGCTTCATTGCGGAAGTGAAGAATTGGGAATGGCTACTGTGCCGATTTCGGGTGGAAACACAGAACGCCAGATTACTTTGATTGAGGATTTCAAACCGACTGTCATTTGCGGAACACCATCTTACCTTTTGAACATTGCCGAGCATATGGAACAGGACGGAAAAGACCCCCGTCAGACATCATTGAAATATGGCATATTCGGAGCTGAACCTTGGTCAGAAGAAATGCGACGTACCCTGGAAGAAAAATTCGATATCAAGGCGTGTGACATTTATGGGTTAAGTGAAGTGTTAGGGCCTGGGGTGGCCATGGAATGCCATGAAGCACAAGACGGGCTACATATTGCAGAAGACCATTTCCTCGCTGAAGTAATCGACCCTGATACACTTGAACCTGTACCCGATGGCGAAGATGGTGAACTCGTTTTCACCAGTTTGACGAAGGAAGCATTCCCGGTCATACGTTACCGGACAGGTGATATTGCTTCTTTGCAACGCGGCAAGTGTAAATGCGGAAGGACGACTGTCAAGATGTCCCGGGTGAAAGGTCGGATTGATGACATGCTGATTATCAGAGGGGTGAATGTGTTCCCTTCAGAAATTGAACATTATCTGTTGAGTGTCGAGGATATTGTTCCTCATTACCAGCTCCATGTCTTTAAAAAGGGAAGCATGCAGCATGTAGAACTCCAAGTAGAGGTAGACGAACCCTTTTACAATCGCATCCAGGAAGATCTGGATCACCCCGATGTAGTGAAGCTTGGTAAGCACATACAGAAAGTAATGAAAAACCATTGTCTTATTTCTGTTGATGTTAAAGTTCTTGGACCGAAGTCGGTTCCTCGATCGGAAGGAAAAGCAGTGCGGATAGTCGACCGTACCAATGATGCTATCGAGGTGTAAAAAGCGTATGGATATGATGAATATATTCGTTTGGTTAAATCAACGTAATAGAATTATATTTCTTAAGGGAGAAAGGATGTAATTTTAGATTCGTTGCAATTTTGAACTCCCGGTGGGAATGAACGTTTAAATAATAAATTAAGCAAGGAGGGGACGTCGAATGGGATGTCCCTTTCCTGTATGGGGGAGAATGAATAATGAAAGAAGCAATTTTAGAACGGGTATCCAGAGATCCGTATGCCAGATTCCTGGGAATAGAAATTGACCATGTCGGTGAAGGAGAAGCAACAGTTTCGATGACGATCACAGAGAATATGATGAATTTTCATGGAGCGGCTAACGGAGGCGTCCTATTCTCCCTGGCAGATGTAGCATTTGCGATCGCCAGCAATTCTTATGGTCAGACAGCGGTCGGTATTAATGTAAATATGAATTATATGCGTGCGGGAATGCTTGAGGATAGAATTATTGCTACCGCAACCGAAGAATCAAAGAATCCGAAGCTCGGCCTGTACCGGATGATGGTTAAAAATGATGCGGGAGAGCTGCTGGCAACTGCTGATGGGATGGTTTACCGTAAAAAAGAGATATTTGCGTAAAGACGGACATCTAGATGTCTGTCTTTTTTTCTGCAGCTTCGTTAAGTCAGCATGTTTATGTGTTAAAGAAGAATCATTATAAGTTAGAGTAGTATGTATCTCTGTGAGGGAAGAATACCTCTGAATTATGGTTGAACATATCACTGATAGGGCGCTATAAGTGCTCGGTCTTGCTGATAAATTATTTTCCCTTACTTGCAAAATAAGGTAAAATAATTATAGTCTGAATTTTCATATGAATTAAATGTAAGGGGGTTTAACATGAAGGCAGCTTACATAAAAGAAGAACATGATATTTTAAGGGAAGCGTTGCGCAAGTTCTTAGAGAAAGAAGCTTATCCCTATTTTGATGAATGGGAGCGAAATGGGCTGATCCCCAGGTCTTTTTGGGAAAAGATGGGGGAACAGGGGTATCTATGTCCCTGGCTGGATGAACAGCATGGAGGGGTTGAGGCAGACTTTGGCTACTCGGTTATCATCAATGAGGAACTGGAAAAAGTGGGTACCGGCCTGATTGGAATCGGCTTACACAGTGACATTGTTGTCCCATACCTTGAGCAATACGGTACAGATGAACAAAAGAAGCGTTGGCTGCCTAAATGCGCGACAGGAAAAATTATTACAGCGATTGCTATGACCGAACCCGGTGCTGGTTCTGACCTGGCTGGCATCAAAACATCGGCAGTCCGTGACGGAGACGACTACATAGTAAATGGAGAGAAGACGTTTATCACGAATGGCATCCAGGCAGACTTAGTGCTTGTCGTCTGTAAAACTAATCCGAAAGCAAAGCCTGCACATAAAGGAATAAGCCTGCTAGTTGTGGAAAAGGACACACCTGGTTTTTCAAAAGGGAAAAAACTTAATAAAATTGGCTTGCATAGTCAGGACACGGCTGAATTGATTTTTGAAGATGCCAGAGTACCCGCCTCTAACTTGATCGGTGAAGAAGGCGAAGGTTTCTACTATTTAATGAAAAATCTCCAGCAGGAACGGCTGATTGTCGCTATCGGGGGCATTGCAGCCTCGGAAAGGATGCTGGAAATCACTACGCAATACGTTAAAGATCGTAAAGCATTCGGGAGAAGTATCGCATCTTTTCAAAATACACAATTCAAACTGGCAGAACTCGAAACTGAAGTAGAAATCGGCCGGACATTCCTGGACCGCGTGATAGATTCCCATATCAAAAGGGAGGATGTCGTCAAAGAAGTATCGATGGCCAAATGGTGGATTACCGATCTTACCAAGAAAGTGGCAGAGGAATGTATGCACCTGCATGGTGGTTATGGCTATATGGAAGAATACGAGATTGCAAGAAGGTATCGGGACGCACCGGTTTCCGCTATTTATGCAGGATCCAATGAAATTATGAAAACGATTATCGCTAAAAAGATGGGGTTGGAATGATGGAGCGAATGCTCGAGGGAGTCCGTGTCCTGGACTTTTCGAGGTATCTCCCAGGTCCTTATGCTACATTGAGACTGGCGGAGAAAGGAGCCGATGTCGTTCTGGTGGAACCACCTGAAGGTGAACCCGCACGAAGTTTGAACAGTACCGTCTTTACTGTAAACAATCGAATGAAAAGAAGTATTATGCTTGATTTAAAAGAGGCAAATAACCAGACTACAGCGCTTGAACTTGCTTCAAAAGCTGATGTTATTGTAGAAAGCTACCGTCCAGGTGTTATGAAACGGATGGGACTTGATTATGCAAAAGTGCAGGAGCACAACACAGGCATCGTCTACTGCTCGATATCGGGCTATGGGCAGGACACTACCCAAATGAGTTCTCTGGCTAGTCATGATTTGAATTATATGGCACTTAGTGGCATGCTGTCGCAGCTGAAAGATGAGCATGGAAAGCCAGTTCATCCTTCGATTCAGATTGCTGATTTTATCGGAGGATTGACCGCATCGGAGATGATACTCTCTGCGCTTGTACAACGTTTTCGGACTGGGGAAGGCTTCTATCTCGACGTGGCACTGACAGATGGTCTTTATGCAATGTTAAATACCAACGTTGCCCTTGCAAAAGAAAGTGGTTATAACAAAGGAATTAAAGAAATCAGTGGAGAAAAAGTATGTTATCACATCTATGAAACAATGGATGGACGTTATATAGCTCTTGCCGCATTGGAACCTAAATTTTGGCGTTCATTTTGTCAGTTTGCTGGTAGAAATGATTGGGTCGAACATCAATTTACTCGTGCGGAAAAGGGCTTTCCTATTTTTGAACAAGTAAGCGCTTACTTTTGTTCTAAACCACTAGAAGAGTGGATGGAAATCTCGTTACAAGTGGATTGCTGTTTGACTCCGGTCATGGAGATCGGAGAGTTGGAACATCATCCATTATGGAAGCAGCGCACGATGGAGATCAGGGAAGGCGGCTTAACACAACTGGCTACCATGTACCCAGCGCCTGCCATGAAAAAACGTCCTCCTAAAAAAGGAGAGCACCAGACAGAAATAGTAGAAACGTGGCTCCAGAAAGGAGTCAATTCAACAGGAGGAGATAACCAATGAGAGAAGTTGTCATCGTTGAAGCGGTCCGCAGTCCAGTTGGAAGGAGAAAAGGGCTGCTGAGTGAAAAGCGGCCGGACGATTTATTAGGAGATGTTTTAAAGGAATTGGTGGACCGGGCACAGGTTGACCCGGCAACTGTGGAAGATGTGATTGCAGGTTGTGTGTCCCAAGTCGGAGAGCAAGGGATGGATATCGCCCGTACAGCTGCCTTGATAGCAGGTTTCCCGAAAGAAGTACCCGGGGTGACCATCGACCGCCAGTGCGGATCGAGCCAGCAGGCGGTTCACTTTGGAGCTCAGGCGATTGCCAGTGGTGACATGGAAACAGTAGTTGCCTGTGGTGTTGAAAATATGACACGCGTTCCAATGTTCTCTAATATTCAAGGGACGGAACACAGTAAAAGACTTACGGACCATTATGAAATCATCAATCAAGGGCTGTCTGCCGAGCGGATTGCTGAGCACTGGGGATATTCAAAGCAGGAGCTTGACCAGTTTGCTGTGGAAAGCCATGAAAAAGCACTGAATGCAATAAAGGAAGGACGTTTTAAAAAAGAAATCATGCCGGTGACCGATCGGAATGGAACAGTTAATTTAATGGATACCGATGAAGGGCCGCGGCCAGGAACTTCACTTGAAACGTTGGCAGAACTAAAGCCTGCCTTTAAGCAAGACGGAAAGATAACGGCCGGGAATGCCAGTCAAATCAGTGATGGTGCCTCGGCAGTGCTTCTTATGTCGCGTGAAAAAGCGGAGCAGCTGGGCTTGAAACCACGCTTCAGAATTGTAGCAAGGTCCGTAGTTGGTTCGGATCCTACATTCATGCTGACAGGGCCTGTTCCTGCCACTTATAAAATACTGCAAAAAGCTGGACTAAGTTTAGAAGATATGGACTTGTTTGAAGTGAATGAAGCCTTTGCACCAGTTCCTTTATTCTGGTTGAAAGAGACAGGTGCAGATCCTGCTAAGCTGAGTGTCAATGGAGGAGCGATCGCACTTGGTCATCCTCTTGGGGCGACTGGAACGAGACTGATGACCACCTTAGTCCATGAATTAGAGCGGACAGGAAAGCGGTACGGCTTGCAGGCTGTCTGTGAAGGAATGGGCATGGCAAACGCAACTATCATCGAACGATTGGAGGAATGACAAATGAAGCTTAAAAATATCGTAGCAATCGTGACTGGCGGCGCGTCCGGACTTGGAGAAGCCACTGTAAGAAAAATTATCACAGCTGGCGGAAGAGTAGTGATTGCAGATCGAAATGAGGAACGTGCTGCAGACCTGGCCCAGGAACTTGGTGATCGTTGTCTGTTTCATACGACAGACGTAACCTCTGAACAGGATATCAACCAGCTGCTGGATTTGACGATCGATCAATTCGGGAATCTTAACGCAGTCATCAACTGTGCCGGCATTGCAATTGCTGAAAAAGTTGTCGGGAAAGAGGGAGCCCATGATTTGGGCAGTTTTTCTAAAGTGATCGAAGTCAATCTGATCGGTACTTTCAATATGATCCGTCTGGCAGGGGAAAGGATGCAAAGCAATGATGTTAATGCGGATGAGGAACGCGGAGTAATTATCAATACAGCTTCCGTCGCCGCTTTCGAAGGGCAGATTGGACAAGCAGCCTACAGCGCCTCCAAAGGTGGAGTAGCCAGTATGACCCTTCCGATTGCCAGGGAATTTGCCCGCTATGGGATAAGAGTCATGACGATAGCCCCGGGTTTATTTGAAACCCCAATGTTCGCGACACTTCCGGAATCCGCTCGTGAGGCGCTTGGTAAGATGACCCCGTTCCCGAGCAGGTTAGGACGGCCGGCAGAATATGCTGAGCTTGTGGCAAGCATCATTGGTAATCCGATGTTGAACGGGGAGGTGATCCGGTTAGACGGAGCGATTCGGATGCAGCCAAAATAAGAAAAGTAGAGATGACTGGCAATTCAACTTTTAATAAGGGGAGATGAATCGATGGGACCAACCTTGCGTAGCATGTTTGAACAGACGGTGGCGAAATATCCGGAGAAAGAGGGATTAGTTGATGTTCGCTTAGTTAAACGGTGGACGTATAGGGAGTGGGATGAGGAAGTCAATTGTCTTGCTAATACATTAAAGGATGCTGGAGTCAATAAGGGAGATAAAGTATCAACCGTATTATTTAATACAGCAGAGTTTGCGACTACGTTATTCGCCTGTATAAAAATAGGGGCAGTTTTCAACCCAATCAACTTCCGTTTGACCGCGAAAGAAATCACTTTCATTTTACAGGATGCCGATCCTAAGGTTGTTTTATTTGAAAAAGCGACCCATCCCCAGGTAGAACAAAGAACGCGGACTAAGTGTCGCTCCTATGTTCCATTGTGCTGAGCTGCACTGCGCCTTTTTCCCGCGGGTGATGATGGGGGGAACCAATATCATCATGCACCATTTCGATCCTAAGCCACTTATTCAAACGGTAAAAGAAGAAGCGATCACTACCTTTTTTGCTGCCCCGACGATGTGGAACATGATGCTGCATGAAGACTTGTCTGATGCTGACTTTTCTACTTTGAATAAAGGGTTGTATGGCGGTGCTCCAATGGCCCCGGCACTAGTGAAGAATTTACATGATACATTAGGAATACGTTTGTTCGAAGCCTATGGTATGACGGAAATGGGACCGGCCATTACAGTGCTGACCGAGGATGAACAAATTGACAAGGCAGGGTCAGCAGGAAGGGCCTTGCTGAATCATGAAGTCAAAGTGGTCCGAACTAGAGAGGACGGACCAGCAGATCCCGCGGATATATGCGAACCAGGGGAGCTCGGAGAAATTATCGTCCAGGGTCCAAGCATGATGCCAGGATATTATAATCGCCCAGAGGCGACGGAGGAAGTAATGTATAAAGGCTGGTATCATTCCGGTGACATCGGTTCGTTCGATGAAGAAGGCTACCTCTGGGTGAGTGATCGAGTAAAGGATATGATTATTTCCGGCGGGGAAAACATCTACTCCCGGGAAGTTGAGGATGTCCTTTTCGATCACGAACAGGTAATGGATGCCGCTGTCATTGGTGAACCGGATGAGATGTGGGGAGAACGTGTGGTCGCTTATATTGTGAAAAAAGACGATTCACTCACAGAGAAAGAGTTAGATGAGTTTTGTACGGCTAATGAGCGGCTTGCTAGATATAAACGTCCGCGCCGTTATGAATTCGTTAAGGAATTGCCTCGTAATGCCAGCGGGAAGCTGCAAAAGTTCAAGTTGAGGGAAGAATTAGCAAAGGAAATTTAAAGAATCCAGGGATCTATCCCTGGATTCTTTAGGTTTAAGACACTTTTTATAGATTATACATAAGCATTCTTAAATCATGGTTTTATATCTTCCTCTCCCAGAGGAAAAATTCTCATTTTTTTGAAATCCAGTCATAAATTTATAAGAGGAAACATTAATCATTGAGTTATATTATAAGTTTCATTTTTAAAAGATAGGGGGATGAAGTGTGAGGAAAAGAAATAGCTTTCCGCCACAATTTGAAATGATGAATGCGATCTCAGAAGAGAACAAGAAATTAATGGATGAGCTAGAAAAGCTTAAGTTGGAGAATGAAAAACTCTATAAAGAAAATTACAGATTCAAGACAAAATCACATCAACTTTATTTAAATAATGAAAGAATGACAGAAGAACTTAGAAGAAGCAAAGAACTTATGCGAAACAATCTGCGTGAAAGTAAAGAAGAGCAAAACCTCTTAAGAGAACAGGAAAAAGAGCAAAATTTTTCAGAATTCCAACATTATATGCAGGAATTGAAAGAACGCCTCTCAGAAACGGAAGAATCTTTGAAAGAAGAAAAACAAACTTCAAGAAAGCTTAAACAACAGAATGAGTCATATCTTAAGGAAATCATCGCTTTTAATGAAGTAATAAATTACAAAAAAGAAAAATACCGAACTTACCAATCACAATTATATTTATTAAAGAAAGATATTGAAAATTTTCATAAGAATTATTTAATTTCCCAGCAAGTTGTAACATCGTTAAGAGCTGAAAATTGTCATCAGAAAGATAAACTACATGAGTATCAAAAGGAATATGAGAAAAGGGAGCAGGCAATTTGGGGTGCTTTTGAGAAGCTTAATATAAATTATAAAAAGTCCATACTTGCTAAACAGAAATTAATTGAAAAAATAAGGGTTAAGGAAGGAAATATATCTAATCTCGAAGATACCTGTCGTATTTTGACAAATTGCCAGGCAGAAAATATGAAGAAGCTTGATGAAACAGAAAATAAATTAAAAGAAAAAGAAAAAGTAAATACATTATTAAAGACTCAGATAAAAAAGTTTGAGGGTGAAGTGGATCGTCTGCAAATGGAAAATAATTATTTTCAGACCAAAAAAGAAAAAGGAGATGAAGATATAAGTGAATGGACGAAGAAATATAGTTATCTTGAGGAAGAAATGCATGAAAAAATAAGAGAAATACAAAAATTAAAAAAAAGCCTAATAAAAACAATCGACAGGGAACAATCCCTCCGTAATGAATTCAGAAAACTAAAAAAAGATAATAAACCTAAAAAAGTTAGAAAAGAATTATTTTAAAATAATCAATCTAAATAAAATAAAACGTTTTTTTAAGAACTTACTTGCTGTAAATGAAGTTTCAAGAAGCGTTTCAGGAAACCAAGTATATACCTAGTGTGAAAAAAGCATATAAAAAGCAGGGGGAACTCTGCTTTTTTACATATGTCCATACTTTCGTAACCTTTCAGCCCATCCTTACATATATATAATATAAACGTCAACCTGGGGAGGTTACGGTATGAACAAAAACAACATGGAAGACCCGATACAGCTTCAGCAGAAAATCATTTATTTCAAAGCGGAACTGGCTAAGTATAAAGAGAAAGTGAAAGATTATCAGGAAAACTATCATTATGCCCATCTGGATAACTTAAAAGAACAAAACATTCAGCTGATGGAAAATAACGCGGAATTAGATTATCGAGTAGAACGGATGGAGAAAGAGTTGCAGGCTGCTGAGGAAATCATTGCAGAGCAGCAAAGTGATCGCTCAAGGATGCAAATTAGAAATAAATCCTTACAGGAGCTTCTGCAAAAGCAGGAATGCGAATTCCAGGTTATAAAAGAGAATTTATTGGCCAAGAATGAACATATCCAGAAAGAGAACGAGAAGTTGCAAACCAAGTTGATCGGTCTAAAGCAGGCCCATAGGGAACTACAGGAAAAATATCAGAAAACTTCAAAGCAGCTGGCTAACTATGAGGAGGCAGAACAACTGCTGAGAAGCCAAATAGAGCGGTACCATTCAAATGAAGAAAAAATTAACGGATGGGAAAAATGGAAGCAGGCAAAAGAGGAAACAATTGAAGAATTGACTCAGGATAACCTTATTTTAAAATCACAGGTTGAAAAGTTGAAAGCAAAATTGGATAACAAAGAATCAATTTAAGTACGGTCATGGTGCGGAAGAGTGGTAAGATAGTTATTGGGGTGAGACGTCTTTCGGCTTTATTAATGGGTTGGCAAGATGAATACTTTCACTTTAAGAACCTTTACTTCAGCCTTTCGATAATAAGCAGTTAGTTCATCGCCAGGGGCCAGTTGGCTATCTTACTTGAAGCTCGCTCATTAGATAGTACGGTACCTGGTAAAAAACAATATTTTTAACGAGCATTCTTAATTGGGGATGCTCTGTTTTTATAGTCTATGAAATTACACTAGCGTTGCATAAAACTTCTTTGTATTTGTCAACCCTCATTATCAGGTGAATATTTTCCTTTTATGGGATTTTATAGTCTTTTAAGCCATAAAAAAACCCCTAATACTTGGGGGGAGGTCGGTACCTTGTCTCATCCTAAACATAAGGAGACAACCATGGACAAGCATACCATAAATACAGTTTTTACGGAATACATCCACCCGATTAATGAAAAAGTTATTGAGGCAATGGTTGATTATATGCAGCTCGATAACTTTACCAAAAAGCTTTATAGTCTTCCTTTTCTCAAACTTACGATTTACGCTCAATTGACAAGGTTCGACAGCCTAAAAAGATTAGTTTTAAAGTCAAACGTAACAAGCGCTTTCAACGGATCTTGGGATTAAAAAGTATCAGAAAATCGCAACTCTCCCGGAAGCTCTCAGAGCTTCCTCCTGCCTTGTTTCAAGCCGTCTTTCATCACCTGGTCCAACAAGTTCATCAGGAGTTAGGGGAAGTGAATGGAGATAAAGCTTTAGAGAAGGTTCATTTGATTGATTCTTCAACGATTTCCATGTGCTTAACCCAACATGAATGGGCTGATTTTCGCGAAACGAAAGCCGGGGTTAAAATTCATACTCGGGTCGTCTTCCGCGAAGAGTGTACCTTTCCCGACAAGGTAATCGCAACACCGGATAGACCGGCGGTCGCTACCCAATTGAACGCGTTAATGGTCGTCGATGAAGGAGCGCTGAACGTATTTGATCGTGGCTATTATAATTTTGAGAAGTTTGATGAGTACTGCGAAAAGAAAGTTCGTTTTTGTACGTGTATTAAGGACAATACCATCATTGAGGTCATCGAAGAATGTGATATAGACCCATCTATGTCCGTTCTTCTGGAAACTATGGTAAAGTTAAGAAAAATGAAGCACCCTGTACTGTTAATTGAGAACGAAGACAGCCAAGGAAACCTCATTAGAATCTACATGAATGATGCCAAAAGAAGTGCTCAGGTCGAGCACCTCGATGATTTAACATACGATCTAATCATAATTTAAACAAATGGAAATAAAAGGATAAGGATCACCTTCACTAAGTCCCCCCTTATCCTTTTGGCTAATGAAATAGAAAAATCAATAACTGAATGTTTTGAAATGGAATGAAAAGGATTTTTTCCATTTTTTACTTTTGACATTCCGATTATTTTTTTATGCAACGCTAGTGAGGAAATTATAAAAATAATGGTTGTGGATAACATTTTGTTGTGGGTCGCATCCATCCATCAAAAAGAAAAAATTTCTTCTACGCCTCGTGCTTGATTTCATCAAAGATTTACATCCATTTCAATTCTACTGAATTTGGACCCCATCTTGACTTATACATTTAATAACTTCCCAATTACATTCCCTTATTGATAAGCTATTGTAGTATTGTAATCGAAACTCTATGTACTAAGAATGAAAGGGAGGAGGTTGTTTGCCTCCCCTCTTTTTCTAGGTGGATCACCTAAATAATTTATATAATAAGTCATTACAATTTATTGAAGACCGTACTGATATTTATCTTATTCGGAAGATGATAGTAATGGTCTAAATTTTTCTCTTCTTACCACAACAGCCGCCTCTACTGACAGGCCTTTTTTTAACTAATGAAGCATCCAATACGATTGGCTCATCTGTCGATTTGAAAAACCTATTTTGGTAAACTTTTTTTCCTTTGGAAGTCCTTCTCATCAAAAAAATCAACTCCTTCTATTGATAATATATTGTACTCGGGACTTTCTAATAAGTACGGGCTTTTACTATGTTCTTATTAAAAAAGGGCACTCCTTATAGTTGCCTTTATTAATAATGTAAGTTTTGAGGGAGGGCTGTGCAGTTTTATAGGAAACAATTGCCATCTTCACATTCTTATCTGGGTGGTTGATGAGGTCATACCTTGAGGGAATAGGTGCTGTTGTCGGGTGTGAGTGATAAATTGCAATTACCAGTTCATTTCGTATTTTAATTTCGTTAAGGGTTTGTGCGACTATCTTCTCGCTTACAAAAAAACGTCTGTCTGACTTCCATTCATTATCCAATGGCCATATAGAGGTTATATCATCCTTGTTTCCTGCCAAAAGGCCGCAAGCTTCATAGGGTAAACAAGATTTACCGTGTTCAACAAGCTGATTATATATAGTGTTTGAAAGTGTAATTTTGTTCATTACCATGTCAATCCTTTTTTTGGAAAATCGAGAACAGAGATGAAAACTCAATTTTCTTTTGGCTTTTAGGATGGGTCTCCTCGTTTGTTTCTTGTTGTGCTTGCTTTTTCATATCTTGTTCAGTTATGTCGTTATTTTTTGGTGTTGAAGCTTTGGAATCAACATGTGTGCTTTTAAACTCATTATTTTTAATAAGGTTTTCACTGGAATCCTGTGATTTTTTTGCTTGTTTTTGTTTAGAAAGCTTACTTTGGATTTCTTCAGTTATATTTTCTGTTGGATTCACTGCAGAGCGTTGTTTTTCTGGTGATTTGGATAACTGGTTAGCTTTTTTTTTTCCTTGTTGTTTGGAATAGATGATATTTTTATTTAATTCATTCTGAGATTGCTGAAAAGTTCTTCTCTTAGATTTTCCCCTTGATAAGGTGTTTTGCCCACCTGTCGAAGGTATATTGGACTGATGTTTTTGGCTGCTGGTTCTTGTGAAGCTGGAATTTTGCCTGCTGAATGATTGAGATGGCTGCTCTACGTTCCTGTAAGATTGGAGCATATTTTGCAGCTGTCGGTACTCCGATTTTCTTGGATTTTGAGCTTTTTGATTATTCTCCTGGTTAATGACGACTTGGTCTTGAATTTGTGCTATATCCTCTTTTAGTCGGTCGATTTCTCTAATGCTTTCCCTGAAATGACTGTTTTGAGAATAAATAACTGTATTTATTTTCTCCATCAATTCATTAATATTAAGCTGATCAACTTTATCTATTACTTTACTGATATCTTCTTTTAACTGGCTCATCATTTTATTAACATTTGCCATATAATCAGAAAAATTTTCTTCCCTCTCCTCAAAATCGGTTAATTGCCTCTGGTATTTCTCTTCCATACTTTTCATTTCTCCTTCTAATCTAATAAGTTTTGAATGAGTTTCATTAAACTCGTGCTTGATTAGAAGATAATCGTCCACAGCTTCCCCTTTTTTTACTACGTTAAGGGTTTGTTCATACACCTTAAGCTGATGTTTCAATCGCTCAATGTCATCGGTGCTATATAACTTGTATTTATACATCACTCATCACCCTTTTGCAGCACATTAATATACTATTGATGAACCTTCGATACGTGACAAATGTCCGGTTACATTGTTACTTTTATTCCTCCATTAATCCATTTTATGTAGATGCCAACAAGTTTAGCAAAAATAATTAGTTTTTAATTGGATATTTGCATATATCGCAAAAGGTTTTCTATTTCCGCGCTTTCACTATACCGCTTTCAGCTTTCATTCATATGCTATGAGTGAAAACAAAATATCTTATTCGGAGGTGTAGTTTGCATTATGCAAGCGAAAAATTTGACCGGGGGCCAAGAGCTCCTATGCATTAATACCGAGAAAGTGTATGACTGGGTTATTAATGAGACAACGTTCGATTTGACTTTAGGTGATTTGGAACTCCCAATTGGTCCTACAGGAGATCCAATCGAGTGTGATGATATCGTTGACAATGGTGTTACTTGTGAAGTAGCTCCAGCTGAGGTGGACCCGATTGTTGTTCTTGGGCGTGTAGATCAGGAATTTGTCATTGATGGCACAACTGTAACATTGCAACTGGTAAATATTCAGAAGAACTTTGACGTTACGGTCTTTGTTGAACTGTTACCGGAACTTGGTGGAGCCACCATTGAGGTAGGTACGGTATCCTTCACACGATGTGAACAGGTAATCCTATGTGCTCCAGAGGGTACAGACGTTGATGTAACGTTCACAGATTTAGACTGCTTCGTATGTACAGCTATCTGTGTTGAAAACGGTACAGAGGTGGATGAACTAACTGATATTACAGTATCCGTTCGCCTATGCCAAAGTATTCAATCAACATTTGAAGTAACTCTTGAACTTGTCGCTGACTTCTGTGCACCAAGAGATATGCTTCCTATCCCACCATGCCCTGCACCAACCATGCCGCCACAGTGTCCTGTGATTTTCCCGAGCGGGGATGACGGTGATAATGGCTGATCACTCAGCATAGCTATAAAGAGAGGAATTTATTTTCCTCTCTTTATTTTTTTGGGGAGGTGGGCTCAATGAGAAAAAAGGAGTCGAAAATTCTTGATAAACTAGATGAGTGGCAAACATTGAATGCTTCATACTTAAAAGAAATCAAACATATGGCAGAAAAAACAAGAGAATTAAATACTATGCAAATCATAGGCTATTTTACTTATTCCTTTAACATCCAGCATAAAAGTAATGGGGAAAATATATGTATTGGCAACTTTCACATTTTGAATGCAGGAGGTCGTTCCCTTTCCAACCCTTATATATGCATTAAAATTTCTAACACGGCTCCATTCACTTTTTCGGGAAAGTATGTTTATAAGGATTCAAAACAAAAGCTGAAATTATCAAATGCCTGGGAACGCATAAATGGTCCGGAAGATAGAGAAGAATTCTGGTTGAAACCTGTAGATGTTCATACTCTGGAGCCGTCGGAAACACTCGTTTTTTCAAATTTTCAGTTGAAGTGGGAAGCAGGTTCTTCATATACCGGAGGAATAATGGGATACATCTATGGAGATGAAATACAAGGTGGAATCAATGCGTTTAATCAAATTAATATCAGTGGTAAGGTTTCATCTGAGGGGGAGAGCGATGACAAATGATTATCATGATAAAGAAAATGAAGTGCTTGTTCATCAGTTAATTAGATATTATTTAAAAAATCATTTAAATGATATAAAAAATAATAATCATAAAAATAATAGTTTTTTATATCTTGATGGTGATATTTTTCAATTGATTCTTGTATATATGTTAATGCAGGGACATTCTTCTCCTTTAAAAACGGAGACGAAAAAAGATGACCTATTCCAATATGAAACTGTAAGTTCACGGTTAGATCAAATCATCACAGAAACTAAGGCAGCCTATGAGGATATTATTAAATCTTTGAAAGAATAAGCGTTAGGAACTGTTCCGGGCAGTTCTTTTTTTTGTACTTTATTGAAACTCTAACGTTTTTAAGGATTAAAGCGTAAGTGCTTTTTGTTATAAACACTTGGCGACAAACAGGAAGGAATCTGCATATATCCAAGGAACGTTTAGCTTAGTTGCACATATAGATACTATAGCCCAGAGTTAATCAGTATGTTCCTAAGGAGGTTGACGAATGAAAAAAACGACAACAGATCCTATTCAACTCCAACAAATGATAATTTACTATAAAGCTGAGCTTGCAAAATATAAAGGGAAAGTAAAGGATTACCAGGAAAATTACCATTACTCCCAGCTTAAGAGCCTTAAAGAACAAAATATTGAGTTATTAGAGGAAAAGGAAAGGGTGACTAATCAATTAAGTCAAACAAAGAAGGAAATGAACAAGAAAATTAGCAATATAGCATTTCAGTTAAAAAGCAGCAGATATAATGAAGAGAAACTGCGTGTGAAACTGGAGTCCTTAGAGGAAAAATTAGTTTATGAGGAAATGTGCAACAAACAGTTAATATCCAAGGAGAAAAAATTAAGAAGTGAAATAAATGATCTGAAATCTTCTTATTCAAGAAGCCGAAATGAGATTATTCAACTGCAAAAAACAAATCAGGATTTATATGAGAACTTAGATGAAAGCACAAAAGAATTCCAGGTAGTAAAAGAAAACTTACGTAAACAGGTTACTGACTTAAACGAAGAGAATGAAACAAGATATAAGAAAATAATAAAGTTAGAAAATACAATCAAGGAATTGGAGCACCAAAATAAGGAGCAAAGTATAAATATTGACCAATTAAAAAAGGAAATATGTGAACTTCAGGAAAAACATACAATAGAAATAGACTCTTACCAAAAAAATATTGATAAGATCAGAAAGGACCATTCTCAGTTAAAGACTGAAAAGGAACAATTAGAAAAAGAAAATCAGGAGATCGCTGCACATCGGGACAATTTACTAGCAGAAGAAAAATCAGACTTTGAGAAGAAACTAAAAAGTAAAGAAGAAATAATAGAACAATTAAAAGAAGAGAATTTTACATTGTCAAACCAAGTGGAGAAATTAAAAGATGCTAAGGTCCAAACTGAATTTTTGGATATTTTCGAAGATGCAGACCCTTATGATATGATTTCTTTTTTAGATACTCATATAAAAACATTATTAGAGGATTCATTTGATGCATCGAAAAAAGAGGATCCCCAAAATACGATCATTCGAATACTTGAAAATAAAATAGGTACATTATCGGAAAAGATCAAAAAGCTAGAGAGCGAAGCAATGGAGCATAATGAAGAAACAATAGATGCAAAAGAGCAGGAAGAATAATCTTCTTTCCGGCTTTCGAAAATATTGTTGAGCAGGAGAGTAATTGAGGGGGGATCTACTGTGGGTGAAAGATGGTTATATTTACCTGTCGAAGTAAAAGCGAGAGAATTGGATGCTAAATTACTTCTTGCTTACTACGCAATTAAAAAAGAATACCATGTTATTTTAGGCGAGCAGAGAATGGTAGAATTAGCAGCGGCCGAATTTCCTGAGGGTATATTTTATTCGAAAGGATATTCCAGAGGCTACAGAAAGAAAGTGATCAAACAAGCAGTAACTAATGGACACGAAGTGGTGGAGCTTGATGAAGAAGGTTTGATTTTCCCGGATTCTGACAGGTATTTAAATACCAGAATGCAAAAAGAGGTCCTCAAAATGATAACAAAAGAATTTTGTTGGGGACATTATCAGTGCGAAGTGATAGGGAACGCTTATCCAAGCCAGAAAAAAAAATGCCATATTGTAGGGAATCCCAGGTTTGATTTATTACATCCGAAATTTCAAAACTTATACCTCCAGGATGCTGATCGGATTAAAGAAAAATATGGTGACTTTATTTTAGTTAATACGAGGTTTCCTCTTTATAATGGAAGTCAGGGGAAGAGAGAAGATGACTCCAACTCTTTCCTTTTATATATTAAACAATTATACATCTCTTTTATTGAGATGGTGAAGGGACTGGCAGTTGCTTTTCCCCATCATCAAATTATTGTTAGACCTCATCCTGCTGAAAACACTGACCCTTATCGGGAAGCGTTTTCTATGTTAAATAATGTCAATGTGATTTTTGAAGGAAACATTATCAAATGGTTAATGGCTGCAAAGGCAATTGTTCACAATGATTGTACATCAAGTATTGAAGCTTATTTGCTCGAAAAGCCAATCATAACTTATATTCCTGTTACTTTTAAAGAAATGGACATGAAACTCCCGAACGAATTAGGAATTAAGGCAGTCAAAGTAAATGATGTAATATTAATTATGGAATCGATTTTAAACAGTAAACAATTCCAGGAATATTTCAACCAAAAACATAAGGACACAGCGAATAAATTGCTGTCCAGCTATTATTTAAAAGATAGTGGCCAGTTTTCTTATCATTCAATTCTTAAAATAATGGATGGAATATCCCTTACTCCCACGAAACCAATCCCTCGTTTCAATCATTCATTCAATGTAAAACCCAACAAAAAACTTGAACATCTATTCCCGTTTCTATCAAAACAGGAAATACAATTATTTTTTAATAAAATAGATGAGATAGAAAATCAGGATACTGTTCTTTCTGTAACCCCCATAGGTGAAAATTTATATTCAATACGTTCGATGTAATATATGTTTTTCCTGAAAATTGAGGAAAGTTTGAAACAAAAAGGAAGCTAGGCTGAACAAAGCAGGCATAGCTTCCTTTTTGGTTTTTATGACAATTGACCAATTTGATAGGTGAAAGTCTATTATATTCACTAAGTGCAAAATGGTGAATATAAATGGTATTACTGAAAAAGTTTATAATCATTTTTATAGGAAAAGAGGAAATAATGGTGTTTTTCAAAGAAAAGAAAATATTAATTATCGGTGGTACTGGAACTATAGGTAAAAGTCTAGTACGTAACATTCTCACGGAGGAGCCAAGTTTGATTAGGATTTTTAGCCGTGATGAATTTAAACAATATCAGATGCAAAAGGAATTAGGAGATAATAAGAAGCTGGAGTTTATTCTAGGAGATGTAAGAGATTACCAAGTCTTGAAAAATACAATGAATGAAATTGACTATGTCTTTCACCTTGCCGCAATGAAACAGGTAACTGCATGTGAATTTAATCCTTATGAAGCTGTGAAAACAAATATCTTTGGCACTACTAATGTAATAAATGCAGCTATTGAACAAAACGTAAAAAAAGTGCTCTTCACAAGTTCAGATAAAGCCATTTCACCAACCAACACATATGGTGCAACTAAACTGATCGGGGAAAGACTAATTACTTCTGTCGAACTTAATAAAGCAGTAACTAATCCAATATTTGCAAGTGTAAGGTTTGGAAATGTAATGGGTTCCAGAGGGTCGGTTATTCCACTTTTCCAAAAGCAAATTCAAAACGAAAAAATTATCACCCTAACCGATAGAAATATGACACGATTTATGATGACTTTGGAACAAGCTACAGAATTGACAATTAAAGCACTTAGAGAAGCGAAGGGCGGAGAAGTCTTTGTTTTGAAAATGCCTGTGATTAAATTGGATGATCTTGCATCTGTACTGATTGAGGAAACATGCAAAAAATACGGGATTGAGGAAAAAGAAATTGGTATAGAAATGATGGGATTAAGACCTGGTGAAAAAATGTATGAAGAATTGATGACTTATGATGAGTCGTTATCAGCTTTAGAATTAAAAGACATGTACATTATAGTGGAAGGGGCAAGAAATGATGTCTTTTACGCCGGTTCGAAAAAAATTATCCCAGGAACTTATAGCTCAAAAGAGCAAGATGCCATTTCAAAAGAACAACTAAGAAGAGTGCTAAGAGAAGCAAATCTAATTTAATAAATGGAAAGTATGGAGATAAAATGGACATTTTTTCAAAAAATTACTGGTCACTATATATTAATTTTTTAAATGACTTCGAAGATATAAAGTATAAAGGTTTTTCAATACCTTATTTATATCATTTTAGAAGTCTGTTAAAAGGAAATGAAAAGCTATGGGATAGCTTGTATAATCAAGCATTTACCGCAAAGCTGCCCAGAAGTATAACAGAAAATAGAGAAATCCAAATAGTATTTAATGAGTTTGTACAGTCACATATTAATGAACCTTTGGAACGAAATAAAAATGGAATAGTAATATTTCATGATGTATACAATCTGCTTAAATTACCGCAAAAGACCTTCATAAAGTATTTTAATTCTTCCCAAGTTATGCGCTTATATGAAGGTGGAAATAGAAGGAAAACGAAGAGGCGTACAAAAGCAAAAAGCTATCAAAACATCAGAGTAATTAATGATCGGGATGGTAATGGAGCAAAGAGGATGAAGGACAATAAGAAAGCAAAGGCAGCAGGCAGCACACCATCTGTCAAGTATTTTTCGGACTTTTCTGTTGATACAAGGAAAGCGGTAGAAAATCTAACAAGAAAAGCAAATTCCATTATAAAGAAACATCATAACCATCCCCTATATAGCCAAGAAAGTTTTAAAAAAGTTTTTTTTCTACAATTATCCAAGATTGTTAACCGGATAGAAGAATCTGCTAATCTACTGGAACTTTTCCCTGTTTCATGTATAGTTGTTCCCTCGACTCACTACCCAGAATGTCGTACCTTAGCGCTGGTAGCAGCTGAAAAAGGCATACCCACTATATGTATGCAGCATGGAATCATCTCAAGTGAACATGGCTATCTCCCCAAAGTCGCTACTGTGGATGCTGTTTATGGACAGTTTGAGGTGGATTGGTTTAAAGAAAAGGGTGCAGCTGACGAGACAGTAGAGGTTATTGGTCATCCGAGGTTCGATCAGGCTTTTGAAAAGCCCCGTTTCTGTCGATTACAGTTTAATGAAAAATTCGGTTTAGCCCCAAATAAAAAGAATCTCTTGATAATTGTAAGAGGAAATAAAGAAATTGACAGCTGGCGATTGTTTATAAAAAAAATTTCAAAAAAACTGGATATTAACATCTTAATTAAAGATTACCCTAATAAAAGACCCCACCCCCTCTCCAAAGAATTTCCATCAGTTCACTCACTTTTGAATGTAGATTTGTACGATATACTCCCTAATATAGATGGAGTCGTTTCTTATCCTTCCACCGTTGGGTTAGAAGCAATGCTTGCAGGCAAGCCTGTTTTTATCTTGAATATGGACTTTCCAGGTTCTGCCGGGTACTACAATCGACTGGGAGAGTTATCACAGAATGACGCAAACCAACTGGGCGACATTGTCATCAAGTATTTTGGCAAGGAGCAAATGATAAGGAAGGCCCAAAAAGTTACTAAGGATTTTCTTTCTTACGCATACCCTGTTCCGGCTTTGTCGGGGAAAAGACTGCGGAAATTAATTAATAGACTGACAAGCTAGAATAAGTGTGGAGAGCATATATTGGTTAAAGCGGTAATAGTATGTTTTAAGAAGCAACATGAAAGGGTGAGGGTCATGAATATTCTTGTAACTGGTGGCGCCGGATTTATCGGGCGATGGGTTGTAGCGAGGTTATTGGAAGAAGGACACTTTGTTTGGGTCCTGGATGACTTATCGAATGGGAGAGAGGAAAACCTCAAAACCTTAAAGGATAATCCTAATTTTAAACAATTTATTCATGGGGATATCAAAGACTCAAAGCTGATAAAAGAACTATTTACCCATAAGTTTGATATTTGTTACCACCTGGCAGCCAGCATTAACGTTCAGGATAGCATTGATGATCCTCATACCACATTTCATAATGATGTTGTTGGGACGTTCAATATTCTGGAAAAAAGCAGAGAGCATAAAACCAAGCTTGTTTTTATGAGTACATGCATGGTGTATGACCGGGCTCACAATGAAGGTGGAATCAGAGAAACAGCATCAATTAAGCCTGCCTCTCCTTATGCTGGTTCAAAGATTGCGGCAGAGAATATAGTTCTGTCCTATTATCATGCCTACGATCTCCCCGTCACTGTTCTTCGTCCGTTCAATACGTATGGCCCTTATCAAAAAACGGGAGGAGAAGGAGGAGTTGTAGCGATATTTTTGAAAAACACACTAGAAGGACTTCCACTCTCTATATATGGCGATGGCAGCCAGACAAGAGATTTGTTGTATGTGGAAGATTGTGCCCGTTTTGTGGTGGAGGCAGGCTATTCGGAAAAAGCAGATGGAGAAATTCTAAACGCAGGGATTGGCAAGGATATAAGTATAAATAAATTAGCTGAACTGATTGTTAAAGATAGAAAATTAATCAAGCATGTCCCACATATTCATCCTCAAAGTGAGATACCGAAACTAGTGTGCGATTTCAGTAAAGCAAAAAAATTGTTGGGATGGGAGCCTAAGTACAGTTTGGCTGAAGGGTTGGCCCAGACGGAAAAATGGATAAAAACAACCGATCTTTTGTGAATAATGGGGGGAGGGAGGAAATGCAAAAAGCTAAGCTGGCTTTATATGGTGGAAAACCTGTAAGAGATTCTTATTTAGCTTATGGAGGTCAATGGATTGATGATCAGGATATTGAAGCGGTTATCCGTATATTAAAAAGTGACTGGCTTACAACTGGACCCGCTGTCTCTAATTTTGAAGAAGCTATGGCTGATTATGTAGGTGCTAAGTATGCCGTAGCTTTTTCTAGTGGGACAGCAGCATTACACGCTTCCTGTTTTGCAGCCGGAATAGGTGAAAGTGATGAAGTGATAACTACCTCATTAACTTTCGCGGCCAGTGCTAACTGTATCCTTTATGTTGGTGGCAAACCGGTATTTGCAGATGTTGATTCCGCTACCTGCAATATTTCTCCTTCCTCAATCAGAGAGTCTATCAATGATAATACTAAAGCTATTATTACTGTTGATTTTACCGGACAGCCAATCGAATATGAGGAGGTACTGGAAATTGCCAAAGAATTTGGGCTAGTTGTAATTAGTGACGCAGCCCATGCATTAGGAGCCTCATACAAAGGAAAGATGGTCGGATCTATGTGTGATATGACAATATTCAGCTTCCATCCGGTTAAACACATAACAACTGGAGAAGGAGGAATGGTTACCACTGATAATAAAGACTATTATGAGAAATTATTACTGTTCAGGAACCATGGAATTGTGCGTGACCCCGATAAGTTGGAAAATAATCCGGGGCCTTGGTTTTATGAGATGCAAAGATTGGGTTTTAACTACAGGATTACGGATTTTCAATCTGCATTAGGTTTGAGCCAACTAGGTAAACTGCCCGGCTTTTTGAAAAAAAGAAGGGAATATGCTTCCAGATATACGGAGGCGTTCGATAAAATCGATGGTGTCATTACCCCTTTTCAAAATAAAGATGGTAATTCAAGTTGGCATTTATATATCCTCCGACTGGATCCAGCTGTTTTATCCGCAGACCGTGCTGAAATATTCAAGGCATTACAAAAGGAGAATATTGGCGTTAATGTACATTATATTCCCGTATACTGGCATCCATATTATCAGCAGTTAGGCTATAGGAAAGGGATCTGTCCCAATGCTGAAGAAGCTTACGGTACCATACTTACCCTTCCTTTGTTTCCTAAAATGTCTATAAAAGATGTAGAGGATGTCATTGATGGTGTGAAAAAAGTGATCTCTTATTACACTGTTATGTGAGGTGTTATATGAAAGTAGCTGCAATCGTTCAGGCGAGGATGGGATCCACAAGATTGCCCGGAAAGGTGCTTAAAAAAGTACTGAATCGACCTTTATTAGCCTATCAGCTTGAACGTGTTAAACGGTCGTTATTTACTGATCAAATCGTTATCGCTACAACTGATACAGCCAAAGATGATCCGCTCGTAAGCTGGTGTGAGAAAAATGGAGTCACTTATTATCGGGGTTCAGAAACAGACGTATTACAGCGGTATTATAGAGCTGCTTTATCGGTAAAGGCAGAAACAGTAATCCGTCTTACGGCCGATTGTCCGTTGATTGATCCGTTTCAAATCGATAACGTTGTAAATAAATATTTATCACTCAAAGATGATCATCCACTTCAATATGTCTCAAATACGTTGAAACGAACCTTTCCAAGGGGAATGGATACAGAAATCTTTTCATATAAAGCTTTAGAAGCAGCTCATAATGGAGCAAAGAAACCAAACGAACGAGAACATGTAACTAAATACATGATCGATCATCCTGATATATTCAGGCTGACAAATGTTAACTATAGCCGGGACGAAAGCAATCACCGTTGGACTGTGGATACTACGGAAGATTTTTTATTGGTTAAAAAAATCTTGGAGGCATTATATCCCAGGAACCCATACTTTACGTTAGAAAATATTTTAGAATTACTGGAAAAACATCCGGAATGGCAGAAAATAAATGCTCACATCTTACAAAAAAAGAGTGAAGAGGAAAATGAATGAATGTATGCTTCAGAGTTGACTCATCGAGGTGGATTGGCACCGGCCATGTCATGAGATGTCTTGTATTAGCAGAGCAGCTTCAGCTTAATGGCGCAGAAGTTACTTTCGTTTGCCGGAGACTCCCTGGTGATTTGACCGGGTTTATTGAAAATCGGGGATATGGGCTAAGGACGCTCCCTTCTTTGCAAAGTACAGACCAGAAACATTATTTTCAATGGTTTAGAGAGAACTGGAAACTAGATGCAATGCAAACCATTAATTTCATCAGAAAGAAGCAGGTAGATTGGCTGGTCATTGACCACTATGCAATTGATGAGAAGTGGGAACAGTTCACAAAACCATACGCAAATCAAATAATGGTAATAGATGATCTTGCAGATCGCCCCCATAACTGTAAGGTTCTTTTAGATCAGAACTTCTATCCAAATTCACAGAAACGATATGAGCATCTGGTAGGCCCTCAAACTATCATGCTATTGGGTCCTAAATATTTTCTTCTTCGAGAAGAATTTAAGTTTGTCCGTCAAAGGGAAAGAGATGGGGCAGTAACTCGAATCCTGATATCTTTCGGTGGGAGCGATCCTACTAAAGAAACATTGAAAGCTCTTAAAGCTGTCCAATGTCTTAACAATACTGAATGTATCATTGATGTCGTCATCGGAAAATCCAATCTGGACTATGTTTCTATTAAATCTATCTGTGCTGACAATCCAAATATCCGGATGCATTATCAAATAGACTATATAGCGGAATTGATGGCAAAAGCCGACTTGTCAATTGGTGCAGGAGGAAGCACAACATGGGAGCGGTGTTATTTATCCTTACCTGCAATAACAATTGAAACGGCTGAAAACCAATCCGAAATATTGTACAGTTTATCAAAATTAGGTGTTGTTTACCATTTAGGAACAAGTGAGGATGTAGATGAAAAAGATATTGCAAGAGCTGTTAAAAAGTTGATGGAAAATCCACGTGTCTTGGAGAAAATGATTAAGAGTTCAAAAGAGATAATGAAAGACTTTGAAAGTGGATTAGCAGTTCGGCAGTTGCTTGGGGGAAGCAGAGATGAAGAATAAATTTTTTTTGAAGCCATTAACTTTTGACAACTTGAAGACCATCTTTGAATGGAGAAACTCAGAAAGGATCAAATCTCTCATGTATACAAACCATAATATTACATGGGAAGAGCATATACGATGGTTCCATAAAATAAATAAAAGCTCCAGTGATTTAGTGTGGGTATTATATGATGTGAATTCACCATTAGGGTTAGTCAGTTTTTCTGATATAAACAAGGAGCATTCACGGTGTTTTTGGGGCTTTTATATTGGGGAAGAAAAAGCTCCGAAGGGAGCAGGTACAATCATGGGTGTTTTGGCATTGGATAAAATTTTCCAGGAGTCCAGGATGAACAAAGTATGTGCTGAAGTTATCGATTCCAATTCAGGGAGCATCCGATATCACAAAAAGTTAGGCTTTGAACAGGAAGGAGTTTTAGCCCAGCATGTCTGGAAAGACAATCAATTTAAAGATGTGATTCGGATGGCCTTATTCAATGACAAATGGCAGAAAGTAAGAACTGGACTAGCTAACATCCAAGAAAGGGGTAATTGATGAGCGATATTATTATTGATGGGAAAATAATAGGCGGGGATCATTATCCCTTTATTATTGCAGAAATGTCGGGGAACCATAACCAGTCCTTATCACGTGCCTTGAAAATAGTAGAAGCAGCAGCTAATGCTGGGGTTGATGCTGTAAAACTTCAAACTTACACCCCAGATACCATGACATTAAATGAAAAAAAAGATGATTTCACTGTCAAAGATTCAAAAAGCCTGTGGAGAAATAAAACACTCTATGAGCTGTATCAAGAAGCGTATACTCCGTGGGATTGGCACAAGGTTATCTTTGAACGCTGTAAAGAATTAGGACTGACAGCCTTCAGCACTCCATTTGATGAGAGTGCTGTAGATTTTCTGGAATCCTTCAATGTTCCTTGTTACAAAATAGCCTCCTTTGAGAACACTGATTTGCCGTTAATCAGAAAAGTTGCAAAAACAGGTAAGCCCATCATCCTTTCTACGGGGATGTGTTCAGTTGCTGAAATAGAAGATTCAGTAGTTGCTGCCCGTGCAGCAGGCTGTAAGGAACTGATTTTATTGAAATGCACCAGCAACTATCCGGCTTCTCCTAAAGACTCCAATATTCTCACAATTCCGCATATGAAAGAATTGTTCCAATGCCCTACCGGTTTATCTGATCACACGATGGGAAATGGAGTAGCTGTAGCAAGCGTAGCCTTGGGAGGTACAGTTATCGAAAAACATTTCACGCTATCACGTAGAGAAGGTGGAGTAGATGCATCATTTTCACTAGAGCCGGAGGAGATGTCCGCATTGGTAACTGAAACCAGAAGGGCATGGGAAGCTCTAGGAAAGGTCGCTTATGGTGTAACAGAAGCAGAAAAATCTTCAAAACAGTACCGTCGTTCTTTATATATTGTAAAAAACTTAAAGAAAGGAGACCGTTTAACAAAAGAAAACATGAAAATTATTAGACCCGGTTATGGTCTCCCCCCAAAATATTACGATGTTCTTTTAGGGAAAAAAATTATACGTGACGTTAAAAAAGGAAGTCCTCTTAATTGGGATTTGATTTAAAATAACTGAAATGTTCATGTGAATGAAAAAAAGCATTTTATTTCAATGAAAGCGTTCAATGTTATAGAAAAATAAAAACTTTTCAGAAAAAATATTGTTTTTTGTCTAATTCCGTTATAGAATACTCCCTATCACTCATTTTTGAAGGGAGGCTCAGCGATGATTACATTTGTTGCATCCATCGCATTATTACTCGCAGGTTACTTATTTTACGCAAAGGTGGTCGAACGAATTTTCGGCATTAACGATGAACAAGAAACTCCAGCATACACGAACAATGACGGCTTTGATTACATGCCGATTAGCTGGTGGAAGGCAAGCTTGATCCAGCTGTTGAATATCGCTGGGCTTGGTCCGATATTTGGCGCGATCCTCGGAGCATTGTATGGTCCGATAGCGTTTATCTGGATTGTCGTCGGTTCCATTTTCGCAGGAGCTGTCCATGATTATTTTTCAGGGATGTTGTCGCTTCGGCATAATGGGGCACAGTACCCCACCCTTGTAGGGAAATACTTAGGAAAATACGCTAAAACGATTATTAATATGTTATCGATTGGGTTAATGATTCTCGTAGCAGCTGCATTTACGGCTGGACCGGCACAGTTGATGGCAGAGGTCACACCACTGGGCTTTATGGCATCGCTGCTGATCATTTTCGCTTACTTCCTGATAGCGACCATATTGCCGGTCAATAAAATCATTGGAAAAGTTTATCCGATTTTTGGAGCCGTACTGATTTTCATGGCAGTTGCCATTGGTATCGGATTATTCTTTTTCGAAAATCCAGTCCCGAATTTAACGATCAATAGTCTTCATCCTGATAATTTACCAGTCTGGCCGCTATTGATGGTCACCATTTCCTGTGGCGCGATATCCGGATTCCATAGCACCCAGAGCCCGATTCTTGCCCGTACACTGAAAAAAGAAAGTGAAGGTCGCAAAGTATTTTACGGAGCAATGATTGCAGAAGGGGTCATTGCATTGATCTGGGCAGCCGCCGGGATGGCGTTCTTCGGCAGTACTGGAGGTCTTCAAGAAGCCCTTGCTGCTGGAGGGCCTGCGGGAGTCGTCAACGAAATCAGTAAAACAACCCTTGGCACTTTAGGCGGTATACTTGCTGTACTTGGTGTCATCATTCTGCCAGTTACAACAGGGGATACAGCACTTCGTTCTTCCAGAATGATGCTGTCCGAATTCCTGAAACAAGTAAGTAACAAAGACTTCAACGGAAAATGGTCAAAAATCGTGCTTGTTTTCCCTGTTGCGATTCCGACATTTTTATTGACACAAATGGATTATAGTTTTCTATGGCGCTATGTCGGCTGGTCCAATCAGGTGGTGGCCACGGTCATGCTTTGGACAGGTGCGATGTACTTGCTCCAGAATAAGAAATTTCACTGGATTGCCAGTGTCCCGGCTTTGTTTATGACAGGCGTTGTCAGTACGTATATTTTCTATGCTCCAGAAGGCTTCGGTTTAGCCTATTCCACTTCGATGGTGATTGGAGCAGTGATCTGGCTGGCAGTGGCTGCCTGGTTTGTCGTACAGATGTTGAAATATAGAGGTGCTTCTAGTGAACAAGTAGTCGCGAGAGAAGCAGGTTGATAGAGTTGTAAAGCCCCAATCCTATGATTGGGGCTTTTGCATGGAGTGAATCTCACCGCTAATGAATTAAAAAGAGACGGGGGTGCGGACTAGATCCTGGATACTATTATCTTTCGCACTTCTGGTATATATCCAAAGTTCTCCGGAATTGGTCGCAGGCTGACGGTCAAATGGGAGCATGCTGGTGAATCGTCCATAGGCGGGTGCCCCTTCATCAGCGGTAGTAAAGCGCTCATCGGATACAACATTTCCATTACTATCTCGTAATTGGTGCAGCACAGTAGCTTCGAAAGCCCGTGCAAAACCTTCTACTTGCTGTCCGTTCATTATTTTAACCCCTGGTAAAGGATTAGTGACGAAAATATTTTCTGAAGTACGAATAGGTATCACGAGGTGGAAACCTGGCCAGATAACATCTCTTTGGAATCCAGGCCTGTCACTATTTGCTTGCTCTATCTCATCAACGGTCACCCCGAATCGCCTGGCGATACGATATAGCGTGTCGCCGGTTTCAATTTCGTACGTAAAAGCCGGGACTAGCAATAATTGATCGATATAAATAAGGTTTGGATTATCCAGTCTATTAATACCTGCAACCAAGTCCACGGAAGCTTGAAAAGAAGCGGCAATTCCTCTTACATCATCACCAGGGAAGACGACATAACTCATGATCGCATTCTGCTCAGCTGTAGGAACAACCAATACATCTTCAGGAAAAATCAATCCACGATCTGTTACTGGCGGGTACAAGTGATTGGACTGTTCAATTGCCTCTACCGTACTGCCGAATCGCCTGGCAATCGCATATAAGGTGTCCCCGCGCTTTATTGTGTACATATAGCTTTTATTCTGAATAATTGGCAAAGCTCACACCTCCTCTTCTAGTAAAATATGGCCGAGGGCATCGAGTGAGAACTACAATTTCAATTTAATTTTGGTTCGAAAATGATCTGCTTCTCCACTTTTTTCTTATATATAGACAAATGTCCTGCCAATATTCGTTATTTCTCATACCCTAATAGGGCAACTACTATGAAAAGGAGAGAAATATGAATGAGCTGTGGTAAAGGAAAAGACTTTGACACATGTGTTTGTGATACCGTTCGTGAGATAGTGCGGGTTCAGAATGAAGTTGCAGGCGCAGATGATTGTTGTTCGACAGGGTGTGAGCAATCGATCCAAGATTTGCTTTCACCAACAACGAATGGCAATGGGGCAACCACTATTCCGTTCTTCCTGTATTGTAAAGGGAACTGTAAACCATTCATCGGAAGTGGTGTCTTCCAGTCACCTATTGGCGGATCTGGAATGACTGCTTTACGCTGTGTACAAACGCCTATCTTCCGTGCGAAAAAGTTCGTCGATGAAGATGAATGCTGTGTACAATTAGAGTTGTTGTTACCGGTAACACAGGGAGGGTCTACTCCAGGTGAGCGTGGAGATACTGTATGTTCGTACTTCCCTGGTAACAGTATCCGCGACCTGCAAGCAACTGGCATCTGCATAACAATCGACTTGGATTGCTTCTGCGGCATTGCCTGCTTGAGTCCGACAACACCTCTTCCAGCATCTGAATTTACAATGGGTGAAGAAGAAGATTGTTAAGAAAACCAAAAAAAGAACCAGATACCAATACGTATCTGGTTCTTTTTTTGTTGTAAACTTAAAATTTTGAATTGACCGACAATTATTCCGTTATATATAATTCAGGAAAGGTATTGGGGGTGACCGAATGGAAAATTTGCAGACAGCTGGTGTGGTGTTTCGTGATATTTGGAAAGCAAAAAAACGTATTTCCGGCGTAATAGAAAAGACTCCGTTGTTATATTCACAGCCTTTATCCGATCGGGCAAGCGCAAATGTATACTTGAAGCTTGAGAACATGCAGCCGACCGGGGCATTTAAATTAAGAGGTGCGGCCAATAAAATTCTGTCGTTGACTGAAGAAGAAAAGAAAAAAGGGGTGGCTACTTTTTCAACAGGAAATCATGGCATCGCCGTCGCTCATGTTGCAGGAGCTCATCATATACCAGCGACCGTGTGTATTTCCAGGAGAGTACCACAGGAAAAGGTCAAAAAGCTGAAGCGCCTCGGTGCACATGTAGAAATCGTCGGTGAAAATCAGGACGATGCGGAACAGTATTGCTATGAATTAGAAAAACAATCCGGGATCACCGTGATAAAGCCGTTTGATGATCGGGAAGTGATTGCTGGCCAAGGAACAATTGGTTTAGAGATTTTAGAAGAATGTCCCGAGGTCGATCAAGCCATCATTCCACTCTCAGGAGGAGGGCTTCTTTCCGGTATCAGCCTGGCGTTGAAATCCACTGATCCTAAAATCGATATTACTGGTGTTTCCATGGAAAAAGGGGCGGTCATGCATGAGAGTCTGAAGTATGGCAAGCCCGTGATTTTGAAAGAATCGGATACATTAGCGGACAGCCTGTTGGGAGGGCTAGGGCCTGACAATCGCTATACTTTCCCAATGGTGAAGCAGTTGATGGATCAAAGTGTGCTGGTTTCGGAAGCCGCAATTGCAAAAGGAATAATGTTTATGCTCGAATATCATAAAATGGCAATAGAGGGGGCGGCCGGGGCAGGAATTGGCTGGCTGCTGGGAGAAGAAAGTAATAGATATAAAAACATTGTCATCATTATCAGCGGAAATAATGTGGACCATGACATGATCCGTTCATTGACTGACAAGTATTAGTTCACTAAGGGTGAGGTGGGGGATATGGGGTTGACAGTTAAAGATATCATCCAGCTTCCGATTATGGAAACGGCCAAGGTAAAGACAGGTAAGGCTGTTTTGAATGAGAAAGAGGTGGATTGGATTTCGGTAATTGAAACACCGGTGGAGAATTTTGTACGTAGTAATGAATTCGTGCTGAGTACTGGGATTGGCTGTGAGAATGACCCGTTATTATTAGAAGAGTTCACAAAAGATGTCATTCACTCCGGAGCTTCTGTCCTGGCTTTCGCCACGGGCCGTTACATCTATGATATTCCTGATCGTATTTTGCAACTTGCTGAGAAAAACGATTTAATCGTCATCGACCTCCCCTGGGAAGTACGTTTCGGCGATATACTGCAAGTGGTGCTGGAAGAAATCAGCCAGGAGAAAAAGGCAGAAAGACAACAGGCGGAAGAAATCAGACAGGAATTGATAACATTTGTATTGAACGGGAAAGGCTTGCAGGAAATTTCGAATCTGCTCTATGAGAAGACCAACATCCCAATTGCGATCAGTGATCAAAATAAGCGAATCCGCGCTAATCATGACGTCGACCCGCATTTGCTGGATGTATTCAATGGAAAAGTCGAGGGTCAGGTCCAACAGATTCCCCAGACGGACATCCAGTTCAGCGAGCATCCCCTCTATCATCATATTGAAGAATTTGTCATCGACCAGCAAACGTGCTACCAGCTGACGATTTTATCGAATCAGAAAAAGCAGGGCTACCTTATTTTCAAGCCGGACGATCGTCATCAGCTGACCTGGCTGGTGATGAACATTTTAGAACACGCCCTGACCGCATGTGCGCTTTATTTTTTACAGGAAAACGCCATTGAAATGACAGAAATCCGCTTAAAAGATAATTTTTTATTAGACCTTGCCAAGAATGAAAATGATATTACGAAACAGACGTTATCAAAGGGTCAGCTGCTGGGCTATGACTTGACGAAGTCCTATATCTGCATGGTTGGTGAAATCAGCTTTACAGAAACCAATAAGCAGCTGAAGAAAACGGATCGTTCAGCAGGATCTTCCCTTCATAGCCGTAATTATTATATTCAAAAAGAAATCCACCAGGCTGGGGAACTATTGAATCGAAGCGCAATGACGACGTTTGAGGACGGAGAAGTAATCGTCTATTTGGAAGCAGACCATCACCCATACATGGAAGCTTCCAATCAGTTTCTCGATATGGTAGAACGGCGTTTGAACGACTTGCTGGCTGGAATTGAGATTTCCTGGGGAATTGCCATTCATAAGGATGGCCATTACTCATTCCATAAAAGCTACCAGGAAGCCAAAACGGCACTTGATATCGGCAAGCAGCAATATGGAAAAGGGGAGCGGACTTTTTTCAGCGACACAAGGATCAACCGTTTGCTGATGGCTTTATCCCATGACCCTGATATATCCGCGATCGTCAAAGACACATTAGAGAAGCTTATTGAATATGATAAGAAGCGGCAGACAGACCTGATTCACACGTTCATCGTTTACAACAAATACAACAGTAATGTCAGTCAGACAGCCCGGGCATTGAATTTGCACCGGCAGTCACTGTTGCATCGATTAAGGAATATCGAACACCTGACACAATTGTCACTGGTGGATTCGGATGATTTGTTTTTACTGGAATTAAGCGTCCGCCTATGGATGCTGAAAAAGCTGGAATAATGCCAGAATAAGGCGCTTTGTGAGACCCATGATGGGTTCTTGCGGAGCGCCTATTTATTTTGTATAAAGCCTAGCTACAAAAGTTCATACAGATTGGACATTACATCTGAGGAGTTAGATGAATACAATTAGAAGTAAGAATTATATAAATATTCAGTTATTGTAAGGAGGGATATGATGATGCTTCCGTTTGATATTTTGGAATATCATGAACGGCTGGAAAAAACGAAGAAGCGGATGGAAGAGAAAGGGGTAGAGGTGCTGCTAATTACAGACCCCGCCAATATGAACTACCTTTCCGGCTACGATGCCTGGTCTTTTTATGTGCATCAGATGCTTGTGATTATCATTGATGAAGCACAGCCGCTATGGATAGGCAGGTTCCAGGATGCCAATGGCGCCAGGAAGACGACCTGGATCTATGACGAAAATGTAATCGCTTACCCGGATTACTATGTGCATTCTGATATATACCACCCGATGGATTTCATCGCAGAAATTTTGAAGCAGATTGGTCAAGGCAACCGGACAATCGGTGTGGAGATGGATAACTATTATTTTTCAGCGAAAGCTTTTGAACAGTTGAAGAAAAACCTGCAGAACGCGACATTCAAAAATGCGGACTTACTTGTTAATCGGGTTCGGATCGTCAAATCGGATCAGGAAATTGAATACATGAAACGGGCAGCTATGATAGCCGAACATGCCATGGAAAAAGGTATTGAAAGCATCTATGCAGGTGCGAAGGAATCCGATGTGGCTGCTTCCATATATTATCATCTCGTTAAAGGATCTAATGGTCATGGCGGGGATTACCCATCCATCGTTCCATTATTACCCTCAGGAGAAAACACGTGTACACCGCATCTTACCTGGTCAGAGCGGTCATTCATGACTGGAGAATCTGTAATCATTGAATTGGCCGGATGTTATAAACGTTACCATGTTCCATTAGCAAGGACGGTTTCGATCGGTACGCCTTCAGAAGAAATGACCACACTATCACCGATTGTAACCGAAGGGATCCAGGAAGTATTAGCATCCATCAAGCCTGGAATCACTTGCGGAGACATTGAGGAAACGTGGCGTAAGAGCATTAAAAAGTATGGGATGGAAAAAGAATCGAGACTCGGCTACTCAGTCGGATTAGGCTACCCGCCTGACTGGGGTGAGCATACGGCAAGCCTGAGAAAAGGGGATCAGACGGTGCTTGAACCGAATATGACATTCCATCTGATTCCAGGGCTTTGGTTCGATCATTACGGTATTGAAATCTCTGAGACCTTCCGGGTGACGGATACAGGATGTGAACAGTTCACCAATTATCCGCAAGGGTTGATCGTACGGGATCCACTGAATATCAATCCAACCGATAAGATCAGCTAGGGGGTGTCTGGTTATGAAGCTTTTCACTAAGGAGGAGATCGAAAAAGTCATCCGTCTCGACAGCGAGGTAGTCGATGTGGTCGAGGAGGCATTTAATGATTTGGTTCAGAAAAAGGTGCAGATGCCACCGATCATGAGGATTGATGTCCCCGAACATAATGGGGAAGTTGACATCAAATCGGCTTATGTAGCAGGTTATGATAGTTTTGCCGTAAAGCTGTCCTCCGGTTTTTTCGATAACTATAAACGTGGTCTTCCAAGCGCTAATGGGATGATGCTGCTGTTGAGTTCGGAAACTGGGATTCCAAAAGCTGTGCTTGCTGATAACGGTTTTCTCACAGAAGTCCGGACGGCAGCTGCCGGAGCAGTCGCAGCCAGACATTTGGCGCGTAAGGATATCAAAACAATCGGGGTTATCGGAACAGGAGCCCAAGCACGTCTGCAAGTCCAGGCGCTTAAGCTAGTCCGTGATTTTGATAAATTGCTCGTTTACGGACGCACTCCGGAAAAGACGGAACAGTATCAACAGGAGATGTTACAGGAACTGGGCATCGATGTAGAAATCGTCAGATCTCCTGAAGACGTGGTGACTGAAAGTGATGTGGTGATTACAACGACACCGTCAACAGATCCGCTGATAAAAGCCGAATGGCTCCACCCAGGCTTGCATATCACTGCTATGGGATCGGATGCGGAACATAAGCAGGAACTCGAAAGCAGTGTATTGGAGAAAACGGATTACGTGGTATGTGATGTCAAAGCGCAGTCACTTCGACTCGGGGAAATGAGGGCCTGTAATAACCAGCGAGTGATCGATGAAGCAATCGAAATTGGTGAGATCACCGCTGGCAATAAACAAGGCCGCATAAATGAGAAGCAAATTACCGTCTGCGATTTGACTGGAACGGGTGTTCAGGATACAGCCATTGCCAGATTTGCATACGACAGGCTTACTAAATAAAGATAAGGGAGGAATTTAGGATGAAAAAAGCAAATATTGGAACACGTGCCATTTGGGCGGGGGAAAAGGAACAATTAGCATTTGGAGCAACACAAGTTCCAGTTGTACACAGTGTATCTTTCGGTTATGACGATATGGATGATTGGTATGAGGTAGCCGTAGGCAATAAAGAAGGACACATTTACGGACGTAATACGAACCCGACCGTCCAGGCTTTTGAAGAAAAAATCAGAATCCTGGAAGATGCTGAAGCTGCAACCAGTTTTTCGACCGGGATGGCAGCCATCAGCAATACACTTGGTACCTTGCTTTTCCCTGGAGACCGGATCGTATCTATCAAAGATACGTACGGAGGCACGAATAAGATTTTTACGGAATTTCTGCCACAACAGCACATTGAGGTGGAACTGTGTGATACAGGGAATCATGAAGCAATTGAAAAAGAGGTAATGAAAGGCTGTAAAGTACTTTATTTGGAGACCCCAACCAACCCGACCGTCAAAATCACCGACATTGAGCGGGTGGCAAAGGTGGCAAAAAAGGTTGGAGCCATCGTGGTTGTCGATAATACGTTTGCAACTCCTGTGAACCAGAATCCATTGGCATTAGGTGCGGATCTTGTCATCCACAGTGCAACCAAATTTTTAGGCGGGCATGCCGATGCGCTTGGTGGAGCCTTAGTCGGCAGCAAGGAGCTGGTCGAAAAAGTGTACCATTACCGCGAAATAAACGGTGCCACGCTCGATCCGATGGCAGCATACCTGCTCCTTCGCGGGATGAAGACATTAAAACTGCGGATTGACCGTCAAAATGAAAATGCACTCGCTATTGCACGTCATTTGAAAACCATCGATGTTGTGGATGACGTATTCTACCCGGGACTGGAAGAGCATAGAGGTCACGATATTGCTAAAGCACAAATGAAGGGATTCGGCGGCATGCTTAGCTTTTCTGTCAAGGGTGGCATGGACACCGTCCGTCATTTGCTGCCAAAACTGAAATATTCCAATCGTGCCGCGAACCTTGGCGCAGTAGAAACAATCGTCGGGCCGGCGAGAACGACCAGTCATGTGGAGTGTACGCCGGAAGAGCGGGCAGCCATGGGCATTCCAGAAGGGTTGATCCGCTACTCGGCTGGTATAGAGGATATTGAAGATTTGAAAGAGGATCTGAATCAAGCATTCCAGTCGCTGCCAGAGAGCCTGACAGTGAAAGGCTGATAGGGAGGGATCCCGTTGCAGATCAAACATGATCCAGTAACCGTAAATGTAGAAAGAATCAAAGCAGATTTGATCCGATGGCGGCGCCATTTGCACCGCCATCCGGAACTTAGTTTCCAGGAAAGAGAAACAAGTGCATACGTCAGGCAGGAATTAGAAAAGATGAATGCTTTTGATCTGGAAACCAATGTCGGAGGATACGGGATAATTGCTACCTTGACTGGCAGGGAAGGGCCTACGGTGGGATTGCGTGCAGATATGGACGCTCTGCCTATTAATGAACACACTGATTTAGATTATCAATCTGTTCATCCTGGGGTTATGCACGCCTGTGGCCATGATGCCCATACTGCTATTTTGCTTGGGGCTGCCAGACTGCTGAGTGAAGAGGCTAAAACAGGTAAACTGACTGGAACCATTAAGTTCATTTTCCAGCCTGCTGAAGAAGATACCAATGAAGCAGGAGTGACCGGGGCGCCACTCATGCTGCAGTCCGGTCTTTTGGATGACATTGAATCTTTCCTGGCTTTACATGTATGTCCCTGGCGTCCAACCGGAGAAATCCAGGTAAACGACGGACCGAGTATGGCGAATATCGATAACTTCCGGATGACCATCAAAGCAACGGGCGGGCATGGCGGGTATCCTCACCTGGCTACTGATCCGATTTGGATGTCGAGCTACTTTTTACAGGCCTTGTATAGTCTGATCAGTCGGAAAGTCGATCCATTATCAGTAGGTACGATCAGCGTAGGTGAAATTCATGGAGGGGAGACAGCGAACGTCATTCCCGATGAAGTGACGATTACTGGCACGATGCGTTCATACACAAAAGAAATGCGGGCGCAGCTAGTCCGGGAATTGGAACAAATAGCTGACGTCATTCCTCCACTCGGTGGCTCCTATGATTTATATATTGAAACGGGAGAGCCTGCTTTGGATAACGATCACATTGTAAATGAACAGATTAAAAAGGCTGCCAGGCATCTCTATCCGAATATGAAAATCCATGAAGGGCCATTTGGTATGGGAGGCGAAGACTTTGCCCATATGATCGAGAATAAACCTGGTGCAATGTTTTTCCTGGGGTGCGCCCAAAAAGGGATTCCGGAACGGAAGCTTCATACAGGAGATTTTCAAATAGATGAAAAGGCATTGCCCATTGGTGCAGCGATTTTAACGAACTGTGCTCACCGGTTGTTACAAGTTCAAGAAGGGAGGAAGGTCGATGACTAAAATAGCTTTTGTCGGCTTCGGTGGTGTCGGTCAGGCGCTTGCCGAAATTTTGCAGGAACGTAAGGAGCACCTTGCAAGTTCTTATGGACTTGAAGCAGAAGTAGTAGCTGTCTCGGATATGATGAAAGGTGCGGTCTATAAGCCTGATGGGTTGGATATTGATCAGTTATTGGAAGCAGTTCGGGAGACCGGAAATGTGGAGAATTACCCAGATGGACCAGGAGTGACGAAAGGACTCAACAGTATGGAAACGATCCAGCAGACTAATGCTGATATGATTGTCGAAGTCACTTTTACAGACGTGGTAACAGGGCAGCCTGCCATCGACCATTGCCGGGCCGCTTTTGAAAAAGGGAAAAGTGTCGTTACGACCAATAAAGGACCGGCAGCCCTCGCTTACGAGGAACTGAGTGAACTGGCAGATAAAAATGGCGCCTACTGGGGTTTTGAAGGTACGGTAATGAGTGGTACACCGGCGTTAAGGATGCCTGTCGCTACCCTGGCTGGCAACGAAATTACAGAAATTAAAGGGATTTTGAACGGTACGACCAATTATATTTTAACGGAAATGGAAAAAGGTAAGTCTTATGAGGAAGCCTTACAAAAAGCGAAGGAATTAGGATATGCCGAAGCGGATCCTACGAATGATGTGGAAGGATATGATGCCCGGTATAAAGCAGCCATCCTCTCCGGATACTTGATGGGGACACCAATTTCATCAAAAGATATTCCTTGCAAGGGTATCAGTGATATGACGCTTGAAATGGTCAATGACGCTCTTGAGCAAAATAAAAAGTGGCGCTTGTTAGCACAGGTAAAAAAAGAAAATGGCAATGTAATTGCTTCCGTAGAGCCGCAGCTTTTGGACGCTGATAATCCGCTCGCAGGAGTCACAGGAGCAACCAACGCGATTTTGTATGAATGCGACCTGGCAGGACCGATCATGTTGACGGGAGCAGGCGCAGGATTAAAGGAAACGGGTTTCTCCTTATTGATTGATTTGATTGACTACCAGCGCCAAAAGACGATGGAAAAAATTTAAGGAAGGTGGTGTTTTCATGCATACCAAAGTGAAAGCAGTGAAGATGCTGATCGGAGGAGAATGGGTTCATTCTAACCAAACATTTGAGGTGGTCGATCCCCAGAACGACCGTCCAATCGCTTCCGTGCCATCAGCAAGCAGTAAAGATATGCTAGCAGCCATCGAAAAAGCGGAAGAGGCTTATACAAAAACGGCGGTCTGGCCGACCCATGAACGGATCCGTGTTTTATCTGAAGCCGCAGCTTATATGAAAGAAAATGCTGAGGATTTTGCCATGACAATAGCTTCAGAGGGTAGTAAGACGATCAATGAAGCCCGCGGGGAAGTGAAGCGGGCGATCCAGACCATTCAGATTAGTGCGGAAGAAGCACGCAGGATTAATGGAGAAACTATCAACTTTGACCAGAATGAAGGCAGCGAAAACCGTGTCGGTTATCATTATCGTTTTCCGGTTGGAGTCGTTGGGGCGATCACCCCATTCAATGATCCATTGAATCTTGTTGCTCATAAAGTCGGACCTGCGATTGCAGCGGGTAATGCGATTGTCGTAAAACCGGCTTCCGTAACACCGTTAAGTGCGCTCAAACTGGCAGAAGCGTTCGTGCATGCAGGCTTACCGGATGGCTTCTTGTCCGTTGTAACTGGATCCGGCCGTGAAATTGGCGAAACGCTCGTGACTCACCCAGCGGTCAAAGTACTGTCATTCACAGGCGGTGCGGACGCCGGGACGAGAATATCCGAACAAGCCGGGCCTAAAAAAGTGAGCATGGAGCTGGGATCCAACTCTCCGGTGATTGTGTTGAACGATGCTAATTTGAATGATGCGGTCCAATCCTGTGTTTCCGGCGCTTTCTCTGCCGTCGGTCAAAACTGCATCGGTGTCCAGCGGATTTATGTAGAAAAAGATAGCTATTCCCGCTTCCTTGATACCTTCATCAGTCGTACGGGAGAATTGAAGGTCGGCGATAAAATGGATGAACTGACGGATGTCGGACCTATGATCAATGAACGGGAAGCGAAGCGTGTCGATAGCTGGGTCAACGAAGCTTTGATGAAAGGAGCCAAACTCCATATTGGCGGAAAGCGCGAAGGAAGTTTTTATTATCCGACCGTTCTAAGCGATGTACCGAAAACGGCTAAAATCGCTTACGAAGAAATTTTCGGTCCAGTCGTATTGATTATGCCAGTGGAAAACCTCCACGATGCAGTCGACCGTTCTAATGATGTGGATTACGGACTGCAGGCAGGTATTTTCACATCGGATATTAATAACGCTTTCCATGCCATTAAAGGGTTGAACGTCGGTGGTGTCATGATCAACGACAGCAGTGACTACCGGATCGACGCGATGCCATTTGGGGGGACGAAAGGTTCCGGTATCGGACGCGAGGGTGTACGTTATGCAATCGAGTCGATGACCGAGCAGAAAGTTGTTTGCTTCCGGCTGCAGGAAAATCTATTATAATTCTAATAATGAAACCGTCTGGAATCTCCAGGCGGTTTTTCTATTCGTATATTCCTGGTAGATTATTAGCACATTACACCCCTAATACTTCAATTTAATAATCATTTATGAATGGCTTCCAGGGCTTTATGTTCGTCTTCCTTTTTGACGTAAAATTTATATTCATTGCCATAGTCATTTTTTGTCACTCCGCTATGTGAGGACATATGAACGTTCGAAGCGACTCGGTATTTGATGGAAGCCGCCTTTAGTTTAGAAATAATTCTGTAGTATTCTTTCAAGCTGTAGGTTGAGTAAATGAATGTCTTTTTTGTAGAAATCAAGTAATCGATCAAGTTGACGAGGAAGTTCATAAAGCTCCTCCTTTATAATTCTATATGAGTACTTAGTTCTATGAATAAGATTAATTATCCTAGTTATTTCCTAAAAAAGATTAGGTGAAAAGTAGATTGCCAGAAGGTCAAGTTGTAAATTCTTCGTAATAAAGAGGAAATAGGATTAATTAGTCGTAATTGTTAGCAACAGGTGTAATACCTAATAAAAATAATAAATTTTGCATCTATATGACAAAATACATATAATTCAGAAAATTTTAATTAATAACAAATTTTGAGATAATTAATTACGCACATAAAAAGGGGGAAGAAACATGATAAAAGGAAAAGGGTACTTATTTATTCTTGCAATTGCACTATCAGCTCTTCTATTAGCAGGCTGTAACTCCGGTGATGCAGCGGAAGAGTACACAGTTGCTACAGATAACAACTTCGTTCCATTCGAATTCCTGAACGAAGAAACAGGTGAGATGGAAGGTTTCGATATCGATTTGATCAAAGCAGTGGCTGATGAAGCTGGTTTCAAGGTCAATATCGAGTCGATGAAATTTGACGGTGTTGTAAGTGGCATGCAGTCCGGTCGTTTCGATATCGGGATTGCAGGTATGACGATCACAGAAGAACGTAAAGAGACAATTGATTTCTCTGATCCATATTATGATGCCGGTCTGATGATCGCTGTTAATAAAGATAATAATGAAATCAAATCAGAAGATGACCTTGCTGGCAAAAAAGTAGGGACACGTTCTGGTACTACTAGTGAAGCCTACATTAAAGAAAACCATCCAGATGCCGAGTTGGTAACATTCCCTGGTATCGTTGAAGCATATATGGACCTGGAGTCCGGTCGTCTTGACGCGGTTATGTATGACGTTCCTAGCGTCCAATATTATGTGGCTAATGATTCTGCTAATTTGAAAACAGTCGGCGACATCCTTCAAGGGGAGCAGTATGGTATCGCATTCCCGAAAGATTCTGAGCTGGTTGAAGATGTAAACAAGGCACTGGAAACTTTGATAGAAAACGGTACGTATGATGACATCTATGAAAAATGGTTCGGTGAGCGTAAATACGGTACAGAATCATCTGAATAACGTTTAATGACACCAAGAGAAGAGATATAGCTGATCGGTAAAAGCGTAGCAAGTGATTAGCTTGTTGCGCTATTATTTTGAAAAAATCTACTTCATTTATCGCACAATTCGTAGAATAAGGAGCGAAAACACATATGGACTTTATAACAGAATCTCATTATTACCGAGTCATGCCTATGCTGTTCGAAGGGCTGGTATGGACATTATTGATTACTGGTATCGGGTTGATCTTCGGTTTTATCCTCGGGGCTATCTTCGGCTTTGCCCGTCTTTCCAAAAATAAACTCATTTACGGGCTTGCCACAGTGTATGTAGAGGTGATCCGTGGTACACCAATTCTTGCACAGATCTTATTCATTTATTTTGGTCTATCTGATTTGATGGGCGTCAATATCGATAAAATTACTGCGTCTATTATAGCGATTGCTATTAACGCCGGGGCTTATATTGCTGAAATTGTCCGTGGAGCGGTTTACTCGATCGATAAAGGACAAGATGAGGCAGGCCGTTCGATCGGTCTTACCCGTAACCAGACGATGAGGTATATCATTTGGCCGCAGGCATTCAGAAGAATGATCCCACCCCTTGGTAACCAGTTTGTCATCAGCCTGAAAGACACTTCTCTTTTCTCTGTCATCGCTGTTGGAGAATTGCTATACATGGGGCAGCAATATTATGGTTCAACCTTTGCTGCATTCGAAGCATTGACGATGGTATGTATCATGTATCTCGTCATTACAGTACCGACAGCCGTTTACTTGAGAAGAGTAGAAAGGAGACTTGACGTATGATGATCAGCGTGAGAGATTTGCATAAATCATTCGGTTCCGTAGAAGTATTGAAAGGAATCGATGCCGAAATAAAAGAGCAGGAAGTAGTTTGTGTTATCGGACCTTCAGGGTCAGGTAAAAGTACGTTTTTGCGATGCTTGAACTTGCTTGAAGAGGTAACTTCAGGAGAGGTTTATATTGAAGGAGATAACCTGACTGATCCAAAAATCAACATAAACGAAGTACGCTCACGAGTAGGAATGGTGTTTCAGCATTTCAACCTGTTTCCTCATAAAACCGTACTCGAAAATATTACGCTCGGTCCAATCAAAGTAAAGGGAATAAAGAAAAAGGATGCAGAAAAAGCTGCTTTGCCGCTACTGGAAAAAGTCGGGCTCAGCGATAAAGCCGATGTCTACCCGGAAAGTTTGTCCGGTGGGCAGAAGCAGCGTGTCGCCATCGCACGTTCACTTGCGATGGAACCAAGAATCATGTTGTTTGATGAACCGACATCTGCACTCGATCCGGAACTTGTCGGGGATGTGCTTGAGGTCATGAAAGACCTTGCCAAAGAAGGCATGACAATGGTAGTTGTCACCCATGAAATGGGCTTTGCCCGTGAAGTAGGGGACCGAGTCCTGTTCATGGATGAAGGCATCATTATGGAAGAAGATGTACCGGAGAATCTGTTCGGTAATCCACAGAATCCGAGGACACAGGAATTCCTGAGTAAAGTATTATAAAAATAAAGATTGTGTTTACCAGATAAGCGTGGTATAGTAATTGAGCGATGAGCTAACTTGTGTAAGACGAATGGATATGCTTTTATAGCTAAACGACGAATGTGGTCGTCGGTCCTTCGCCACAAAGCGTAGAAAGCCTTCCCTGAAAAATGGGAAGGCTTTTTTGATGTTCCAGAAGACTTGATTTTAAGATGTTGTATCTATCTCGAATCAGTCTTCAGCCATCGTGAGCTTTAACTGCATAGCTAGCCCGTGTTTTTTGCCGCTTGATCTCTATGGGATTGGAATTTACCCACAGGAATAGCCTCTATTTAACTATTATCACCATATAAAAGTTAAAAACATTGTTGACAGAAAATTTTGATTGTTATATAGTAGATATCAGAAAGCAACCTTTAGAAAGGCACCCCCTTTCAAAGCCGGTTTGCTAGTTTATTAGTAATTCATTTGAATATAGGACTGTCAAGACTGCTATAACTCTGAACGCCAGAGCACCCACGCAGTTTAGAAGCCAGTATTTTTCCTGTTAATCAAGGGATAATACTGGCTTTTTTTAATCGCTGAAAGGGCCCGTCAGCAACTAAACAACTATCTAAAAACTCGGGAGGTTTTTAACAATGTGTGCGATGGATCTACAAAAAGGTAAATTAGAGCTTCAAACTGGAAAAGGGTATAAGGTGGAACAGCATCCGAAGCATCATCGTCTTTATCATATCGAATTTGAAAATGAAGTAATTGACAAGTTTATTGAGGATTTGAAGGATGTCAGTGACGAGCAATTGGAATATGTACCATATATGCGGTTGATGGCAGCTGATAAACTAGTAGAATTAGTAGGAGAGGAGTTCATTCAAACGATTCGCGGCATTCTCCATGATCGGCAGACAGGAGGATTCACAGTAGGGTTGCAGGGACGTACGAAAGACGATCAGGATTATGTGAAGTTCTCCACGGCTCTTACTCACCTTGTTGGTACGCCGAACTTCGATGCGATGTCAGGGAAATACTATGCGCGCTTTTCAGTTAAGCATACGGATGACAGTGATTCCTACCTGCGCCAGGCATATCGTACATTCACGCTTCACACCGACGGAACGTATGTTGATGAGCCGACAGACTGGCTGTTGATGATGAAGTTCGAGGAAGAAAATGCGGTAGGTGGACGTTCCCGTATTCTCCATTTAGATGATTGGGAAGAGATGGATTATTTTTATAACCACCCACTGGCAAAATACAAGTTTATCTACAAAGCTCCAGCAAGTAAAAATGTCTCGGAAGATATCCTTCGCCAGACGTTCTATGAGAATAACAACGGTCCTTGCATCTGCTTCATTGATCAGTTCGTTTATCCGGAAACGATTGATCAGGCAAAGTATTTGAAGGACTTGTCCCATTCAATGGAAAATTCACCAGCTACCACCGGTTTAGATCTGCCGGAAGGTGACTTGATTATGCTTAACAACCGTTTCTGGCTTCACGGCAGAGAAGCTTTTGAAAAAAATACCGAACTTCATAGAGAGTTATTGCGTCAGCGAGGCCGTTTCGCCGAGTAATTGTTGGATGAGGAGGGAGTAGTCAGCATGTATGATTTTACCATTATCGGTGGGGGAATAGTCGGTTTATCGACCGCCTATTCCCTCACCAAAAAATATCCAGCCGCGAAGATCGCGGTCATTGAAAAAGAGAAATCCTGGGCCAGCCATCAGACCGGCCGCAATAGCGGGGTCATTCACTCTGGTGTCTATTATAAGCCCGGCAGCTTGAAGGCGAAACTTGCGAAACAAGGTGCCGCTTCCATGGTCGAATTTTGTAAAGAACATGGTGTCGATCATGAGGTTTGCGGTAAAGTCCTGGTTGCAACAGATGATGAAGAGCTTCCCAGGATGGAAAAGCTTCATCAAAATGCCCACAAAAATGGATTGAATGTGACGAAGTTGAACCGGGAAGAGCTGCTTGAAATAGAACCCCACGTCAATGGGATTGCTGGTCTGAAGGTACCGACGACCGGGATTGTCGACTATAAGCAGGTGACCGAGACCCTTGCCAGGCTGGTAGAGGAAGCCGGTGTCGATTTGATGCTGGGTACTAAAGTGATGAACATTGATGAGTCATCACGTGAAGTGTTCATTGATACGGACAAGAAAACGATCATGTCCCGTTTTCTGATCAACTGTGCAGGTCTTCATAGTGATCGTCTGGTAAAGATGGCCAAGATCCAAACGGATGTAAAGATCGTTCCTTTCCGTGGAGAATATTTCACCCTCACAGAGGAGAAACGTCACCTGGTCAAAGGATTGATTTATCCGATTCCGAACCCGGATTTTCCATTCCTGGGCGTTCATCTCACCAGGATGATCGATGGGAGTATCCATGCCGGCCCGAATGCTGTGTTGAGCTTCAAGCGTGAAGGTTATCATAAAACTGCTTTCCATCTCAAAGATGCGCTGGATACAATCTCTTTTCCTGGGTTCTGGAAAATGGCGGGAAGCAATCTTCAGGAAGGCATGAAAGAAATGGTTCGCTCTTTCCATAAGCAGACGTTTGTGAAAAGTTTGCAGCGTTTAGTTCCAGAAATCCAGGTGGATGATGTTGTTCCAACTCATGCCGGTGTCCGGGCGCAAGCAATGCTGCGAGATGGCCGCCTGGTCGATGACTTTTATATCATTCCTGGCCGGAAATCCATCCATGTTTGCAACGCGCCGTCACCAGCGGCTACTGCCTCCCTGGAAATCGGAAAAGAGATTGTGCACCGCATTCCTCCTCAGGATCATCTGAAGGCGACGGATGACCTTAAACCAAGCCTTGTAACCAGTTAATCCACAACGAAAAAGCCGCTCATAGTGAGCGGCTTTTTTTAAGACTTTAAGAAAGTTTAATCTTGTTAAAGGGTTATAGTATAAGAAACACTTAGGCTCTTCTAATCATGCATTTGATATTGTTTGTAAGAGTCCTTCAAAGCTGCCGCGATAGCATTACCTGCTTTTCCACGGTAGCCGTCTTCCAGTTGTTTCAAGGGTTCATCTAACCCTTCTTTTAAACTGTATCCCTTCAAAAGGTTCTTTACATATTCTCTACCGTGATCGGTTGCAAGTGTACAAGAAGCATCAACGATTACCCCGTACTTTTTATCGATTTCAAGCGTCAATGTCAGAGATTCGGATATATGGTTGGCGGCAATCCCTGTTGGCAGTTTAGAATGTCCGGCTACAAATATTGTGTTCATCTTTTCTCCTCCTAAAGCTGATTAGTTGCCATATTTATCTTGCAAATCATAGATTTCACTCATCAAATCTTCACCTACGACTGCTTCGACTTCGTCATAAATCGGTGCTAATCTTCGTTTCCATGCTTCCCTTTGTGTATATGTCAGGTAATCGATCTGCAAGTTTTCCTGTTGCCTTAATCTTCTGGAATGTTCGTCGTTCAACTCGATAGCATGGCGGCGAACCCAGCTGGTTGTTTCGGCCATCGATGATTCGATGATCTGTTTATGTTCTTGTGAAAGGCTGTCCCAAAATTCTTGATTAATCAGTACAGCATAACCAAGATAGCCATGATTGCTGAACGTCATGTAGGACTGATCCTGATAGAGTTTTTTGGAATAAATATTGGACGCGGTATTCTCCTGTCCATTGACAAATCCAACTTCCAGGTTCCGGTAGGTTTTGTTAAACGGAAGGACACTGGTGCTTGCACCTAATTGCTCGAACTGGGCTTCTATGACAGGGCTTGGCATGATTCGGAAATGAAGACGGTCGAAATCGTTCGGATATACAATCGGCCGGCTGTTATTGGTGACTTGCTTGTATCCATTATACCAAAAAGTCAAACCCTTGATGCCTTCCTTCTCCAGCTCCTGTAGCAATGTCTCTCCGATGACACCTTCATATGCTTCCTCAACAGCCTGGTGGCTTGGAAAAGCGAAGGGAAGGTCAAGCACTTGCCATTTTGGAAAGCGTTCTGTCAAATTAGACGTAGCCGGCGCAATCATTTCCACGCGCCCTTCTTTTAACGCCTGATATTCCTGCTGATCATTATAGAGGGTGCCATTGGAATGGACTTGTACTTTGATTTCTCCATCCGTACGCGATTCTACAAGAGAGGCGAACCGTCTTGCCGCCATGCCTTTTGGCGTGTTTTCGGCAACTACGTGACTGAATTGGATGACGAGTTCGTCCTGGATGCCTTCCTGCTCATCATCATATTCCAGCGTTCTGGATGCTTCACTCAAATCGAAACCGAAAAATAAGGCAGTGAAAATGCCGGTTATGATGAAAAGCGTAATCATGATGACTGTACGCAATGCTTTCACCTCTCCCGTAATCGTTTTCAACAGTGTAACACAAGAAAGAATAAATGGTACACTAGGGTTAGCCTGATGGGAAGGAAGATTCCTCATGAAACTCAAGCACATGCCGATCCGTTGGAAAATTACAATCTTATCGTTCGGCGTCGTTTTATTCTCTATTGTCATCGGTGGAATTATTGTCATCGGCAATACGATTGAATCGAAAGAGGATGCGCTGGGAAAACAAGCGATGATCACCGGGCGTACAGTCGCAAACCTTCCGGATATCAAGGAATATCTGGTGGAGCCTGGCGGATGGACAAAAATAAACCCCATCGTAGAAAGAATTCGCACCGTTAACGACGCTGACTATATCGTGATACTTAATATGAACCGGATACGCTACTCCCATCCTGTATCGGAAAAGCTTGGTAAGGTTTCTTCGGGAAAAGATGAAGGACCGGCTTTTGCTGAGCATAGTTATACGGCAAAAGCGCAAGGGGAGATGGGGACAGCCATACGTGCGTTCGTCCCGATCATGAATAATGAGCATGAACAGATTGGCATAGCTATCGTGGGAAATATTCTTCCATCGGTTGGAGAAATTCTGTTTGATATTAAAAATGAAATCCTGTTCATTCTATTTCTGACAGCATTGTTCGGTGTTACCGGCTCCTGGCTGCTGGCTCGCCATCTGAAGCAGCAGACTTTTCGATTGGAGCCTCATGAAATCGTGCAGCTGCTGGTAGAACGGACTGCAACCTTCCAGGCGATGAATGAAGGGATCATTGCCATTGATAAAGAAGGAAAGGTAACTATTTTAAATGATAAAGCTAAACAGATATTAGGAATTGAAGGGGATTGGGTAGGCCAGCCGATTGAAGCTGTCATCCGTGAGACAAAGTTATTGAAGGTATTACGTGAGGGCATTCCTGTCTATCATGAAGAAATGAGGATTGGGGACAAGCTGATCATGAGTACACGTGTGCCGATTCGGGTTGAAAATGAAATCGTAGGTGCTGTTGCAGTTTTCCAGGATAGAACAGACGCAACCAGGCTGGCTGAAGAATTGACTGGTGTCAAAGCTTTTGTCGATGCACTTCGTGTCCAGAACCATGAACATTTGAACAAATTACATACGATTGCAGGACTGATCCAGTTGGGTAAAAAAGAACAGGCGCTGCAATTTGTGTTTGATGCTTCTGAAAAGCAGGAAGAATTATCACGATTTTTAATTACGAAAATGAAAGATTACAGTATTTCTGGATTGTTACTCAGTAAAGTCAGCCGTGGACGAGAGATAGGAGTAGATGTTTCCATTGATGAGACAAGTGAGCTGAAAGCTTATCCGCCACTTTTGGATAAGCATGATTTTGTGCTTATTTTAGGCAACTTGATTGAAAATGCTTTCCATTCCTTTCAGGGTGTCAAACGGGATCAAAAGTGGGTGGACATTTCCATCAGTCAGAACGACCATGTCTGTACAATAGCGGTGGAGGACAATGGCAAGGGTATTCCAAAGGAGCAAATCGATCATATTTTTGAAAAAGGTTATACAACCAAAGGGAAAGAAGGCTCCGGGTTCGGGTTGTATCTCATCAACAACGTAGTTGAAAAGGGACTTGGAGAGGTAGAAGTCATTTCACAGGAAGGTGAAGGGACAAGCATATTATTGACATTCCCAATGAGTTTGGAGGAGGGTTCCGCATGACGCAGCCGGTGATTAAGGTTTTGTTGATTGAAGATGATCCCATGGTTCAAGAAGTGAACCGGCAGTTCATCGAACAGGTTGCTGCCTTTAAGGTTGCAGCGATTGCATCGGATGGCGAAGAGGGGCTGGCACTTGCAAGGGAGCTATCCCCCGACCTTATTCTATTAGATATCTATATGCCGGAAAAAGACGGGGTAGAAACTCTAGAGTATCTCCGTGCTGAACAACTGGATATTGATGTTATTGTTATAACGGCCGCCAACGATAAAGGTACTATAAAGAAAATGCTTCAGCATGGGGCTGCTGACTACATCGTCAAGCCATTTAAATTTGAGCGGCTGGAGCAGGCATTGACCCGCTACCGGGAACTTCATGTGCGTTTTTCAGGAGAAGGGGAGCTTGGCCAGCAGCAGATTGATGATATCATCCAGACTCCTAAACAAAAATCATCCGTACCAAAAGAATTGCCAAAGGGGCTGAATGAACAGACCTTGCAACAAATTACCCGCTTTTTGAAAGAGCAGCAAGCAGCACTGTCGGCAGAACAGGTTGCTGACGGGATTGGTATTGCCCGTGTGACGGCAAGAAGGTACCTGGACTACTTAAAGAATACCGGTGATGTCGTTCTTGATATCCAGTATGGGGGAGTAGGACGACCGGTGAATCGTTATAAAATCTCTCAGTAAAAAGATTGTCTCGAATGTGAAGAGACAGTCTTTTTTTTATTGTTAATGGGGAGCAAAATCGTTCCCTTTCGAGCGGATGAAATATTGGGGCTCTTTACCAGACTGGCTTCCCATGTAAGGTAAGGGGAATAGGTCATTTTTTGACCAAAATGACCAAAATGTCCAATATGGTCATAATATTCAAAAAATATCATGTAAGCGATAACATAGAGATAGTTCAAAATTCGAAATGGGGGTTAATTATATGATAAAGAAATTATCTTTTATTCTTGCTTTGACTTTTGTCATGCTGCTGGCTGCTTGTGGCGGTGACGGAGGGTCTGAAGGTTCTGGCGGAGGAGAATCCGGCGGTTCTGAGGGCGCTCAGTCTCTAGTATTTGGTACAGGTGGTACTTCTGGAACGTATTATCCGATCGGTGGCGCACTGAAGCCGATTTTTGAAGAGAGCGATCAGGTAGGAAATGTAACGGTTGAATCTACTGGTGCTTCTGTGGCGAACATCCAGAATATCCAGGATGGACTGAATCAGATGGCTATCATCATGAGTGATGTCGGCTACGACGCGATTGAAGGTAAGGGTCAATTTGAAGGCAATGCTGTCGATGTTCAGGCGGTTGCCGGAATGTACCAGAATGTCGTACAAGTTGTCGCTTTGAAAGACAGTGGAATTGAGTCCATTGAAGATCTGAAAGGTAAAAAAGTAGGCGTTGGTAAGGTTGGTTCCGGGGTAGAACAAAGCGCGAAGAAAGTGTTAGAAGCTGTCGACCTTACTTATGAGGATCTTGGAAAAGTTACGCATACAGGTTACGCGGACAGTGTCCAGGAAATGAAAAACGGCAACCTTGATGCTGCTTTCTTCACATCCGGAGTACCAAACAGCAACATCACTGATTTGATGCAGCATACGGATATCAATTTTGTTGAAATTAAAGGGGATATAGCTTCCAAGCTGATGGAAAAATATCCTTTCTATAAAGAATATACTATTGAGGCAGGAAATGAAGCGCAATACAACTTAGAAAACAAAGTAGAAACAGTAGGTATTCAAAACATGATTATCGTATCTCCTGACTTGAGTGAAGACCTGGTTTACGATATCACAAAACGTTATTACGAGTACCTGGGCACAGAAGAAGTAGCTGTTGGCGCACTTAAGCAGCTGGATCGGGATGAAATTGCCAAAGGCTTGATTGCACCGCTTCATCCTGGGGCGAAAAAATTCTATGAAGAACAAGGGATTTTGGAGTAATAAAAAAAGGGCATCAATTTTGGTGCCCTTTTTAAAATAATTCTATGAAACGACTATTGCTGCTTCTAGCTGCTTTCATTCTCCTCCTGCTGCCGCTGCTTTTCATCCATCTAACAGTGCTCACCGTCTCTGTTAATGACGATCTAGAGAGGGCCTTTTTTATTCAAGAGGAAGAATCCTTTTCTATTCGTTGGGTTCATTCGGTTGAGAAAGAGGAATGGGAAGAAATGTTTGTAGTCGAAGACGGACAGATCGTCTTAGATTCTACCAGATTCAAGACGTTTGGCGCCGGGGTGCCAAATGATGCAGGTGAGGATACTTTCATAAAAGACGGCTGGGTATACATGACAGAAATTTATCAGCCGATTGGCCATCAGCTGGTCACAAGAACCGGAAAAACGACAGAGCACCGTTTCATTAAAGAGGATGAGGTTTTTAAATTAGAACCCGCCCAATCTTATCGTGTGACCGTTGAAAAAATAAACCTATTGCATGCCATCGGCTATTTTATTGCTACTAGAATGAGGTGAGAGTATGGGGAAGAAACAACAAAAATCCGCAGAAGATTATGACCGCGAAAGTACAGTGCGGACAGGGATAGCCAAACCGATTGCGTTAGTGATTTCCGTCCTGGCGATTTCCCTGTCGCTATTTCATTTATATACTTCTTACGCTGGATCGCTCGTCGATATCAAACAGCGAAGCATTCATTTGTACACATTGATGACGCTTGGATTCTTATTGTACCCATTTATAAGAAAAAAGGGAAAAGGGGCAAAGTCGGTTCCTTTCTACGATTACATTACTGCCGCTTTATCCCTTGGCGTAGGAATTTATATGTTCATGACCGCAGAACGGATCATCGAATCTGGCGGACGGATCAATGACACCGATTTCTATGTTGGAATTTTGATCATTTTCCTATTATTTGATATTACCCGCAGGGTCACTGGGTGGGGGCTTGCTTTATTAGGCCTTGGCTTCTTAATCTATGGTTTCTATGTAAAACTATCCATTTACCCAGAGTTGACAACACCGGTGGTCATGAGTGTTTCCAAACAAATTATTGCTCAACTTGTTTTTATAACGGAAGGCGTTTTAGGTACAGCCATCGGGGTCTCGGCAAGTTATATTATTCTATTTATCCTGTTCGGGGCATTCCTGGGCCGCTCCGGGATGGGCCAATTATTCAATGATCTCGCTCTTGCAGTAGCTGGTCATACAAAAGGTGGTCCGGCAAAAGTCGCGGTCATCTCGAGTGGATTTCTTGGCTCTATCAACGGCTCTGCCATTGCTAACGTCGTAACGACAGGTGCATTTACGATTCCATTGATGAAAAAAATCGGGTATAAGAAAAACTTTGCAGGGGCTGTTGAATCAGCAGCCAGTGTTGGCGGACAAATATTGCCTCCGATCATGGGTGCAGCTGCCTTCATCATGGCTGAAAACCTGAATCTTGCTTACACAAAAATCATTCTTGCTGGTATCATTCCCGCTTTGTTATTTTATGTTGGCATTTTGCTGCAAGTGCACTTCCGTGCCTCCAAACGGGGCTTACAGGGGATGCCAAAAAGTGAACTGCCAAAGCTGAAAGATGTCATCGCGAAACGTGGTCACTTGATCATTCCAATGTTAATTTTGCTGTATTTGCTGTTTTCCGGTAAGACACCGTTTTACGCGGCTTTCTGGTCCATCATCGCAACTGTAGTAATTGCCGGTTCGAAACAGATGGTGCCTGTTATAACAGGGATAGCTATGTTCCTGATTTTCCAGCCCCAGCTTACTGCTATGCTTAGCGGCAGTGCTATTCCAAAAGTTCGAAGTGACTGGTGGGAACTGTTATTGATTATTGCCATACCATTGGCAATCAACCTATGGAGAAAGTGGCTGAAGCTTGAAGCTGATGAAGTCGGGGTGAAAGATGCCCTTAACGCTTTAGAAGATGGCGCAAGGACCACCGTTCCGGTAGCAATTGCCTGTGGTGCAGTCGGCATCGTAGTTGGTATCGCCTCGTTGACGGGGGTAGCGCTTGAAATAGCCAACAGTATTGTCAATATCGGTAGTGCGGTCAACAGCCCGTTGATCCAGTTGATCATTACGTTGTTCTTGACCATGATTACCTCAATTATCCTTGGTATGGGTCTACCTAGCATTCCGACCTATATTATCACCAGCACAATGGCAGCTCCAATTTTGCTGCAGCTTCCATTGTACAGAGAACTGGCTGGCTCTACCGAAACGGCTACGTTTGTAGCGCACATGTTTGTATTCTATTTCGGGATTTTTGCCAATATTACACCGCCGGTTGCCCTGGCAGCTTTCGCAGGAGCCGGAATAGCGGGAGGAAACCCGAACCAGACCGGTTTCCAGGCGATGAAGCTGGCAATCGCAGGGTTCATTGTACCGTTTATGTTCGTTTTCTCTCATGAGATGCTGATGATTGATGCTAACTTCATGAATATTCTCGTTATCACAATCACTTCATTGATCGGTGTCTTCTTATTATCCGTCATGACGGAAGGATATGTGATGAAAGAGGTCCCTGGCTGGCTGAGGGCGGTATCCGGACTAGCAGCATTGTTGCTGATTTATCCGGGTATCTGGACAGATATTATCGGATTGGTCGTATTCGCATATGTGTTGTTCACCAATTTTAAGAATAAGCCTGATTTACAATCGAACCAGCCTGTAGAAGCGAAGAATTAGGGGGAAGTAGCAAATGAGGTTTGCAACGATCGAAAAAGATCGAACAGAAATGGCCGCAATTGTAGATGGGGAGCGTCTGCTTCCCATCACATCAATTAATGAAGAACTTAAAACGGACTGGCCGATCAGCCTGTTTGATTTGATTGATACTGGGAAGATATCTTCATTAGCGGAATGGTATAAAGAGCAACCAGCTGATGAAAAAAATCGGCTGGATTCTCACTATTTGGCAAGAGATGAAGCGCTATATCGGCCGCTTTATCGTGAACCTCGAAAAATTTGGGGAATCGGGCTCAACTATGTCGATCATGCTTCCGATTTGAATGAAAAAGCCCCAAGCTCTGAGCCAGCAAGTTTTATGAAACCATCCACTACCATTATCGGCCATGGAGATACCATTAAGGTACCAGTCCAGTCGGATCGCACCACGGGAGAAGCTGAATTAGGGGTGATCATCGGGAAGGCGTGTAAAAATATTTCCGAATCAGAGGCACCGGATGCCATTGCTGGCTATACGACTGTCATCGATATGACAGCAGAAGATATCCTGCAGCGCAATCCCCGTTATTTGACAAGGTCGAAAAGTTTTGACACCTTTTTCAGCTTTGGTCCCCAGCTGGTTACGCCGGATGAAGTGGACAATGTGTTCCAATTGAATGTATCTACCATTATCAATGGAGAATTACACAGGAAGAATGTGGTGAGTAATATGACATTTGATCCCTATTATCTCGTCGCTTTCCATTCGCAGGTGATGACATTACAACCGGGAGATATCATTTCGACAGGGACTCCTGGCGCTATAGTTATCCGTGACGGAGATGTGATTGAATGTCAGATAGATGGCTTTCCACCACTGAAAAATAATGTAGTAGACTTGAAGAAACGATAGAAAGGATGAATGTTTTGGACTTTCAATTGCAAGGAAAATCAGTAATTGTAACAGCATCCAGTAAAGGTCTTGGAAAAGCAACAGCCATGGAGTTTGCTAAAGAGGGTGCCCATGTCTTGATTTCAAGCCGAAATGAAGAAGAGCTTCAGGCAGCAAAAAAAGAGATCCAGGAAGAGAGCGGAAATAATAATGTTGATTATGCGGTATGTGATGTTACTAATGCAGAGCAAATCAAGCAGCTGGTTAAAAAAGCGGTGGACTGGAATGGCACGGTAGACGTATTGATCAATAATGCCGGCGGGCCTCCAGCTGGAACATTTGATAAATTCACAGATGAAGATTGGGAGAATGCGTTCGAATTAAACCTCCTCAGTTTTGTCCGGACCGTCAGGGAAGTATTGCCTTCTATGCGTAAGCAGCAAAGTGGAAGAATTATTAATATCGCTTCTTCTTCGATCAAACAGACACTGGATAATTTGATTTTATCCAACACGTTCCGTGCCGGCATCGTCGGTCTATCAAAATCCCTTTCTCAGGAGCTTGCTGGTGATAATATCCTCATCAACACCGTCGGGCCTGGACGGATTGCTACGGACAGAGTGGCTCAGCTTGATGAAAAAAGAGCAGAAAAACTGGGAACTACAGCAGAGGAAGTAAAAGAACAAACCGAGCAGTCGATTCCAATCGGGCGATATGGAGAGCCGGACGAATTTGCCAGAGCGGTAGTGTTTCTCGCTTCGGGGGCCAATACTTATTTAACCGGCCAGGCACTTGTTGTTGATGGTGGATTGGTAAAAGCACTATAATGGTTAAGAAAGTCCAGCCGATGACAAAGAAGGCTGGATTTTCTTATCTTTACAAACAAGAAAAGGTTGTATATAATGAATGTTAGTGACAACTAACAATAGTATGAATATCTTCAACTGAAATAGTTGGAGTATTTTTTTAACCTTTATGTTAGTTGTCACTAACATTCTTTGAAGGGAAGAACAAACATGAAGTTCTTAAAGAAGCTATCCAAGCTATTAATTAATCATCCGATGCGTATGATATTCATAGCTTTACTGGTCATATTATTGCTCGGAGTGGGAGCGCGTAATGTGAATATGGCCACTGGTAACGAAACATTGGTAAGTACGGATACAGATGTATATCAGGATAATAAAAAATTGGAAGAAGCATTTGGCGGAGAGTCCATCACCGTATTGTATGAAGGGGAGGATTTACTTACCCCGAATAACTTGAATCATATGAAAGGGTTAGAGGATCAGCTTGAACAAAATAACGCTATTTTCAGCATTTTAAGCCCGGTTACGTTAGTAGAACATATGTCAACAAAGCAGCAGGAAAACTATCAGGAAGGGTTAATAGATATGATAGATGGTTTAGACGAAATGGGTACTAAGTTAAAAGAATCCGGAGAAAAACTAACCGAAAATTCTCGTGATGACAGCCAGACCCAGCTTCCAGATATGGAGAGTAAAATGGCTGAGTTAGAAGATGCTTTTGCTAAGATGACGTCTGGGCAGAAAAAGCTGAAAGCAGGAACAGGACAGCTGAAAACAGGGTTAGCCGAATATGGAAAGCAGACGCAGGAAGTTGGGGCAAATCTGCATAACATGTCCCAGGAAATGAAGGCAGACCAAAACCCACAAGCCCGACAATTAGAACAATTAGGTGGACAGTTGATGCAGTTATCCCAGAAAATGATGCAGACTTCAGAAAAATCTGCTACCCTGTCCCAAATACCTGACCGTACCGTTAATGGGCTGAACAATATGGAACAAGGACTGAGCCAGCAAACCGGCAAGCTCCAGAATTTCCAGGCAGAACAGAAACAGCAGATGGAAGAGCTGGCCAAGTTAGGTGATGGCTTGACAGAAATGGGAGATAACCTTATTTCCATCAGCAAGAACATGGAAAAGATGATCGCTAATTCTGATACGATGAAGGCTGGACTGCCGGAAAAACAAACGACCCTTGACCATATGATTTATACTGATGACGATCAGCTTAGAAGCTCTTTTGAAGAAATTGTCATTGATGATGAGTATATGTTAATGATTATTAAGTTTGAGGGAAATGTAGACGATACCACCAAAAGTGATACCGTAGCAGCGATCAATAACTATATGAAAGAAAATCCGAATGATCATGCAGAAATAATGGTGTCTGGAAAGCCTGTCTTGGATGATTCCATCCGGACGTCCATGAAAGAAAGCATGCAGAAAATGATGATGCTCTCTGTGGCATTCATGATCATTGTCCTTTCTGTGGTCTTTAAAGTAAGTTGGCGCTTACTACCATTAGTTGTGATTCTGGTTGCTGTTGTCGGCACAGTCGGTCTAATGGGGTGGCTCAATATACCGATTACAATGGTCTCCATGGCTGTATTCCCGATTTTGATTGGATTAGGGATTGACTATGCTATCCAGTTCCATAGCCGTTACACTGAAGAATTGCGTGAAGGAGCGGATTCTTATGAGGAATAAATTTTTTGCAAGCCAGTCAGGAAAAAGCTTGTGGCGTACCGTTACAAAGATGGTTCCAGCGGTTATGACTGCTTTGATAGCAACAGCGTTAGGTTTCATATCACTCTATACCTCGCCGGTTCCTATGATTCAGGATTTCGGTAAAATGTTGACATTAGGTATGATTGTAAGCTTTTTTGTCGGGTTATTTTTGCTGATTCCTATCTTATATACACGAGATCATTTTTTTGGAAGCAAGAGAAAAAAGGAATCCAAGAGTAAAAAGGAAGGGAAGGCTGATCGATTTCTTGATAAATTAACGACAATATTAATTAAATTAAGGTGGCTTATCATCACCCTCGCTATCGTAACTGCAGCGTTAGGGATATGGGTCGACACAGACGCCGGTGTGGAAACCGATGTTGAAAATTTCATGCCCCAGGATGACCCGGCGCTTGCGGATATTCATAAGCTCAGAGACATCATTGGGACGACTGACCAGGTGTCCCTCGTTTATAAAGGCAAGGACGTAATAAACCCTGAAATAATGCACTGGGTGGATGATGTCAGTGAATCGTTGGATGAGGAATTTGCAGAAGTTGTAGATACGAAGTCAATCACTACTGCTGTCAAGCAGATGAATGATGGTGAACTCCCTGAAAATGGGGACTGGGTACCGTATTTGGAAGATATGCCAGAGGAACAGGTCAAGCTGCTGATCAATGAAGAGCATACCCAGGGTGTGATCAATATAGGAATCAAGCATATGGAATCCGAACCTCTGCAAGCGTTCCTGAATGATTTAGAAACTTATTTAGAGGAAAAAGAGGCTGCAAATGTAGAAACTACAATTACAGGAAAATCCGTCCTTGATGTTGAGATGATTTCTGCATTGACTTCGGGAAGGTACCAAATGACCTTGCTCGGAATGGGCCTTGTCTTCTTAGGACTTCTTCTCATTTATCGCCACCCGGTAATAGCGTTCATTCCCTTGATTCCGATCATCCTGATTGTCGGTTGGTCCGGGGCAGCGATGTACTTTTTAGGTATTGATTATACGCCGTTGACGGCTACTCTAGGAGCACTGATCATTGGTATTGGCACAGAATTTACGGTTCTTATCATGGAACGTTATTATGAAGAACGAAAAAAAGGCCACGATAGTGAAGCGGCAATCAGGATCTCTAACCAGAAAATCGGAAAGGCGATTTTCACTTCTGCATTGACCACCATTGGCGGTTTCAGTGCCTTGCTCATATCTGACTTTGTGATATTAAGCAATTTTGGCTTGATGACATTGATTAATATTTCATTGGCACTGTTCAGTACTGTCGTTGTCATGCCTGCTATCTTGATTATTCTGGACCGTTTTGTGAAAATAAAGGTTAAGAAGGAAGTACAAGTGGGGTGAAGGGCTTGAGAGATAAAACAGATCAAATATTAAAGGCGGCTGTCGCAGTTTTTGTTAAGAAAGGGCTGCAGGCGACCACACAGGAAATAGCTAAGGAAGCGGATGTAGCTGAAGTGACGTTGTATCGTAAATTTGCTACCAAGCAAAATTTATTCATCACTGTCATTAAGCATGTGCTTGAAAATCAGTTCAATTCCCATGTCATGAAGCTGGCAAACGAAGGGAATACCGAGTATTTCTTTAAATCAATCATTGAAAACCGGCTGGAGGTGCTTTCAAAAAACACCCCATTGGTTAAGATGTTGATTTCAGAAAGTCTGATGGGAAATCTCACGGAAGAGATTGACCTTCCGAATATTATATTTACGAGTTTGAAACAGGGCCTGGATCATCACTTTGAGGAAGAAGATGTAGATACAGAATTATGTGCGCGGCAGTTGGGCGGAATATTCCTGAGTCACATAGTACTTCCGAATCAGCAGCCTTTCCATACGCTGGATAGAATGGAGAAGGATAAACTTGTGGAAAAGTACGCCAAATCATTGATGGCCTTAACATGACGTGAAAAGTCAGTATGCTTAGACATACTGACTTTTTTGTGGCATTAATATGCTGTTCATTTATTTGTGCCCATCGCATTGGCTAATGATGATTTGATGGAAACATCATCGAATGCGATACCAAGTTGAATGGCTGTCTGGGCGATTTCTGGGCGCATACCGGAAATCGTCGGTTTGATACCCAGCAGTTGCAGGGATTGGATCAAGTTTGAGATCTGATGGGCGACCAGGGTATCAATCGTTGCTACTCCAGACAAGTCGATATATAATTGACCAATTCCTAGCTTCGAACATTGGTTAAGGGTGTTCTCAAGGATTACCCCGGCACGTTCACTGTCGATTTCACCGATAAGCGGGAGCAATGCCCGTTTTTCATCGAGAGCGATGACAGGGGCGCTCAACTGCTGAATAATATCTTCTTTCGCTTTTAAGAGTTCTTTGGAGTTTTTATTCGCACCTTCGACAAATTGCAGGATAGCGTTATCGAAACCACGGATAATCAGTTCATTCCAACTGTCAATTTCCGGTTGAGTGATTTCTCCCTCATATTCCTGAATGAATTGTTTCAAATAAGTAATGTATTGCATACGCACCCGCATGAATTCACGGATGACATAATGACTTGGTGTGGTCAAGTGGTTTTCATCACTTGATATGTCCGATGCCCACTCCTGAAATGTTTTTTTCCATTGTTCTTCATCAAGGATAAAAATCTGAGTGAAAAAAGGATGGAACTGATAATTTTGCTCTTTCAACTTTTCGGCGACTTCAGGTGTTCTTACAGCATAGATAGAAGCTGGATCGTTTTCTTCTAATGTTTCATACCATTCGTCAGTCATTTGCTGCGCATGATCTAGAAAGTATGCACGTAATGCTTCATTTTTTGTCAATTTGCACTCCCCCAAAAATCAATGATCTCCTTTAAGGTATTACCCGTTAGAGGATGGCTTCACACATGAATTTATTTCCTCATGCCTGCTTTTCAAATAAGCGGGCGATTTCCGCGATGACGTGCGTCGCTTTTTCCATATTATCTACAGAGATGTATTCATATTTCCCATGGAAATTTTCACCGCCAGTAAAAATATTTGGTGTCGGAAGCCCCATATAGGAGAGCTGGGAGCCATCAGTACCTCCACGGATCGGTTTGACGAGTGGTTCTATGTCGAGGTTTTTCATCGCTTGATATGCGGTATCGACAATTTTTTTGACGGGTTTGATTTTATCGCCCATATTATAATATTGGTCCTCCATCTCTAAAACAATACGTTCTTCTCCATATTTTTTCTTCATACTTGATGCAATGCGGCGGATGTTTTCTTTCTTTGCAGCGAATTCTTCTTTATCAAAATCCCGGATAATATAAATCATTTCCGTTTCTTCGACATTGCCGTTCATGGAAATCAGGTGATAGAATCCTTCATATTCTTCGGTATACTCTGGAGCTTGCTCTGTTGGAAGCTGGTCATTGAATTCCATCGCCAATTTAGTGGAATTGACCATTTTTCCTTTTGCTGTACCGGGGTGGACGCTATTTCCTTTAAAAGTGAGACGGGCTCCTGCTGCGTTGAAGCTTTCATATTGTAGTTCACCGATAGGACCCCCATCTACTGTATAAGCGAATTCAGCATTAAACCGCTCGACATCGAACTTGTGAGGGCCGCGGCCAATTTCTTCATCAGGAGTAAAAGCGATCCGGATATCACCGTGTTTGATTTCAGGGTGATTAATGAGATAGTTCATTGCTGTCATGATTTCGGTCACGCCCGCTTTATTATCAGCGCCAAGCAGTGTAGTTCCGTCCGTGGTTATAAGCGTATGACCTATATATCCTGCGAGTTCCGGAAATTCGTCCGGTGACAAAATGGTTTTATGTATAGCATTAAGGTTAATATAATTGCCATTATAATTTTTTATAATTTGAGGATTGACGTTTTTCCCTGTGAAATCAGTAGCTGTATCTACATGAGCAAGAAATCCGATAGCAGGGACCTGTTTATCGGTGTTTGAGGGCAACGTGGCCATTACATAACCGTGTTCATCAATGGATACGTCGTGCATGCCGATTTCTTTCAACTCATCGACAAGCATATTGGCAAGGGTAAGCTGGCCTGGAGTAGAAGGGCACTCCGGGTTGTTTTCATCAGATTGGGTATCTATTTTGACATATCTCGTAAAGCGATCGATCAATATATCTTTCATTATAGTAAGCCTCCAATGCTTTTTCATCCATTATATAGCATGAAAGTCATAGATAGCCAGACAGAGCTTAAGACTGTCGAGAGGAATTGGGTTCGTTACCACGAGATAAATAGGATGGTCTGGGAAACAACTCGCTTTCCTGCGGGGGACCTGGCAAGCTTCCTCGGGCTGCGCCCTGTGGGATCTTGCCTAGCCCCTTCTCCCGCGGGAGTCTCGCCGTTTCCCTTCCCATCCAGCCTGTTTTTGTACTAAACGGACCCTTTAAAAAGAGAATAGGGCACAACTAAAAACTTCATTCTGACGCATTTATGAAGGAGATAAAGTGACCATTGTCTTCTTTCTATTATAATAGGGCAGTTTCTACAAGGGTGATTTCGAAAACTTCCCATGACTAGGGGCGTAGGGAAACGGTGAGACTCCTGTGGGAAATGCGGGATCGCTGAGGCCCCGCAAGGCGAAGCCTGAGGAGACTCAGCACACGCCCACGGAAAGCGAATCGTTTCCTGGAGCCCCTAAACTCCAATAATATCTCGAAATCAAGTCTTCGACTTTTCGGATCTATAATTGATTAAGGATCTTATGAAAAAACAACAAAAAATTATGGGGGTGTCCTGGCACCTGAAGATAAAATGAAAAAAGCTCTCAACCTAAGTTGAGAGCTTTTGCTTTCCAGAAATTAATCTTCCACTAATGGGTAAACACCATTTTCGTCATGTGTTTCTTGTCCTGTGATCGGAGGGTTGAAGACGCATACCATACGCATATCTGTTTTGGCACGCAGGTAATGTTCGTCATTTTGATCCAACACATAGATGGTATCCTTTTCGATTGGCCATACTTTTCCGTCTTTTACTGTTTCTACTTCGCCTTCGCCTTCGATGCAGTAGACTGATTCTAAATGGTTCTGGTACCAGATGTGTGTTTCTGTACCAGCTTTGATGATTGTATCATGGACAGAATAGCCCATGTTGTCTTTTTTCAAAACCAGACGTCTGCTTTCCCAAGTGTCTGCTTTTACGTGATTTTCTGAATCGATTACGTCTTGTAGTTTGACTGTTTTCATGTCTGATTCCTCCTGGTTTGTTGGTAGTTTAGTTAGTTACTGGTTCACTTACTAGTGCTTTTACACTTTCTTCTATGATGTCAAAGCCTTTTTGTAGACCTTCATCATCAATGTTCAATGGTGGGAACAATTTGAATACTTCGCTTTTCGGTCCGGATGTTTCCATGATTAATCCGCGATTGAAGGCTTCAGCTGCAACTTCATCGGCAAGACCTTCTTTTGCGCATTCGATACCTACCATCAGTCCACGGCCGCAGAAAGTACCTTGCAGCTCTGGATATTTTTCCGTTAGTCCAACAAGGAAATCTTTGACTTTCTCGGATTTTTGCTGGATACCTTTCTCGAATTGCTCATCTTTCCAATAATCCAGCGCGGCAGAAGCTGTGATAAATGCATGGTTGAAGCCGCGGAATGTTCCATTGTGTTCACCTGGAGCCCAGATATCAAGGTCAGGACGGAACAAGGTGATAGCAAATGGTAGACCGTAGCCGCTCAAAGATTTAGACAGGCATACGATGTCAGGTTTGATACCTGCTGGCTCGAAACTGAAGAAAGTTCCTGTACGGCCTACACCTGCCTGCACATCATCGATGATCAGCAGGATGTCCCACTTCTTGCAAATTTCATCAACTTTTTTCAGCCATTCCATACGTGCAGCATTGATGCCGCCTTCGCCCTGGACAGTTTCAAGAATCATCGCAGCGGGTAAATCAACACCACTGCCGTTGTCTTCCAGGAAGCGCTCTAAATAATCAAGCGTATCCATGCTTTCGTCAACAAAGTTGTCGTATGGCATAGTAACCGTGTTATTCAATGGAATTCCGGCACCTTTACGCTTCATGGCATTACCAGTAACAGATAGAGAACCGATTGTCATACCATGGAAGCCATTCGTGAAGCTGATGACATCTGTACGGCCTGTCACTTTACGAGCAAGCTTCAAAGCACTTTCTACCGTGTTAGTTCCAGTTGGGCCAGGGAACATGATTTTGTAGTCGAGGTCGCGTGGTTTCAAAATGACATCATTGAATTTTTGCAGGAAGTTTGCTTTTTCGGTCGTAGCCATATCCAACGTATGGGTAGGGCCGTCGCTTTTGATATAATCCACGAGCTTATCCTGCATATGGTCATCATTGTGGCCGTAGTTCAAAGCGCCAGCTCCGGAGAAGAAATCGATATATTCTTTTCCGTTTTCGTCCCACATTTTATAACCTTTCGCTTTAGAAAAAACAGTAGGGAAGCCGCGGCAATAGCTGCGTACTTCAGATTCGTATTTTTCAAAGATATTCATATTAGTTTTAGTCATTGTTTTCCTCCTTGTTTTATCATCGGTTTACTTGGTATTTATATTTGAAATTTACCGTTTAAATGGTCCAATTCTGAAATTCAATTCTTCTTCGTGATTATCACCTGGGAACATTTCTTCGGTGAAACGCTCCGTCACTTTGCATTCAGTGTCGTGATCACGTGCTAGTCTTCGGAATAATGATTGAGATGCTTCATTCGATGGGGTGACAGTCGCTTCAAGGTAGCGAACTTCCTGGCATGCTTCTCGTGCTACAAGTTCATTGAGAAGTTTGGATGCGACTCCTTTGCCACGCTGGGAAGAATCGACGCCAATTTGCCAGACAAACACCACATCAGGATGTTCAGGGGGGATAAACGCGGTAACAAATCCAACTAACTTTTCATTTTCCTTGGCTATCACACAAGTATCAGAAAAAAACTCACTCATCATGAGATATTTATAAGCTGAATTTTGATCGAGACTGGAATTATCTACTAATTCCCACATTGCTTTTCCATCATCTAATGTTGGTTCGCTAAATGTAATGGTAACAGTTCGTTCTTTGGTCGTTTGAGCGATGGTGGATTCTCCTTTCCATTGTTTATAATGGTGACCTTACATACTTGATAATGTTAAATCGAGCTTATTTTTTTATCAAACTAGCTTAATCACGCTGAATGAGGTTTATTGTCGCTGAGTTATACTGAGTGACGCTTAAGCCTTAATTCTTTAAAAAATGCTTTAGTATCCTATAATTTTCTAAAAGTTTTAAAAAAAGAGAAAGTTAAACCCTTGATATGATAGGGTTTTCAAACGTTGGATAAAATTACTTTTTTATTTAGCTGTTTTTCCAGTCTTCAACCCCCTTATTTGGAAAGAAAATCATTTGCACATGCTTATCTTCCCGTACCTCCTATTACACTGATCACTGTCACAGCAGTGTTCAACCTTTAAATACCCAACTGGAAAAATTATAAACAGCAATTACTCAGGCATGATGGTAAAGTAATAGTTGAAAGGAAGTTTGTTATGGAAAACCAGCATAATTTTACAAGTGGAAGTATAGGGAGACAGCTGGTTGTCTTTTCTGGTCCGATTCTGTTGACCAATCTGCTGCAGGTATCCTATCAATTCATCGACAGCATGTGGGTCGGAAACCTCCTGGGCGGAAATGCATTAGGCGCCGTTGCTGTTGCTAGTACCGTAATATTTACCATGCTATCATTCATTATAGGGCTTAATAACGCGACGTTAACGGTTTTATCCCAACAGAAGGGGAAGGATGACGCAGAGGGGCTGAAACGATATTTAAATGCTTTTGTGGTGGTTTTATTATTTATATCCACCGTCCTTGGCTTGCTTGGATTTATTCTGGCTGAACGGGTGTTATTGCTGCTTGGAACTCCAGAAGCAATGATACCTGGAGCAAAAGCCTATTTGCAGATCAACTCTATCGGCATTTTTTTCTTAATGGGGTACAACTTCATTGGAACAGTCATGCGAGCAATAGGAGACAGCAAGACCCCGCTCAGGTTTGTCATGGTGGCTGTTATATTGAATGCTATTCTTGACCCCATATTCATTTCTGTGTTCAACCTTGGCATTGACGGCGCGGCTTATGCAACTGTTGTTTCGCAGGGAATATCTTTCCTGTATGGCGTTTACATAGTTCTTAAATACCAATTGGCTCCATTCACTATTCCTGCCATCCCAAATAAACAGGAAGTGGGGGTAATTCTGCAATTAGGGATACCTTCCGGGCTTCAGATGGCTGTAATATCAGCAGGAGTGGCTGCCATAATGAGTGTGGTTACAACCTTTGGAGAGGATGTAGTAGCAGGTTTCAGTGCAGCCCAGCGTTTGGATAGTGTATTGATGCTGCCACCAATGGCTTTGGCTACAGCTGTAAACAGTATGGCCGGACAGAATATCGGGGTGCAAAACTGGGAAAGGGTACATAAAATCGCTCGTTATGGATTGTTATATACGCTGATCATAATGATGGTTGTGGCCCTGGCTTTAGTGTTGTTTGGAGAGTATGGAATCAAATTATTCGTACAGGAAAAAGCTCCTGTTGCGTTCGGTGGTGAATACCTCCGTATCGTAGCCTTCTTTTACCCATTCTTAGGCATAAACTTTATTTTGAATGGCATCGTCCGGGCGTCAGGTGCGATGTACCAGGTACTGGTGCTGAATATCATATCTTTCTGGGTTCTACGATACCCTTTGACCGCGCTATTTTCAGATCTGTTTGGAGAGTCGGGAATTGCGCTAGGTATGGGGGTGAGTTTTATCATCAGCAGTGTGGTAGCCACCCTTTATTATATCTACGGAAAATGGAGCAGTAAGCAGTTATTTGAACAAGGATGAATTCTCTCGAAGAGGGAGATTCATCCTTGTTCTTTTCTACTTCATTCGTATCGTTAAAAAGGATTCTAAGATGAATCCATCCTTCATTATCTGTTATTCTGTAAAAAGTTATGAAGTTATATTAAAATGAGGTCAGCAAATGAGAGGACGTGTTAGCTATGGATATAAAATTAATTGCACTAGATATGGATGGAACCCTTGTTAATAACGAAGGACACGTATCAAAAGAGAATGAACAGGCAATTCAGCGGGCTAAGGAAAAAGGTATTCATGTAGTATTGAGTACTGGCCGGTCGCTGCCGAACTGTCGTGACATTGCTGAAGAACTTGGCCGCTCTTCCTATATTGTCACAGTTAATGGCGGAGAAATTTATGATCACAATTTTAGCTTGGTTGATCGTCAGCCCCTTGATGCCAACCTGGTTAAACGGCTATGGGAACTGAAAGAGCAGCACGATACTATCTTTTGGTCGACCACCTCTGAAGGGATGTTCAATTCAGGACAGCCATTCGATAGAGACATCGAAACATATGAATGGCTTAAATTCGGTTTTGATATTGAAGACGATGAAGTACGACAAGTGATTTTTGACGAATTAGTAAAAAATGAAGCACTGGAAGTTACTAATTCCAGCCTGACGAATATCGAGGTCAATGCTTCAGGTGTCAATAAAGCTGCTGCATTGAGGAAAGTAAGCAAATGGCTCGATCTATCCATGAATCAAATGATGGCGGTAGGTGACAGCTTGAATGATATCGCAATGATTCGCGAGGCAGGTGTAGGGGTAGCGATGGGGAATGCCCAGGATATCGTTAAAGAAGAAGCGGACTGGGTGACATTGTCGAATACTGATCACGGAGTTGCGCATGCAATTGAACGAATTTTGAACGGTTGAGCAGAACGTCCGCTAATAGGTAAAAATATGGTATAATAAAGGTAGATTCCTAGAGAAGGGAAGGGATAGTATGGTCAAGAAATACGTCGTTCCGGTAGACGGTTCAGAGCACTCCCTGCGCGCCCTTGATTATGCAGCTAAACTGGCCAGGGAAAATGGAAATCGTATCCTTCTCGTCAATGTACAACCGTTATTTGACACATATAACACCCATCGTGTGTTTACTAATGAAGAAATTGAAGCCCAGCAGGAAAAAGCTGCTAACGAAGCTATTGCTTTGGCGGATGAACATCTGAAAAGCGTTTCTGTCTCGGTAGAAACGAGAAAGATGGTTGGGAAAATAGCTCCAGCTATTTGTGAAGTAGCGGATGAGGACGACATCGAAGGAGTCATTATGGGATCACGTGGAAGGGGCGCATTGAAAGGTGCGATTCTAGGCAGCATAAGCTACAGCGTGCTTCATTCAGCAAAAGTTCCAGTAACTATTGTGCCATAACTAAACCTTAGAAGCTTTAGCCAGCCCAATTTGAGGGCTGGCTTTTTTAATGCCAGCCATGCTGCGACATGTGGGTGGGGCGCGGGGATAAATTTCAAATTAATACGCGAAATCATTGGATTTTAGGCGTATTCCCTAGCCTAAGCGCAAAACCTATGATTCCATAAAACGCAAAACGCTCTAAAGTGGAAGCCACTATAGAGCGTTTTTCACTTCTTTCATTTGTTCAAGATGACGGAGTTCATGAAAGCCGATGAACTCGACCCACTGCTCTAGATTCATTGTTCCAAAAGCAGGGTGCGGAAGGGCTCTTTTTCGAAGGTGTTCCTGGTCATAGTTTCGGATGAGAAATAATAACGAATCTCTTGTTTTGGCAAGGCTGTCGGTGGCTTCCTCGATAGAGTCGAACTGGCCTTTCGGGCGCAGAGACTCTGGGGCATCCACTTTATGGGAACGATCTACGGTACGTTCAATCGGCTTTTCCCTGACTTCTTGCACTTCTTCTTTGGCTAAAGCCTCTTTTAATTGCTGCGTGACCCAGCCTTCAATCAAGTACAAATGTTCAAGTGTTTCGAGAATCGACCATGTATTTTCATCAGGTTTTGTACGTGCCTCTTCATCGTTTATACCATTAACAAAGTCCAGGACTTCCTGGCGCTTCTCATCTATTTGATACATTGGATTCACCCTTTCGTTTGGAATGAATTACTTCTTCTATCATAAAATAATTGCATTCATTTGAAAAACGATGACGATTACAGGTAGGATTATGACATGACATTACATACTTTGACAAAAAGAGGGATCATCTTGAAGAAAATACATAGTGACATACTGCAATTCAGAGGCACACATTACGATTTTGGCTATAAACAGGGAGAGTTATTACGGGATTCTCTCACGGTGAAAAACCGTGAAAAGCAATGGAAGGTAAGAATACCACGTTTTACGGTCGAAGAAGCCGAAGTAAAAGCGGCCATTACAAAATTCGCTCCGGGAGTCTGGGCTGAACTGGAAGGGCTTCGGGATTCACTTGATTGGCCGATGGAGCGGATTATGAAGGAATTTGGCGGTTATCGCGTTAATTATCAAAAGTCTGGCTGCTCCATTTTGACAGGGACCAATTATTTTGTACGTAATTATGATTACCAGCCGAAAACGTATGAAGGCCGATATGTATTTTTCCAGCCGACGGACCAGGGTTACGCAATTGCAGGCCCTTCTCAGCGGATTACTGGACGTATGGACGGAATGAATGAAAAAGGACTCGTGATGGGATACAATTTTATGCATCGCAAAAAGCCGGGCTTAGGTTTTATCTGTTGTATGATCGGACGCCTCGTGTTAGAGAGCTGTGCTGACGTGGCAGAAGCGATAGCAATGTTAAAGGATATCCCTCATCGTCACTCATTCAGCTATATTGTGTATGACCGAAGTGGAGAGACCTATGTTATCGAGGCTTCTCCACGGGGGGTAGAGGTACGGAAGTCAGCGATATGTACCAACCATTTTGAAATTATGAAGCATGAAAACCGTAACCACCTTGTCGACTCCTATAAGCGGATGAACGCAATGGAGCAGGGCGAGACAGAAAAAGCTTATGACGCTTTCCGATTAATGAATGATACCGATAAAGGTGTTTTTTCAAAGAAATATAAAAGCTGGGCTGGTACCATCCATACGTCCGCTTACTTGCCTCACGATATGATTGCCTGGTTTGCATTGGGTGGAGACCAGGAGCCGGTCGAGTTGGATTTCGGTAAATGGCTGAAAGGCGAAGACATAGCAATGAATCGAATAACGGGAGAAGTCGATACAGACATCCCGTTTGTTCATAGCGAGGAAGGAGCGCACTTCAGTTCAAAATAGAATAGATTAGCCCGAAATGGAGGACTATAAGATTAACTGCTTATGGTCTTCTTTTTTTGATGAAAGAGTGCTTACATAATTATATGGTACGATAGAAGGCAGGTAAGACTAACCGAGAAATTCAACGGACAGGGGAAGTGAAGAATTTGGACACAGATAAACTATACGATATAGTCGGCGTCGGCGTAGGACCGTTCAACTTGAGCCTTGCCGCATTACTGGATGATCAGCCTGAGGTGGATGCGCTTTTTTTCGAGCAGAAAGAAAAATTCGAATGGCATCCAGGAATGTTGATTGAAGGAACGAAGCTGCAAGTACCGTTCCTCGCTGATTTGGTTACGATGGCCGATCCACGCAGCAAGTATACTTTTTTAAACTATATCAATGAACATGAACGTATGTATCAATTTTATTTTTTACAGCGCCTTGATATCCCGCGTCGGGAATATAATGATTATTGCCAGTGGGTAGCCCACCAGCTGGAAAGTTGCCAGTTTGGACATAGGGTAACGAATCTTCGGCATGTAAAAGATAATGAAAGTTACTTTGAAGTGGAAGTGCTGAATCTGGGCACGAATGAAAAAGGTGCTTTCCACACTAAAAATTTGGTGCTAGGAACGGGGAGTGTACCTGCAGTACCATCTTCCTTCCAAGGACTGCCTGAGGAAGATGTTTTTCATACAGCCGACTTCTTGAAACATCAAGACCGCTGCAAACAAGCAAAGTCAGTTACTGTCATTGGTTCCGGTCAGAGTGCTGCGGAAGCATTCCGTGAATTATTAAAAGAACAAAAGGAACACGGCTACAGACTTGACTGGATAACTCGCTCTCCTGGCTTCGATTCGATGGAAGAGTCCAAACTGAGTCTCGAGCATTTTTCTCCGGATTACGTCAATTATTTTTACCAGCTGCCACAGGAAAAGAAGGACGAAATTTTCCCGACCCAGGGACTTTACTATAAAGGGATCAGCAATCATACGGTGACTGACATCTATAATCTGCTATATGAACATTCGGTAGGCCAGGAAGAGTTGAATGTCGGGCTTCAAGTATTGTCAGAAGTAGAGAATATTGAAGCTAAGGGCAATGGGAATGAATATCGAATCAATTGTAAACAGACCGAAACCGGGGAAACTTTCACCCATGACAGTGAAGTGGTAATCACAGCAACAGGGTACAAGCCGCTTGTTCCTGAATTCATTGATAGTCTTAAATCAATCATCGAATGGGACGGGAAGGGACGCTATAAGGTTGAAGGGGATTACCGTTTGAAAACAACAGAAGAAGCGAATGAAATTTATGTTCACAGCGGGATTTCTCATACCCATGGCGTCGGGTCTACCAATCTTGGTCTGGCGATTCATCGAAATAAAGTGATTATCAATCATTTGCTCGATCGTCAAATATATAAGGTTCCGAAGAAAAACGTATTTCAAAATTTCAGTGCACAATAAGAAACGGCCAGTTCTTCTAACTAAGAAGAGCTGGTCGTTTTTGAATGGGAAATTTTTTAAAGTGAACAAAAAATTTGATACAAGACAAAAAAGGTTCATTTTCGAGCGGATTTATTTGCGATCAACATCCAAATAATACGAGCGTTTATATGATAAAGGACAATGCAAAGTATATGGCAGCAGCCACACCGGCAGCAATCAGAGCGGGTTTAAGCTTGAATTTTGCGTATTTTACAGGATTCAACTTCAATATTCCGGCCGTAGTGTTTGTGTCATCGCTTAAAGGAGAAGCAAAAGCCCCGAATGTACCACTTGCGAATACAGCTCCGATAACGATAGGCAGGGAGCTGCCCGCAGTGACGGCAATGGACAAGCCGACTGGCATTAGTATGCCCCATGTCCCCCATGAAGAGCCGATGAAATAGGACAACCCGCACCCTACTACAAATAATACAACGGCGACGTAACCGGGCGGTATCCATTCAAACGATGAAGAAACCGTATCAGCAAACTTCAATTCCTCTGATCCTTTACTCAGCCCCCATACCATGGCAAGAAGGACGATGACCCCCATCATTTCGTTACCTTCATTGATCACCGTCTTCATCATTTGCCTCAGGGGCTGGTTGACGATTTTTAGATAAACCATCAAGAATACTACGGTCAATACTACTGCCAACACCATCGCATCGAGCACGTTGGCATTGATTAACGCCTGAAGCCCTTCTTTATCTTTTTTCAACCCCAACACATACATAAGGAAGAAAGTCAGGAGGATGACGGTGAAAAGAGGCAAGATTAGTGTCCAGGGCCGGTTTGGTAAATCTTTAGCAACAGCAGGGTGGCAGTCTTCCCACTGATCATCATCGTCAGCGGTTTCATTTGTGCCATCTTCCGCGCAGGTTGCTGACTTTTTATTACGATGAAAAAAACTCAGATAAAAGCCGATGATAAGCATAGCGAAAGCGAAGAAATTAAAAGGGATGCTCTGTAAATAAAGCATATAAGGGTCACCTTTTGCACCTGCCTGATGCAGCGACATTTCAATGACCGAGCTCATATAGCCTACAAAAGCAGTAGCTACAGGTATTAGGACTACCAGAGGAGAAGCGGTCGTTTCAATGACGAATCCCAGTTCCTGTTTTGTCATCGGCAGTTTTTTTCTCATAGCTTTCATTACTGGGGCTATCGTTACGATACGAAAGCTGGGTGCGCTGAAAGTGCCGAGAGAGGATAACCATGTGAGCATGAATGCGCCACGTTTGGTATTGACTTTTTCTGTTGCAGCCCGGACGAACCCTTTGATGCCGCCAGCGAATTTGATCAAACCGATCAACGATGAGAAAGCATAAAGAAAGATGATGATTTTTAAATTGTTTTCATCCTGTAAGCCTTGGATGATAAAACCCAAAGAAGTGGTCATCCCGCCAAGCCAGTCAGGCTCTGCCAGATAACCAGCAACCACTACAGCGAATAATAGACTGGGCACAACTTGTTTCGTCCAAATAGCAGCAATGACAACCGCAATAAATGGTATTACCGACAGCCAACCCATATGTACACCTCTTTCCCTTTTCCCTAAACATGCTCCATATAGGTTGTGGAAAAATAAAGTAAAGTATTCGAAAAAAATGGTTTTTATCCCTTTACTTCGGCATAGAATTTATTGTAAGATAAGAATTACAAATTTAAATACTATCGTTAACTTCTTATCCAGAGAGGCGGAGGGACTGGCCCTTTGATGCCCGGCAACCATCGGATCAAACACATGATTCGAACGGTGCCAATTCCTGCAGGATGAATGATCCTGAAAGATGAGAGGACGTATGCATAAACGTACGGATCCCTTTCTTTTGGATAAGAGAGGGATCTTTTTGTACTTTAAGAAAATTTAACTTTAGTTAAAGGATTAAAGTATAAGAAACACTTAGGCTTTCGCCATAAGACTTGGCGTGAAGCCGAGTTTTTCTAAACGTATAAAGCCTCGTCAATCTCTTGCGAAAGAAGTTACGTGAGTGGAAAGGAAGCGATGAGTGATGGCAACGGCAATTTTTGCAGCAGGATGTTTTTGGGGAGTAGAAGCATGGTTTGAAAGAATAAATGGAGTAGAACAGACAAGAGTAGGATACAGCGGTGGCAACGTCGAAAGCCCTTCTTATGAATTAGTGAAAACAGGCAAAACCGGCCATGCAGAATCAGTGAAGGTCGATTTCGATCCTGAAAAAATATCTTATGAGTCGCTTATTGATGCATTTTTTGAATGTCATAATCCGACGACACGTAATCGTCAGGGAGAAGACATCGGTTCTCAATATCGTTCTATTATTTTTTATACTGATGAAACGCAACTGCAGGCAGCGGAGCAAAAGCTGAGCGAATGGAACCAAAAGGGTGTTTTCCGAACGGAAATTGTTACAGAAATTGTAGAAGCAGGACCTTTTTATGAAGCCGAAGAGTACCATCAAAAATACTTACAAAAGAATGGAACTGCTTCTTGCGGAATCGTGTGAGTCAATCACACGATTTTTTTTTGAAACTTTTTATTGCTAAAGGCGTAAGTATTATCCATAGGAGGCGATCGGAAATGAGTAAGTACTCTATCTCATCATTCATCAGGGAAACGAAACAGGATGAATCGGAAAATGAATACTTCGAATTGGAAACACCTCGTTTACTCGAAGTCAATCTTGCCGGAGATGTATGGGCGAAAATGGGGGCGATGATTTCTTATCAGGGAGAAATCAAGTTTGAACGGGAAGGGATTTTGGAGCATGGGGTAGGAAAGATGTTGAAGAAAGCCTTTACCTCAGAAGGCAGTTCCTTGATGAAAGCGAAAGGGAACGGGAGGTTATACCTTGCCGATCAAGGTAAGAAAATTACCATTTTAGACTTGGATAATGAAGCCATCACCGTCAATGGGAATGATTTGCTCGCATTCGAGCCAGGTATCGAGTGGGATATCCAATTGATGAAAAAAGTAGCAGGCATGATGTCTGGCGGCCTTTTCAATATCACTTTGCAGGGAAGTGGGAGAGTTGCAATTACCTCTCACTATGAACCGCTCACGCTGCTTGTTACGCCTGACCAGCCGGTCATCACAGATCCAAATGCAACGGTTGCCTGGTCGGGGCATTTGCAACCGGAATTCCAGACGGATATTACGCTGAAGACGTTTTTGGGGAGAGGCAGCGGCGAATCGATTCAAATGAGATTCGCTGGTGAAGGCTTTGTAATCGTCCAGCCTTTCGAAGAAGTTTATTACTCTAACAATAAAAACAGTTAAGAACCAAACTCTATCGCTGAATTCTACAGGCGATAGAGTATTTTTTGCGGTTTTTGTCATAAATTCGAAGATATTGTTAAGTTTACAAAAAAATTTCCGATATAAAAGCTGATTGGACCCTTTTCAAGGTACCGAGTGACAACTTAGATGACATAAAAGCAAAAACAAATTAACAGGAGGTTTGACAAATGATGAAAAAGTTAGTTGGAATGATGCTTTTATCTATTATTTTGACATTATCCACAGGGGTTAATGTATTCGCTGCAGATTCCGAAGACGAAAAAACGGAAACAGCGTTAAAGCTTGTGGACGCAACCAACAGCCAAATTGAATGGTTGATTGAAAAAGCTCAAGAGGCCGGGGACATGCTTCAAGAGGATTACTTAGCAGATATGGAAACTACCGAAGATAAAGAGGAAGCGGCTACACGCACAGAAAAATATAATCAGGACCTGGATTTACTGATTGATGTGCTGGATCATACAACTCGCACATTGACGCAAAGCACGATTGCCACTGTCGGGAAACTCGGAGTAACTGCGAAGTGTGAATGGGTACTTGTCGATATCGCAGACAGGCAGGTATGGATTGATCCTGTACGAGTAGTAGGTGTATGATTTTACGGTTTGTAAGGAGGAGTGAATGTGGAAGGCATTAAAATAGCAAAAAGCGGCTCATACCTAGATAAATATAAAGTAAGTTCCCATGAACTCAGCCTGTTAGAGCATGGTGATGGAGTAGAAATCATGCTTCAAACCGTATATGAAGATAATATATTTTATATTTATCCAAGCGAAAATAAAGAGGTAATGGAGTTTTTCTATATTTTAAATGGAGAGCTTCAAGGGGAAGTGGAAGGACGTAAGATTAATCTTAAGAAAAATGATTATTTTTCTACTAAAAACCTTTCCTCACCTGTACATTTTACAGCAAAAAAGGATACCAGGTATTTATGGGTGATAACAGAACCTACATTTAAAAATGTAAGTGATTATATAAAGAAGCTGAAAGATATCGTCTATACAGTAGAAAGAAAAGATCGATATACTTACATGCATAGTAAAAGGGTCGCTCATTATACAGTAAAAGTAGCTCAAAAGCTTAATTTGAATAAACAGCAATTAGAATATGCACATTTAGCAGCTGAACTGCATGATGTAGGAAAAATAAATATTCCTAAGGAAATTCTGAATAAGCCTGGTAAACTTACTACGAAAGAATTTGACCTCATTAAAAAGCATCCAGGTGAAGGCGCGGATATGGTGGAGAAGACCTATTATAAAGATCTCGCGCCTATCATCATACAGCATCATGAACGCCTGGATGGTTCCGGGTACCCGTTTGGTCTGACTGGGGAAGAGATTAGTCTTGAAGCAAAGATCATCGCTGTCTGTGATACATTTGATGCGATGACGGAAGATCGTACGTATCGCAAAGCTTTCACAGCAGAATACGCGATAGAAGAAATTAAAAGTCTTGTAGGAATTCATTACGAGGCTGAAATTGTATCGGTATTTGAAGAGGTATTGAAAGAAGAAGGTAAATTATTTTAAAAGAAGGCATCCCGTAATCCGGGATGTCTTTTTATTGGCCGAATGGATTATTTAGCGGAAAGGTCAAAGAGCACACACGCTTATAGGCGTATGCACATATGATACTCCAAACTCGGGTTATGGACTCGAAAGGAGACATCAAGATGGTATTGACTGCAGCTCATTGGGTTTATGCAATTGTGACGCTTGCTGTCATTCTTACCATGATATTCAGAAAGGGAGTTGTGCTACCGACATTACTCGGTACTTTTCTGGTCGCATGGGTGTACAATGGCAGTCTTGTCAGTGGATTCACGTCTGTATTTAATGCAAACTTGACCGCTGCAAAAGAGTTATTCAGTATTTTCCTTATCATTACATTCATGGTAGCTTTACTGCATGCATTAAAAGATTTAGGTGCCGATCGTCAAATGATCGCCCCCATACAAAAAGTGATGACTAATGGCCATATTGCCTTCGTCATGCTTATTATCGTTACTTTTGTCATCTCGTTGTTTTTCTGGCCGACACCGGCTGTACCTTTGATATGTGCACTTCTTGTGCCAGCAGCTGTGAGGGCGGGACTTCCAGTGATGGGAGCGGCGATGATTGTCGCTTTATCCGGCCAGGGTATGGCATTGTCTTCTGACTATGTCATCCAGGTGGCTCCAATGCTAAGTGCTAAATCAGCTGGCATTGAAACAACGGCAGTCGCTGATAAAGCATTGCTACTTTCAGTTATTACGGGAGCCGTTGCGATCGGTATCGCATATATGATGATTCGCAAACAAATACGTAAGCCGAATGATCCACAAAATGAAAAGGAATTGAAAACCCTTCCAGGTGGCGGTACAAAAGCAGCTGCTGCTACTAGCTTAAACTCCCGTTGGGGAAAAATATTTGCTATAGTGGTGCCGCTTTCTATGCTGCTTGTTATGTTATATATGGCTTATACGAAATTCAGCGGTGGCAGGATGGGCGGTTTTGAAGGAGGAGATGGTGCTGCTTTCATAGGTGGAGTGGCCGTATTATTGCTATCTTTCGCCACTCTTGCTTTTGGAAAAGGGAAAGCGCTGGATCGTATTTCCGAGCATATTACTGAAGGTTTCGTTTTTGCCTTCAAGGCGATGGGACCTGTGATTCCAATAGCAGGCTTTTTCTTCCTCGGAAGCGGAGATTTTGCTGGAAGCATTATGTCACTAGGAGAAGAGGCTAGTCCGGCATTTTTGTTCGATCTTGTCCAGGCAGGGCAAAATGTGATTCCTGAAAATATGGTACTTTCCGCTTTCGGGATTTTGATTATTGGTATGATCACCGGGCTTGATGGGTCTGGTTTTTCAGGGCTTCCTTTGACAGGCGCGTTATCCGGGGCGCTTGCTTCAGGCAATGTCGATCCTGCTACACTGGCAGCAATCGGCCAGATGGGTTCGATTTGGGTTGGTGGAGGTACCTTGATTGCATGGTCTTCCCTGGTAGCTGTAGCCGGTTTCTGCGGCATTTCAGTAATGGAACTGGTCCGCAAAAATTTCTTCCCGGTAATTATGGGATTGATCATATCAACCACCCTTGCCTTGTTCATCTGGTGAATTAATATAAAAAAGAACAGCATTTCGTTGCTGTTCTTTTTTTATCGTTTAGTAGTGTTCAGTGTTCATGAACATATATGTAAGACATAATACTATTATATTGGACATAGAAAACTCCCCGTATGGTGAAACATCTGTCAACCATAACAGGGAGCATCTCAGAAAAGCAGGCGGATATAGACTAAAAGCCGCCTTCCCCTGGTGAGAATGGGACGCCCAATCTGTTCTCGACTGTCCGCAGCCGTTGATTCAAACGGTTTAGTCTTCTAGTGTGCTGCTCCACAGTTCGCTGTAATTGATTGATTTCATTGTTGAGACGGTTAATTTCTCTCGCTTGCCTATTGTTTTCTCGATCCAACCTGTTGATTTCTCTTCCTTGCTGTTCATTTTGCCTCTCCAGAGCAGTTACCCGTCTTTCCAATTGAGGCGGTTGTCGATCCTGGCCGTAATAGTTGTCAAAGTGCTCATATCCATCATATTGGGGGAAATGGTTTATTGGCTGAAATTCAAAACCGTACCCCATCGTCTCTTCCATATTCAGCGGCATGTGGCTCTGTGGTAGATAGTAAGGATTCATGCTGATCGTCTCCCTTAACTAGGTATTCTAACAATTCCGTATAGCCTATGTAGGCTTTTGACGGTATGGCACGACAGATGCCCAGAATTGGTATAAAGGACGAGCCGCTGAAAATCAGGCTCGCTGGTGGGAAGCCTCTAACGCCTCTTGTAAATCTTGTAAAAGATCCTCGATATTTTCAATACCTACAGACATACGAAGCAGCCGGTTACAGACTCCGTAACTGCTGCGAACTTCTTCTGGAATATCATAATGAGTCTGGGTAGCTGGATACGTGATGAACGTCTCTGTACCGCCCAGGCTTTCCGCGAATGTGATAAGCTTCAATTGCTCGAGAAGATGGGGGACAGCATTTTCATCTTCCACGCGAAATGAAACCATACCTCCCTGACCGGGATAAAGGACATCACGGATAAAAGCACTGCGTTCAAGAAATTCGACCATTCGTTTAGCGTTTTCCTCGTGTTGACGCATACGCAGCCCTAGAGTTTTAAGACCTCTCATCAATAACCAGCTGTCAAAAGGAGATAACACCGCTCCGGAAGAATTTTGCTCCAGGCGTAGCTCCTCTAAATATTTCTCACTTTTAGCAACGACAAGTCCTGCCAGGACATCATTATGACCTCCTAAATACTTGGTACCACTGTGAACGACAATATCTGCTCCTTGTTCAAGAGGCCTCTGCAAATAGGGGGTGTAAAACGTATTGTCCACAATCAAAATAATTCCATTTCGTTCAGCTATCTGAGCAAGTGATTCAATATTAACCTGGGTCATCAATGGATTGGTTGGTGTTTCGATAAATAGTCCTTTGGTGCGGGCAGTAATAGCTTGTTCAAAATCGGCTGGGTCCGAGCTATTTACATAACGGAATTGCAAGCCGAATTTTTTAAAATGGGTTTCAAAAATACGATAAGAGCCTCCGTAAACATCTTTTGTAACAATGAATTCATCTCCCGGCTCAAAAATTGAAAAAGTAGCCTGGATTGCGGCCATTCCTGAGCTGAAAGCAAGACCTCCAGACCCGTTTTCTAAATCAGCGATAGCCTGTTCTAATAAGTCCCTGGTAGGGTTGCCGGTTCGCGAATAATCGTACCCGGTTGATTTTCCGATGCCCTCATGGCGATAAGCAGTAGAAAAATATACGGGAGGATTCACCGCTCCAGTCGTAGTTTCGCTTCGGTTTCCTGTTTGTGCTAATGTCGTATCAAGATGATAAGTGCCCATGATTCCGTCTCCTTTATCGTAAAATAAAAAAATCAGCTCTCAAGAAGAAGAGCTGATTTTATCCGTAAATTAGCCACTTCTTCTTATTTTTCAAACGGCTTAGCCGCTCGCTGGATGTAGCACCTCACCGAAATCGGCAGGTTGCTGAAGCTTCGTCGGTCCAGTTCCCTCAGCTTCTCTTCATAAGAATAGTGAATATTCAATTGATTTAATTTCCAACATACAGGAATTTTGAATATTATGCAATCATTTTTTGAAAAAAATAGGCAGACCGCATAAGTGGTCTGCCTTTGCCGGTTAAACTGGTTCTGGTACTTTAGTGTGCATCGGTGGTGTTACTAACCAGCCTTTTTCTTTATTAAGTCGAAGTGCTTTTGCAGCTGCCTGAGCTTTGTTCATGTGGAACTGTCCAAACATCATAGCAATATCTTCCCGCGTGCACTGTCCGATAACGGTACTGCAAGCAACCAATCCGGCTGATAAATCGGCGGAGACTTGCGCGCTGATTTCAGGGTCATTGAATCGTGCACCGACTGGGATATCTTCAAGAGTTGCGTTCGAACGTTCAGGAGCCGATGGAGGCAGTGCTATTCCATTGGTTTTTAAAATTTCTTCAATACTTTCTGATTCATGCTTGATACCTTCGATCAGTTCCTCCAGCAACTTCATCAATTCTTTATCACCAGTATGGTTCATAAACGTTTGGTAACGTGTGTAATTACCTTTTGCTACTGTCAAATAGGACCACATTCCGAATACTTCCCCGTAGTGAAGAGGCTGTTCTTTGGGGTCACCAGTTAAAATACCCATTGGAAACACTCCTTTTTAATTTTGTGGTACACATGTAGTATTCATACGTTGTAATAAACGTATACCTTCCTAAAACAGGCAGGAGATGTTTATAAATGCCACTAATGCGGAACATAATAAACAAATATTACGTGGAGGTGAGCGCAATGCCTTGGGATAAGAATGATTATCCAAGCTCATTAAAAAACTTGAACACTGCTGTGAGGAATAAAGCAATTGAAATTGCGAATGCTATGGTAGATGAAGGTTATGATGAGAACCGTGCGATTCCTATTGCTACCAGTCAGGCGAAAGAATGGTATGATAATGCTTCCAATAAAGAAATCAATGAAATGAAGGACGCCGACGATAAAGAGTTGAAGGATCGTGACGAAGAAGATAAACAATATGACAACCGTCCTGAATTATTGGATCGCGGTGAGCATGTTGTCGCACATGATGACGGTTGGGCTGTCCAGGCGAAAGGCGCTAAAAAGCCGGACCAGGTATTCGATAATAAAGATGAAGCGATCAAGCGCGCTAAAGAAATTGCTGAAAATAAAGGAACAAAAGCAGTCATCCATAAGAAAAACGGTGACGTCCAGAACGAACACAATTACGAGAATAGCAATAACTAATGCAAGCAGACCTTCACATGAGGGTCTGTTTTTTATTGAATAGTATTTATGGGAGTTGCATGTAAAACGCATAGGTCCAAGGCATCCTTTTGTTAGGGCGATGTTCCTGACTTTAGTTTTTTTGACAGGATTCCTCGAAAACCGTCTAGAAAGCTCAAAAGGAACCCCGAGAAAAATGACGAAAGGATGGATGGATCTTGAAAAGAAAAGCATTGAATATCGCATTATCTGGAGTATTGCTAAGTTCTGGAGTGGTGTTAGGAACAGGTGTAAACTCTGTAAGTGCCGATGGACCGAACTACAATGGTAATGAAACGATTCAGAATGAACGGTTGCATTCCTATAGCGAAATGGCGAAGCTGCTTGAAAGGGTCGATCAACAGTCCGAAAATCTGACATTAGAAGTGTATGGCCAGTCCGTAAAAGATAGAGACTTGTATCTTGCGAAATTTGGGGAAAATGAAGAAAATCCAACGATTTTGTTTTTGACCCAGCAGCATGGAAACGAAGCATTGACTACGGAAGCTGCTTTGAAAATGATAAAATACTTAAGCACGAACAGTAAGGGAGTCCAGGATATCCTTGCGAATGTCAACGTGTTGATAGCTCCACGGCTGAATGTCGACGGGGCAGAAGGTGATGTCAACTTCTCACTCGATGATTATGTCGCCGGTACACATACCCGCTACAACGCAAATGGTGTCGATCTGAACCGTGATCATGTCGACCGTAAGCAGCCGGAAACGAAAGCCTTGCATGAAAATGTCCTGCAAAAATACAGCCCAGACTACATGATCGACCTTCATCATCAAGGAACACAGGTGACTAAAGGTGAAGATGGGCCACTAGTTTCTGGCTCCATTCTTTATCCAACCAATGAAACAGTCGATTCTGAAGTTTTGGAAGGCTCCAAGAAACTTGGTGCAGTTGTCTATGATGCAGTAGAATCGAAAGGATATGGTACATTATCCAAGTATCCTGGCGGAAGTGCCAATACCATCAGTCGTAATGGGCTGGCGAATGAGTATGGTATTTCCACATTATTATTTGAAATGCGTGGGATGGCCGATCATTATCGTGAAGACTATGTATTAGGCCAAAAAAGCAATGGCTACCTGATTCAGCAGGGTGTAGTAACGATGAAAGCAACATTGAAAGCGATCGCTGATGGTTCGATTGAAGATGCTGATACATCTTTCTGGGATACGTTAACACAAAGCTATTATCATGGAGAAGAATAATTACAAAGAGCGCCTGCATTAATTGCAGGCGCTCTGATTTTATTGGTTACAGCTTCACGATATTTCTTCCACGGGCTTTTCCTTCCAAGAGAGTATTTATCGTTTCCGGCAACTCTTCTAAGGTTACTTCATTTTTCATTTGCTCAAATAGTCCTTCTGGCTTCAAATCAGTCGCCATACGGTTCCAGATTTGCCTGCGTATCGTCATCGGACACTGGACGGAATCAACGCCAAGCAGGCTGACCCCTCGTAAGATGAATGGGAAGACAGTAGTCGGTACGTCCGTACCTGCTGTCAGACCACTGACAGCAACTGCACCGCTGTATTGGAGCTTGCTTAAGATAGCAGCCAGGTTATTGCCTCCGGTGGCATCTACCGCTCCGGCCCAAAGCTGTTTGTCCAATGGCTTGATTTTGCCATCATAGACAGCTTCTCTGGACACGACCTCTTTTGCCCCTAGTTCTTTCAAATAACTATGTTCGCTTTCTTTACCGGTACTGGCCACTACGCTATAACCGAGTTTCGCTAGCATCGCTATAGCCATACTGCCAACCCCGCCGGTCGCACCAGTTACAATTATAGCACCATCCTCCGGCCTGATTCCCGCTTCCTCCAGCCGGTGGACGGATAACGCAGCCGTGAACCCTGCTGTGCCATAGATCATCGATTCCTCAAGCGTCAGCCCTTCTGGCAGTTCAACAATCCATTCTGATGGGATGCGGGCGTATTCACTGTAACCGCCATCCTTGGCGACTCCGATGTCATAACTGGTTGCAATCACTTTGTCACCTTCACGGAATTGCTCTGAATGAGATTCGACTACCTCGCCGGCAAGGTCGATTCCTGGCGTCAACGGATATTTCTGTGCAATTTTACTATTTTTTACACTAGCCATAGCATCCTTATAGTTGACGCTGGAATAATGAACTTTGATTATTACGTCGCCTTCAGATAAATCCTCCAGTTCCAGTTCTTCTATTCCTGATGAAAATTCCTCTTCTTGCTGGTTGACTCGAAAAGCTTTAAATGTCATTTACAACTCCCCTTTCCTTATCTATCAGTCTAGCATTTGTTTACCCTGCTTACAGTTCTCGCACACTGCACCTTAAGTAGGATTTAATCCAGGGGCACTAACCTCGACTGCTATTCAAAGAATAGATTTACGTTCTCGGCGTCCGCAAACCGGAATGTTCATTCCAGAAGTTTAGAAGCCAGTAAATGTGCTGGCTTTTTTTATTTGCACAAATGCGTACAAGTGATATTAAGTCTCTAGTTTACATACGATGTACTATGACTGAAATAGGTGAGCGCAATGCATGAAGTTAGTCTGATCTATGAAGTGTTATTACATGTGGAACAAGCATCAAGACAGGAAGGAATGGATAAGGTTACCACGATTAAATTAACGATTGGGAACCAGATGATGGTCATGCCTGAAGCACTGCAGTTTGCCTTTGATACGTTGCAGAGGGAACCGGCAGATGAAGCAGAGCTGAAATGGGAGACTGTCGAAGGAAATGATTTTTATATCGATTATATTGAAGGAGAGGACGCAAGTGACTAAACATATCCCCATGAAACAGGATGTACTTCAAACCAATAAGACATATGCAGAGCAGAATCGTACCCGTTTTTATGATGAAAATGTCTTCACTATTAATTTAATCAGCAGCCCAGGTTCAGGGAAAACCGCTGTGCTGGAAAAAACAATCGATAATTTGAAAACGACCATGAACATCGGCGTGATTGAAGGGGATGTGGCAACTGACTTAGATGCGGCACGTATTGCGAAACACAACGTAAAAGCGGTGCAGATCAATACGCACGGAGCCTGCCACCTGGATGCCAAAATGATAGCAGGGGTGCTTTCGCGTTTTCCATTGCAAGAGATTGATCTGATGGTGATCGAGAATGTCGGCAACCTTGTCTGTCCAGCAGCTTTCGATTTAGGCGAGCATGTGAATGTCGCGCTGCTAAGCACCACGGAAGGTGTCGATAAGGTTGTTAAATACCCGGCTGTGTTCGAAAATGCTGATGTCATTCTTCTGAATAAAATAGATTTACTGCCCTATGTAAGGTTTGATTTGAAGCAATTCAGAGATGAAGTCCACCAGCTCAATCCAGATGCCCCGATTTTTGAATTATCGGCACACAATGGAGAAGGGATCGGGAGGTGGACCAAGTGGCTAAAGGAAAGCTGGGTGGCGCAAACACAGGTAAAAGACTTCGACTGGACGTGACAGGTGTTGTTCAGGGGGTAGGTTTTCGGCCATACATTTATCGGCTGGCTGAGAAGAATCACCTGACTGGGTTTGTCCTTAACAATGCTGGAAAAGTATCCATTGAAGTGGAAGGAAGAAAAGGAGACATTGATGCTTTCTATCATGCTTTGAAAACAGAGACAGCTCCGCCGGCCCGGATCGATGCTCTCAAAGGTACCGTGCTGGTTCCTTCGGGAGAGGGAAATTTCTCAATCAAGCAAAGTGAAAAGAATGATAAAGCTGCCACCGCTTTTCCGGCTGACCTGGCTGTTTGTGAGGAATGTCTCGCAGAAATCTATGATGAGACAAGCCGTTATTATCAGTATCCTTTTACCAGCTGTACGTACTGCGGTCCAAGGTATACGGTGATCGAGGAACTTCCCTATGACCGGAAAACTACCTCAATGAGCACGTTTGAATTATGTGAAGATTGCCAGCAAGAATATGAAGACCCGAATAACAGGCGTTTTCATGCCCAGACAATCGCTTGTCCTGTCTGTGGGCCGCAGGTGAAGTTTCTTAATGAAAATGGAAAAGAGGAGGCAGTCAATTGGCTGCGGGGAGCTGCAGGTATCTTGGGCAATAGTGGCACTCTTGCAGTGAAAGGAATCGGCGGTTTTCATTTGATGTGCAATGCGTTGAGCCAACAAGCTATTGAACGTTTGCGAATACGGAAGAATCGTCCGAGTAAGCCGCTTGCTTTAATGGCTGCGGACATCAATGTAATCGAACAGTATTTTAATCTCGATGAAACGGAACGAAAAGCATTGCAATCCCCTCAGGCTCCCATCGTCTTGCTTACTCCTAAACAAAAAGCGAAAGATGTCCTGCCTTTGGATGCCATTGCCCCTGGCTTGTACAGAATCGGTGTGATGATGGCTTATACCCCGCTCCACCACTTGCTATTCACCCAAGGTCCTGAGTTGATGATAGCTACGAGTGGCAACAAGAGCGGCTTGCCAATTGCCAAAACAAATGATGAGGCACTGACCCAGTTGAAGGGGGTTGTGGAAGGCTTTTTGATACATGACCGTGCTATTGTCACCCGTATTGATGATTCGGTTGGACAAAGCATGAACGGGCATTTTTGTCTTATCAGAAGAGCGAGAGGGTTCGTCCCTGACTCGCTCTCCATTCCAATAAGTGGGGAAGCCCCTGCTGTTCTGGGTGCAGGGGCGGAAATGAAGAACACTTTTTGCGTTTTAGACAAGGATAAAGCACTGCTTAGTCAGCACATCGGAGACATCGATAGTTTGGAAAGCCTGGCAAGCTATCAGGAGCGGCTGGATCATGTACTGCACCTGGCGGAAACAAGTCCGGAAGTGATTGCTTACGATCCTCATCCTGCTTATATGATTTCAAAGGAGATAACCGCTGGACTGGAAAATCCCTTACCTGTCTATCATCATCATGCCCATATGGCTGCTTGCATGGCTGAACACCAGCTGAACACTTCAGTCATTGGTTGCATTCTTGATGGAACTGGATACGGAACAGACGGCACGATGTGGGGATTTGAAATACTAACCGGAGACTATAGCAATTTCGAGCGCAAAGTCCACCTGCAACCCGTTAGGCTTCCAGGTGGGGAAGCAGCAATCCGTCATCCATGGATGATGGCAGTTTCACTGATTTACGAAGCTGTAGAGGATAAAGGAATTGCGAGTAAAGCTGCAGCTTCACTTTTTCCGGAATATGAGGTCTCTCTTGTAGCTGCTCATCTGAAGAGGAGTCAGGGAATCCGGGTGAGCAGCGCGGGAAGATTGTTTGACGCGGTAGCTGCGATGCTTGGTTTATGTAAGAAAAGTTCGTATGAAGGGGAAGCCGCTATTCTGTTGAGTGAAATGATGGAGAAGCAATCCTTAGAACCCGAGACTTCAGACCACTATGCGTTTACGATCGCTCAAGGAGAATGGAAGATTGACGGAATGATCCAGGGAATTCTGGCAGATATCCATCACGGCATAGAAAAAAAGACGATTGCAGCAAAGTTTCATCATACGATTGCTGAAATGGTTAGTGCTGGCGTTTTTATCGCTTCAGGGGAAATGAGTAAACTTCCGGTTGTACTAAGTGGCGGAGTGTGGCACAACCGATATCTCGTAAAAGTTACGAAGCGCCTGCTTGAACAGCAGGGATATTCCGTATTCACTCATCGGCAGGTGCCAGCAGGAGATGGCAACATCGCTTTGGGACAAGCGGCTGTAGCAAAATGGAGGTGTAGCAAAAATAATGTGTCTATCGATGCCAGCAAGGGTTGTTGAAATTGGGGAGGAAAAATGTACTGCTATTGTTGATTATTTAGGAAGCAGGATCATGGTGGGCGTGGAATTACTTGAGGTAGTGGAAACCGGACAGTATGTGCTGGTACATGCAGGAGAAGCAATCCAGGTCATTGACGAAGAACAGGCCATACAATCATTAGATTTATGGAAGGAGCTGTTGGAATGAACCTGTTGGCTTATCGTAACGGTCCATTGTTTATGCGGCTTTTCCGCAAGGCGGCACCTCTGTTGAAAGAACAACACGAACGCGTGGGGAGAAAGCTCAATTTTATGGAAGTGTGTGGTACTCATACGGTCGCTTTTTCAAAAACCGGAGTCAGAGATCTGCTGGCTCCTTATGTCAATCTGATCAGCGGCCCCGGTTGCCCTGTCTGTGTTACAGATCAAAGCGATATTGATCAAATGATTGCCTATGCGAAATGTGAGGACGTCATCGTAACGACTTTCGGAGATATGATGAAGGTGCCGGGGACAAAGTCGAACTTATACCAGGAACGGGCGAATGGGGCGGATATCCGCATCGTACATGCTCCGTCACAAGCATTGGAAATCGCAAAAGAAAATCCTGGTAAACGGGTCGTTTTTTTAGGGGTAGGATTCGAAACGACTGCCCCCAGTATCGCACTGACGTTGAAAAAAGCCAAAGAACAGAAAGTAGATAACTATTATGTCTATGCTGCCCATAAGCTGACACCTCCTGCTGTGGAATCTCTGCTTCAAGATAGTGACCACAAAATTGACGGCTTTGTGCTGCCTGGTCACGTGTCTGTAATTATTGGCCGTGATGGCTGGCGAGGGCTGGAAAAGTACAATGTTCCGGCTGTCATCAGTGGATTCGAACCGATTGATTTATTGACATCGGTCGTATTATTGCTGAAGGAAATGGAGAAGCCGGTGCGCGTCATCCAAAATAATTATCAACGGAATGTCAGGGAATTCGGAAATGAACGGGCTAAGCATTTACTTGGTGAAGTGTTTGAAGTCCATTCTCCCTCCTGGCGGGGGTTTGGCAAGCTTCCGGAAAGTGGGCTGACCATCCATTCTGATTATGAAGAGTTTGATGCCAGGAAAAACATTCTCACTGTCAAGCCGAAGTCGAGGGTCGTGAAAGGGTGCCGTTGCGGAGAAATTGTGAAAGGGAAAGAGGGGCCGTTTGATTGCAAGCTGTTCGCCACTGCCTGTACGCCGGACAACCCTCTAGGACCATGCATGGTATCGTCCGAGGGCACCTGCTCGACCTACTATCAATATGAACGGCAAAAGCATTCGTTGTCCAAATGAAGGAGCGGTTATGATGAAGAAAATTTTATTGTCTCACGGTGATGGTGGGAGCCAGACGCACCAGTTGATAAGTGAAGTTTTTCAAGCTGCATTCGGTGATGCTGAACTGGAACAAGAACATGATGCGGCAGTTCTGCCATTTCAGAGCGGCGATTTGGTGGTCAGCACGGATTCATTTGTTATCAATCCGGTAGAATTCCCAGGCGGGGATATCGGGAAGCTTGCAGTGACCGGTACCATCAATGATCTGGCTGTCAGTGGTGCCCGGCCTGCTTACATGTCTGTTGGATTTATATTAGAAGAAGGACTGGAAATGAAGCTGTTAAAGAAAATTGTCCAGTCGTTTGCTGCGACAGCAAAGGAAGCGGGAATCCGGATTGTAACAGGCGATACCAAAGTAGTGGAAAGAGGTAAGTGCGATCAGCTGTATATCAATACCACAGGCATCGGGTATCGCGAGCAGGGCGTCCAACTGGCTTATCATCATATTCAGCCGGGAGATCGAGTAATTATAAATGGGGATAGGCGAACATGCCGCAGCCGTATTAGGAGAACGGATGGGAATTCCTTTTACAGCACCGATTACGAGTGACTGCCAGCTGCTTCATGCGGTGATAAAAAAGATTATGGAGGAATTTAAAACGGTACGTTTCATGCGTGATCCGACGAGAGGAGGAATAGCAACAACCTTAAAAGAAATCGCCTTGAAAACAACCCTGAATATTGTACTTGAAGAAGAGCGGATACCGGTCAAGCCAGAGGTGAGGGGCACGCTGGAATTGATGGGACTGGATGCAGCCTACATGGCGAATGAGGGAAAAGTGCTGCTGATTGCAGGTCCGCAAGAAGCGGAAGCACTTGTCCAATTTTTGCAGGATATCCAGGGGCATGAAATGGCTGCAGCGATAGGGGAAGTGACAGAGGGCAGCGGTCAGGTGCTATTGAAAACGGAGTTTGGAGGTACACGCGTATTAGATATGTTGTCCGGAGAACCTTTGCCCCGGATTTGTTAACACAAGGAGAAGGAGTGGTTTGATGTGCCAGGAAAAATTGAACCGTCAGGAGGCGCAGCTGGCATTCAGGCAGCTGCAGGAATCGATTGCAAGTGCTCATACGTATATTGGACTCTGGAAACAGCTGGTGGCAGATAAAGAGGGGACAAAGTGCCGCCTGGATTTTGAAGAAGCAGAACGTTCCACCGAGCAATTGATCGGCCAACTGCGACAAATTGAACTGAACTATCTTTCTGGCGGGCAGATGGAGGAGGATGTAACCATAACGGAATATTGACGGGGCAAGGCAGCATGAACTTCATCTTTGGAAAGGAAGGTGCCCTGATGATAGATGTGGATATGATACAAAGGCAGATAGACTTGACGTTTGCTGAAATTAACTATTTGATCCGCCTAATGTATGCAACAGAGGATGAACATACAAAAAACCTTACATTGAATCAGATGTGGAATAAGATTGCCCACCTGCAATTCTTGAACCAGCTGCTTGTTACGGCGAGTTTCCAACAGGGGCAGGCAGCCATACCAATACAAAATTCTCCACAAACCATGCTTCCAGATTCTACAAGCGCTCCTGTTGCCAATAACCAAATGGAGTTCACTCGTGAACAGCTGGCTCAATTCACTGGTATGAATGGTCAGCCTGCCTATGTGGCGGTAAATGGCATCGTTTATGATGTTACCAATAACGCCGCCTGGTCGGTTGCTACTCATTTCGGTTTGTCAGCAGGCAGGGATTTGACTCAGGAATTCGCCTCCTGCCACACCGGGCAGCAATGGATTCTGGACACACTCGTACCGGTAGGGAGGCTGATAGCATGAGTGAGCATCCTGTATTGCCACCAGAGTCTACAGATAACGAATCAGTGGCAGCAAGACTGGCAAGGGAAGCGAAACGGCAAGTGGCTCAAGGCAATTTGAAAAAAAAGAAATTAGTCTATCTGGAGCTGAACGGCTGTTCTGGCAATATCATCTCTCTTCTGAACGGATCGAATCCGGATTTCGAGTATATGATTACATCGATGGTGGATCTCCTGTACAGCAACAGTCTGATGGCAGCCGAAGGAGAACAGGCGATGCAGCGGCTGTTTGATCTTGCCGACAGCGATGAAGAATTTATCCTGGCTGTCGAGGGAGCTGTGGCTTTAAAAAATAATGGCATGTATCATCTGGTCGGAAAAATTGGCGACAGACCTGTGACTGGGCTTGAAATGGCTGAACTGCTTGGAAAAAAAGCGGCTCATGTCATCTCTGTCGGCGCGTGTTCTGTAGATGGCGGGCCCTCGGCTGCACGTCCAAACCTTTCACAGTCGGTTGGACTGCAAGGGGTGCTGGAACGGCACATTATTAAGCTTCCAGGCTGTCCGGTCAATCCCGACTGGTTTCTAGGGACACTTGCCCACCTGTTAATGTTCGGGGAACCGAAGCTTGATGATATGAACAGACCGCTGATGTTTTATAGCACACTTATCCACGACCGCTGTCCAAGAAGACCATTTTTTGACAAGGGAATTTTTGCAGAAAAGTTGGGAGAGCCATATTGTTTGTTCAAGGTCGGATGCCGTGGTCCGGTGACACGTACGGATTGCCCTACCAGGAAGTGGAACGATCATGTCAACTGGCCCATCGGAGCCAGCACCTGTATCGGCTGTGCGCAATTCGGATTTCCGGACCGGATGGCCCCTTTCATTTCGTATGACACAACAAAGGAGTAATTCGTATGGCGCGAAAAATCATCATTAACCCAGTTACCAGAATTAGCGGATTTTTGGAACTGGATGTCACGGTAGAAAATGGAGTAGTAAGCGAAGCGCGAACGAGAGGCATGATGTTCCGTGGTTTTGAACAAATGATGAAAGGGAGGAAGCCGTTTGATGTCATCTATTTGACCCAGCGGATTTGCGGGATTTGTTCGACTGCTCATTCTGTAGGCTCATCCCTTGCTTTGGAAGACGCTTTGAATGTGACTGTGGAGGAACAGGGACGCTATTTGAGAGACATCATCCACGGCTGCGAATTTTTACAGAATCATATCCGCCACTTCTACCAGTACTCCGTTCCAGACTACGTAAAAATGCCTCCCGAACATCCACTTTTCACTTCCTACGAAGGAACGGCAAGGCTGCCGGATAGAGAAAATGCTGCCATCGTGGAACACTATTTTGAATCGCTTGCCATCAGCCGTCTTGCCCATCAACTGTTAGCGCTATTTGGCGGAAAAGCCCCGCATAATCATGGGGTTTATGTAGGCGGCTATACGACCCCTGCGACCGCAGTGAAAATTATTGAAGCCAAGTCGATGCTGCAGAAAATAAGGAACTTCATCGTCGATAAGATGATTCCTGATACGTATACCATCAGCCGCTATTATTCAGAGTTATTCCAGATGGGGAAAGGACCGGGAAATCTCATGTCTTGTGGCGCTTTCCATGGGTATGAGGCGCTCGGCACTTTGTACACAGAACCTCTTGTTTTTAATGGCAAGACGAATAAAACTTCCCGTTTTGATGCGGGTTTGATTACCGAGAATATCAATTATTCCTGGTATCAAGGAAAAAAGACATATAAGCCATTTGAAACAATGCCTGAACCCGACATGGAGAAAGAAGACGCCTATACCTGGGTCAAGGCCCCACGCTATGATGGAATGGCGGTAGAGGTGGGCCCTTTGGCGAGGCTTTGGTTGAGCGGTGATTACCGCAATGGTATATCCGCTATGGACCGGACGATAGCCAGGTCACTGGAAGCAGCGAAGGTTGCTAGTATTATATCGACGTTACTCGACCAGGTCGTACCTGATTACATGGTACAGAAAGAGTGGGAACTTCCCTCGTCGGCTCAGGGAGCCGGGTTAGTGGAAACCACTCGAGGCACCTTGGGTCATTGGCTGAAAATAAAAGATGGAACGATTTCTTTTTATCAAATCATTACACCTTCTGCCTGGGATTATTCTGCTTCGGACGAGAACAGCCTGGGGACTGCTGAGCAGGCTGTTATGGGGACAACTATCGCTGACCCGGAACAGCCGGTAGAGCTTGGACGGATACTCCGCTCCTTTGATCCCTGTATGTCATGCGCCACCCATGTCTCAAGTCCAGGTCAAGAAACAAAAACGATCCAGGTGTTTTAATGAAAAAAATAGTGGTGCTTGGAATCGGAAATACATTAATGAGGGACGATGGGATAGGTGTATATGTGGTGGAAAGTTTAAAAGGGCTGGGTCAGCTGGATGTCACGTATATTATCGGAGAGACTGACCTGGATTACTGTCTTGCCGCGGCTGAAGATGCCTCTTTTCTGTTTGTGATTGACGCTATTACGACCGGAAAACCACCAGGGACAATCAGCCGTTATGACCTTAGGCAAATGCCAGTAATGGAGTTAGGGATATCCGCTCATAACCTTCACCTTTTCCATATGCTCCATGACAGCAAAGTTAAGGGGCAATTGATCGGCATCGAGGCTGCCACCATTGATTTCAACTTGGGATTGAGTGAGGGATTAGAGAGAAAGTTTTTGAAAATAGTAGAGCAAGTTAAGAGGACAATGGAAGACGAGATAAAAATGTTAGAAAAATAGCTTGAATATCCACCACATAGTTAAGAATGAGAGGGAAATATAGGGAGGGATTCTTATGTATTATCCATATTATTATCCGTATTATCAGCCAATGAACCGACAAAATCAACAGCAGTTAATTAGTAGTATCGCTCAGGCAATCAACGGAGAATATAGTGCTGTCCAATGTTATGCTAAACTAATCGAACTGGCACCGACCAATGAAGAAAAGCGCCAAATTCGTGAAATCCGCCGCGATGAAGAGAAGCATTTACGACAATTTAGCCGTATCTACCGGAGCCTGACAGGAAGGCAGCCTGACCCGCAGCAGATTGAAGACTGCCCGAATAATTATCGGAGGGGAATCGAAGCTGCTTTTAAAGATGAACAGGATACAGCAGATTTTTATCAGGATATCGCCGAGCAAGCCACTGATCCGTTCATTCAGCAAACGTTCCGCCGTGCTTCCGCGGATGAACAGAACCACGCCGTCTGGTTCTTATATTTTATGACAAAAAGACGTTAGGCAATAAGAATTGGTGGGCGTCTAATCTGGCTGATTAAATGCCTAATTAATTACCTTAAATATATAGAAGTTGAGTCAAAAAAATGTCGATTCAATCAGAATTGGCATTTTTTCTTTATCAATATTTACTCCTGGCCGTATATTAAGCTTGCAGGAATGGAAAATTAGCGTCAAAATGAAAGAAGTAAATTTGCAATGGAAGGTATGTGAAAGAAATGAGCAAAAGCGGTCAAAACCGTAAAGATATCCAGCCAGGAGCAGGAGTGGCTATCGTTTTAAAGCAGGATCAACGGACTGGAAAACTTACCAAAGGAGTAGTCAAGGACATTCTTACCAAGTCAGCCCAGCATCCCCACGGTATAAAGGTCCGTCTAGAAGACGGTCAGGTTGGTAGAGTGAAAGAAATATATGAATAACAAATATTAGTACTATGAACCCCCAAGCTGGATCATCAGCTTGGGGGTTCGTTCGTTGAGGAGTAAGAAAGGTTAGGGAATAGTGTAATTTACCGTTCTTTATATAACACAAAATAGTTCTTTATAAAGTAAAAAAGTAAGATATTAGCAGATAATGAGAGAAAACGAATGGTTTTTGTTCTTTATATAGAATATTTGAGCGATTTCGGAAGTTTTACATCTAGGGGGGTTAGCATATAATCAACTTGTAGTTCTCAAAAGAGAACGGAATGATTTGTATAAAGAACATAGATTTTTTAGGAGCGTGATTTTGATGATTAAAAAAACCCTGAAAATTGCTTCGTCAACCTTTCTTGCTCTTTTAGCTATAGCTGCCATAGCTGTTGTGATTGTTGTTTTCCAATCAAAAGGAGATATCGAAAAAGCGCCGGATTTATTCGGATATAAACCTCTGACTATATTATCAAATAGTATGGAGCCCGCTTTCAGTGCAGGGGATGTCATATTAATCAACGTTAACAACACGCCTAAGGAACAAGATGTCATCACATTCAAACATTCAGATGGAATATTAGTTACTCACAGGGTAATCAACATAGTTGAAAAAGAAGGTAAAACTTTTTATGAAACAAAAGGTGACAACAACAATGTAGAGGACAAAGTTTTAGTTCCTACTTCAGACGTATTAGGAGTACAGCAGGTGATCATTCCTAACGCTGGCTATGTAGCTGAATTTGTTTCAGGACCGGTTGGCTTCTTCTTATTGATAGCGATGCCGATACTAGCAGTCTTGGTCATAGAGATTTTTCAAAGGTTAGGAATAATTGGTCAAAGGAAAAAGGAACAAGTTCAGAATTAGCTTTAATAGTATTAGGAGTAGATACTCCTATTATTATAAAAAAAATATTATTCAGGAGGAATTAAAATGAAAAACATTAAGAAAGCTTTAGTAGGAACAGCGTTGGCAGGAACTTTAGTTGTAGGTGCAGGAGCAGGTACATATTCCTGGTTTAATGCAGAGTATACAGCAAGTGGAGAAATCACAAATGAAACACTTCAACTAAATGGAGAAACTACCTTTGATGAAAAACTTTTTGAGGGAGCCACCTTAGCACCGAGTCGCACAGTTGAAGATAGCTTTTCAATTAAAAACACGGGGTCAATGGATCAGATTGTTCGAGGAAAACTTGATTTGGCAATCTATGATGGCAATCAATTAGTAAGCCTTGACAAAGGTGAATACGAGGTAGATGTTTTAGCGAAATACAATGGTACTACAGTAGTGAATCAAACTTTTAGCGCAGAAGATATTGATACATTCTTTAAGGATGGCGAATGGTTGCCAGACGATACCGGGCATGAAGGTAATTATTTTGTTCCTGGAGCAGAAGTGACGTTTGATTTAGGTGTTAGACTTAAATCTTCAGCTGGCAATGAATATCAAGGTAAAAAGTTAGTTGGCTCAATTGAAGTAGATGCCAGACAAACTGAAGCTGCATCTACATTTAATGACTAATATTAATCATCTCAAATGGTCGGTAATATACCGGCCATTTGTATATTAACTTTTTCTATCCCTGAACTAAAAATATAATTAATTCAAGGAGATAATATTATGGGGAGAAAAGACGAATATATTGAGTCGAGAATAAATAGATATTTTAGAAATCTTAAGGTAACGTTATTGCTTGTTTTTTTTATTAATCTATTATTAGTCTCGTTTAGTAACTGGTCAGATTATACTTATTCATATTTCACTGCTGGATATAAAGCCAACTCTCAAATCACTAATGCCACTAAAGAAGATTTGGTTAAAATTACAGAAGGTAAGGTGGTTTATAAGAAAGATTGTGTTGCTAAGCAGGATGTAACCATTTTGAATGTCTTTGATTATTTTGTTGACATTAAAGTGGATGGAACTTCATATCGATTAAGTCCCGGTGAAGAAACCACCCATACCAAGACATTAGCCAATTCATGTGGGGATTTTGGTACTAAACAATACCATATAATTGGCTTCGTTAACTATTTTGACCATGTTGTAAATGTGGAAGTTGAAAAAGAACAATTAAATCCATGCCCTCAACCTGCTATCGATAAGGCCAATGGGAAACCGAATGATAATGGTCAAGGAAAGCATTGTGGAAATCAAGGAAAAGAAGGACGAGATGAAGTTACTAAACAAACTACAGAGACTGATGAAGAAGAGTCAACCAAACTTGAAAATGATGAAAGTGAAGAAGGTAGTAAGAAAGAGGAAGAACCAAAAGATACTGAATCCAATCACGAAAATACTAAACAAGAAGATCAAAATGTAAATAACCAAGAGACTTCAGGTGATACTACCGAAAATAAAGAAGTAGACAGTAATCAAAGTGAAGAGAAGGATGAACAAGAAGGTGACAGCACTGAGTCTAAAGACGAATCTATAGATACCGTTGGAGAAGAAAGTGAAGATAATGTAACTGCTGCTACTTCTAAAAAAGATAATCCAGTGAAAGATTCTCAAGAAGAATCAGAAGTTGAAGATGGGGTAAAACCAAAAAGTAATAAACCAGAGGATGAGGAAAACCTTAAACAGAGTGAAGATGAATAATGATTATAAATCATCATTCAATTCTCAAATAATAAGGATGTATGTGAAATGAAAAACATTAATAAGATATCTTTGTTCTGTTTAGGTTTCCTGATTTTTTTCGGAAGCTTTCTACTCACTGCCTTACCCACATTGGCCAGTGATGACGATTCAATCGAAGTAAATGTGGGAGGGATATTTCCTGATAGGCTATTATTTAACTCGTCAAAATTGGCCCCGGGGAGAACCGTCTCTCAAGAAATCATAGTAAACAACACAAAAGATTTCAACCTTAAATATACGGTGACTTCTAATTATAAAAACGGGTCAAAGCAACTCTACAATATATTAACCTGTAAGGTGTTTGATGAGAAAGGTAATGAACTCTTTAAAGGAAAACTTAGTGAGTTTGAACTTAATGAACAAAGGAATTTAAAGAAATCAACTGCTGATAAGCTGACTTTTGAAGTAGCACTAGGTAAAGAAGCAGGTAATGAATATCAAGGATTAAAAACTTTATTCCAGATTAACTTTGTTTTTAAGGGGAAAGCTCCAGAAAAACCAAAAACAGGTGAACCTTCTACTCCATCAGATAAAGATGACGGCGGTGGTCAAGGTATTCCTACCACTGGAGACGATTCAGGAACGCCACAAACCGGCACTGCAACACCTGCATTTTCAGGAGGTTTACCGCAAACAGGTGAATCAATGCCAACTATGTTCTATTTGATTGGCGGGTTACTCGTTGCCTTTGGGTTTGCTTTATATGCTTCTGTACAGGTGAAAAGAAGAGAGTAGTGGGGAACAAGCATAATACACTCCACTGCTCTTTTTATATAGAGGGAGGGTCAAATGCTGATGAGAGGTATAGCTGCCATAGTCGTACTGATAGGTGTTGGCTTTTTGCTTTATCCGACTATAGAAAACCATTACACCTCTAACCAGCAAAGTCAAATGCTGGAGGCACTGGAGAAAACACAGCCAGAAATCGATACCAATGAAATGATTGAAAGTTATCAAAACGTAAATCAAATACTGGAAGCTGGCGAGCGGGAAAGTTCGCAGCAAAAACAATCTCAGCAAGTCTCAGAAGATCCTTTAATCGGAAGTATTGAAATTCCAACCATAGATTTAAAACTTCCATTATTAGAAGGAGCAGGCATGGATAACCTTGAATATGCAGTCGGTCATATGTCAGAAACAGCTCAAGTAGGGGAAATCGGCAATGCAGCTTTGGCTGGCCACCGTGGTTATAGCTATGGACGATTGTTCAATCGTCTCGATGAAGTGAAGGAAGGACAGGATGTGAAGGTAGCCAACAAGAACGAAACCTTCACCTATCGTGTGACAGAGACATTGCTGGTATTGCCCACAGATTTGTCGGTTTTAGAACAGCCAACAGATAAGTCGATGGTGACGCTGATCACCTGTCATCCGATTAAAGATCCGACCCATCGGTTAATTGTCCAGGCTGAACTTGTAGAAGAAGGCAGTTGATTTTAAGGAGGCAGGGATATGATTCGTTTGTTAGATAAAACCTATGTAAGTCTGATTAATGGCAGGCTTGTTAAGCTGGTATTGCTTGGCGAAAACCGCTGTGAAATATATATAAATAGCCAGTACAGAGGAATTGGCCCGTTTAATTACATCAAAGAACAAATCAATTTGCTTGAAAAACTTCAGCCTCGCACTAGAGTAGAGTATATCGAAGACTCGGTACTTTTCCAGGAACTTAACTGTGCTACAATCGATATGAAAATATAATTCCATTGGAAAAGCGGATCCGACAATCAGTCAGACCCGCTTTGTAGTTTAAACGTTTGGAAATGCTTATTTATGTTGCACACTTTTTTGTTATACTTTAAGAAAGTTAAACTTTGAAGAGTTAAAGTATAAGAAAATACTAAGGCTTTCGCCATTAGTACTTGGCGACAAGCCAAGTTTTTCTAATGTGTGTCTATTTGCCGCGGTTATAATTCCGTTTGGTAGTTTTCTAACTTAGACGACGCAAGCCCTACCTCTCTTGCATCCTTACGGCTCCGAAGCCGATCCAGTGTGAATAAGTGTTTCAAAAACTTAGCACAGAATGCCAGTTTAGTTTCGTCAAAAGTTCGATCATACTACACTCTTGACGTGTCTATACATTTCTACGTTCCATTCGCTATATAGCTACAAATGACAATATTACAGGATATCGAGCATCATGTCAACAAAAAGTTTTTGAATTTAAACCCCAAACAATGCGGCTACTTATAATCCTTCTTATATTTTTCTTCTGAACCTGAATCTTTCTTTGTTTTATCTTTTTTCTTTTCTTCCTTCATTTCTTTATTTAAGTCATCCATCGGAATAGGATCAGTCAACTGTTCATCTTTATGCTTGTCCAGCAAGCTTTCATTATCAGACTCGATTTGTTCAGGCTGATTCCTTCTGGCCATACCTTTTTGCTGGCGGTCGTTTTTCTTTTGGTTTTCAGCCATCTTAAGTCACCTCATTCATCAGCGTTATATGTGGAGTATACCTCGTGCGAGAAAATCCTAAACCTTATCTGTTTTTCAATTTCTTTACAAAAGTTTGCACCCATTTTGAATGATAGAAGATATCGAATGCTGTGCTGATGATAAGTCCGTGCAAAATAACGCCGAAAATCGTCAGAATTACTATGATTGTTTGACCAATACCTGTCGCCGGTTCAAATGCCGTCCTGCCGAAAAATGTAATGGCAGTGAGGGCACTAATCATAGCTTCAACATAGCTTTCTACTCCCGATTCGAATTGATAAAGCGGAATAATAGCTAGAAAGAGGACTATTGCCGTTGCCCCAGCTACAAAACCTAGATGCTGTCGCTTAAAGTATTTAATAAATGGTTTGGTGTAAAATTTGGTGATTGATTTCAGTCTTAGTAAATGGAGAATCCTTGCAAACCGGGCAAACTGAAAAACGGCATCCAAAGGGATGGCAGCGATAAGCAGGAAGGGATGCTTTTTGATGAATTTCCACATACTCTCACTTTTGTATAAACGGTACAGGAAATCGAGGAAAAATATTGCCCATGTAGTCCAGACGATAATACTGTTATAACCGGTCTCTTTCCAAATAGTAGCCACGGATATTGTAGCAAGAAGCAGCATGAAGATTTCAAATGTAGTTTGCGTTTTGGTTCGGTCAGTGAAAAAACCCATGGCGTCCATCCTTAAAATTATTTCTGGTATTTATCTGAATTATGCTAAAATTATAGAAACATAGATTTACTGGTAAAAACATACTTTATACCAGTTTATCACATCTAAAAATTAAAAAGGGGAAGAGCAATGACGGACATCATATTGGCGGAAGAGCATCAGGCGGAAGAAGTCTTTAATCTTTACCAGGCTTGTGCAGAGGTGCTGGCAGCACAAGCGATTTCTCAGTGGGATGAAAATTATCCAGGCAGGGATTTTATTTTCCAGGCGATAATGAATAAGCAACTATATGTAATGGTGGAGGAAGAGAGTATTATCGGAGCGGTGATATTGAATGAAGAGGGGACGCTTGAGTGGGAAGCAATCGAATGGCGGGATGTAATTGGCAAGCCACTGGTATTGCATGGTCTCTGTATTTCGCCGACCCACCAGGGGAAAGGATACGGGCGCCAGTTGATAAAGTGGTGTGACAACTATGCAAAAGAACAAGATTACACAAGCATCCGCCTGGACACTTTTGACGGAAATCCAGTCTCCAACCAGTTATATCTTCATAATGATTTTCAATTGCGAGGATTTGTAGAGTTTCCCCACCGGCCGAGTGATGCACAACGTTATAATTGTTATGAAAAGTGGATAACAATTTGAACCCGGGTAATAGTATTTTTATCCTCAGCAAAAAACAGCCCATTTTCAGGGCTGTTTTTAATTATTTCAAGCATTTTCGAATGGTTTAATAATGCCATAAATCGATTCAATATAAGGAAGTTTCAGGTCTACAGCTTCCCCTAACCGAAGTGCACCACCATGTAAATGTTCGACTTCCAGCGTAAGTCCTTTGCGACGATCCTGGTGCATAGAAGAAGTAGCTTCATCACCTAGATTATTAATACTTTCAAACGCCTTGTCTACGTGTTTATCGGTTAGTTCGAGGCCATGACTGTTGGCCAGCTGTTTCATCTCTTCTAAAACCTTACGTGCGATGTGGTAGGTTTCCGGATACTTGCGAATCTCTCCGATTGGCAGATTGGCTGCTGTTGTAATTCCAGAAAAAGCTGTGATGAACATATACTTTTTCCATAATTCTTTTAAAATATCGTTGCTTAATCTTCCATCAAAATTAGCTTGCTCACAGACTAAGCCCAGTTCATCAACCAGCTGTTGCTGGGACTGGTGGAGAGCACCGAATACGAGGTCATGTACATTGGCTGAATGGACGACATGGCCTTGTTCATCCAAAGTGGCAATGATGAAGGATAGTCCCCCGATCACCGTTTCTTCGCCCAGTTCTTTTTGTAACGTAGGGATGTGTTCAACACCATTGAGAACCGGAAGGACTTTCGCTCCTTTTGCAGTCAGTGTCTTCAAATCTTCCATTGCGCCTGGAAGATGATACCCTTTTACGGATAAAAAAACGAGGTCTGCACCTTCAGCTTCGTCCGCCTGGCGGATGATGGAGGGGTTGTCCATTTTATAATCACCATAGGGGCTATGTATATGAATGCCATTCTCTTGAATCTGATTTGCCCGCCGTTCACGAACCAAAAATGTAACTTCATGCCCTGCTTCTTGCCAGCGGCCGCCGAAATAAGCGCCCAAGGCACCTGCGCCGATAATAACAATTTTCATTTTTCCACCTCCGGATCATTTACCTTTATCTTAGCATGAAGCCTGTTAATTATCATGGCAGACCTACTAGAAAAGGTGCCAGAAAATTTATTACAGATTTTCCGACACCTTTATCATTTAGTGCTGACTGACCTGGGAAAAGGAAATCAGCTGTCTCTATCATTCGATAACATCAGCATAATGTTTAGAAACATAACCACTGCTGATTTGATACATATTTGGCGTTTCTCCCAGAAGTTTTTCTTTTTCCCCTTCATAGAAAACCCCGAGTCGGGAGGACGCGTTGAAATCGGGTGTAGCATGGATCCATACGTTTCCGTCAGCTTCTACATAGGAAGTTTGGTTATCAGAAGATTCTCCAGGGATTGTTATCGTCGAACCGATTACCAGATAACGAGGGTTGATTCCCGGATTGGCATCCATCAATTCCTGGGTAGTCACTCCAGAATAGGAAGCTGCAATCCCGCTGAAGGTATCGCCAGGCTCGATGGTATAAGACGTACTTGTTCTTGGTTGATCGGGAGAAGATGAGCTGCCTGGCAGCTGGATCGTCATTCCGATCTGCAAGTATCGAGGTTGAATGCCCGGATTTAAGCTCACCAGTTGGTCTACCGTTGTACCTTGATCAAGCGCAATTTTGTATAAAGTATCACCAGCCTTGATGGTATAAGAAGTAGTTTGTTCTGATTCAGAATTGCTAGATAGATAGGTTTCGAGCGTAATATCCTGCCCCATGATGTCCTGGGCATGATCAGCACCGACATATCGTAAATGCCATGGTTCATAGCTATAGCCTGTTACATGCTCTTTACCTTCAGGGTAACGGACGATAAAACCGTAAGCGGCAGCATTTTGTTCAATCCATTGTCCGGCATTTGTATCCCCGAAGCCTTTCACTAATTCAAAGTTTACGGATGCGCTGGTCACATCCATAACCAACCCTGTCTGGTGTTCACTTTCGCCAGCTTTCGCACTGATCCGGTTAGCTTCTTCCTCCCCATATTGATTCACCCAGTACTGATGCAAGTCTTCCTGGTATGCATAAGAGCGATAACCAGAAGCGGCATAAAGCTGAATTCCATCTTGTTTAGCGGCATAGAACATATCCTCTAAAGCATCAGCGGCATACGACCGCATCCGTTCTCGATCACCGGAATAGGAAACGTCAGGATAAACAAGATTACCAGGTACATAGCTTTCCGATAAGGAGTGGCTTTTATTGACTAGTAAAATATCATCTTTATCGTGTGCTTTAACTGTAGCAGGCCAAGCAACGAATGCGCTAATGGTGAGTATCATTAAAACATTTATTATTCTTGCAGAATATTCACGGATATTCAAAAAAATCATCCTCCTTATAGTTGTTAAAACCCAACGCAACAACAAGGAAGTTCCAACTAGAACACGCAATAAAATAATTGATTAATGATACCCCTCCTTAAGTGGTTTTCAGTAATCGTTATGTAATAACCGTAACATAAATGTAATATAAGGTAAAATATGGGAAGTGACCAAGCAAGAGAGGGGGATGGATGCTAACAACCCTTGTATATAAATAGAAAATGCCAAGCCTCAGATGAATAAGGCTTGGCATAAGCGTTATGGAATATTGATGGCGGCATCAATAGGAAGCTGGTTTGGGTCGACGTGATCATTCACATCCATCAACAGTTCAGGAGTGACACCTGAATATTTGGCTGCCACCTCTGAAATGGTATCGCCTTTTTTGACTATATGGACGTCTTGACCTGGTAATTGAATTTCAGCGCCTACAGGAAGGGAGCGAGTCTTTATTTCAGGATTTAAAGCCAGGACATGTTCGACGGTGGTTCCGTTGTTTTTCGCAATGCTGTAGAATGTATCTCCACCTTGTACAGTGTATGTATTTGGCATGCTATCCATGTCATGTGAAAGATAAGTTTCCAGGGCGATATTATAATTTGTGATAATCTTAGCGTGGTCTTTTCCAACATACCTTAGGTGCCAGGGTTCATAATCGTACCCTGTGACCGGCTCTTTATTTTCCTGATACCGGATGATGAAGCCATATTCTGCGGCATGCTTTTCAATCCAGTGACCAGCTCTGGTTTTACCGAATGATTTTTTTAATTGAAAATCTACGTCCTTACTGGTTACATCCATGGTCAGGCCTGTCTGATGTTCACTGTGACCTGGCTTGGCACTCACCCGGCTCGCTTGCGCTTCTCCATATTGGTCGACCCAGAATTGAAAGAGCCCCTTTTGATACTGGTATGAACGATAACCAGAAGCGGCATACAATTGGACGCCGTCCCTTTCAGCAGCCGTGAACATTGCCTCTAAGGCTGCGGCCGCTTTAGCCTGTAATTGTTCCTCGTCTCCAGAAAAAGCTACATCAGGAGTTACTAGGTCAGCAGGTATGTAGTCTTCCGAAAGAGACGACTGTTTGTTGACGAGCAGGATGTCGTCTTTATCACGGGCACTGGAAGACATAGGCCATGACAAGAGTAAGATAAGCGACAGAATCGTAAAAAGCTGAACGAATCTTTTCATTTGTAGTATGTTCATGTATTCTTTCCTCCTTCTATGGATTATTTACAAGATTATCATTTAGAGGAAATATTAAGAATACTTATAGAGAAATACTTATAAAATAAGACCATTTACATAAAAGGGGAGAGGGACAGAGGCAACATGATTATGCCAAAAAACGGAAAACTCTATATTGTATTATGATTAAGGTAGCAGGGAATTGATGGGTTACCTGAAAAAGTAGGAGGGCGACTCTTTAGGATGGTATCGTACATTACTATCTAGTGAACCATCGTAATTATCTAGCACACCCTATTTGTTGTCTGGTAATCAGCTGGAGTGTCTAATAAAACATAACCTTATTAAACATGCCATAAAGAAGGCTCATCCCGTTAATACGGAACAAGCCTGATAGCATAATTATTTCGCGCTATTCATCGCTTTTGACGAGATGGAAGCGTCAATGATCAATACAATTGCTGTAATGGTATGCATCAACCAGCCGATTCCCGGGATGATGCCGACAACGCTGGTGATCAGTCCCAGCACACTTCCGGCGCTGAAGCGGCTGTCTTTAACGGAAAAGATAAGGGTAATCAAGTGAAGGACAAACATGAACATCAATGGCTGCCACCCGGATCCGAGGATGAATAATCCACCGGCGATAGGGATGGCCAGCAGGCCTTCTAATATACCTGTTACCCATTTTAAGGTTATTGATATCATTGCGATTCACTCCTATTCTATATAAAAACTATTAGTAGTCCTATTTTATCAGTTTTCCTGTTCAACAGGACATATAAACTATTTTTAATAAAAAAGGGGCTGTCCCATAAGTCTATAAGAGACTTATAGGGGCAGCCTTTTTTTTCATTATTGTTGATACTGGAAAAGTGGGGCAGGGAAACGATTCCCTTTCCACGGGGAAGACGACAAGTCTCCTCGGGCTTCGCCCTGCGGGGCCTCGTCAGCCTTGCCTCTCCCGTAGGAGTCTCATCGTTTCCCTGCCCAAATTGGCAATCAACAAT